>DAORKK010000013.1:0-8772 GCA_035439525.1 Chitinophagaceae bacterium
CCCATTCCTCCCTGCTGTCCGCCACCTTCCGCTCTCTTTCTTTCTTCCTCGATGGCTGACTTGCGCTGACGGGCGGCTTTTACCTGGCTGTTACCAAAGCGGTAACTGAAATTCAGTTTTACCTGCTGCATTTCGCCATTACCGGTAAAGCGGTTCACCACGCCGGCAAAATCGGTATCTCCTCCCCATTTCATGGTTCTGAAAATATCACTCATCGCCAGTTTCACATTGCCCTTTCCTTTAAAGATCACTTTCTGCACACCGGCATCCACACTGCCCATGGCATCTGAACGGATCAGTCCCTGCCATACGGAAGGCGATATATAGAGCAGGCTCAGTTCACCGGTCCAGCCCTTACCAAAACTATAACTGTTCTGCATGAAATAAGTCAGGGAAAAAACTTCCTGGTTTACTTTCCGGTCACCGCCACCAAAATCTGCCACATAATGCGAATAGTTCGTATTCAGTGAGGCAAAGAAACTGTACTTTTTATACTGGAAGGGATAGCTGATATTCAGCGCCACCACATCCTGCGTTGCCAGGTTCTTCTTGGTCATAAAACTCTTGGTCTTGTCAATGGTATCCGGAATCTGCGCGAATATATCTTTTACATGACTGTAAGTCAGTTTAGTGGTCAGCCTGTATTTGTATACATGCGTGATATCAAAACTGTTGGTGTATTGCGGTTGCAGTCTGGTATTTCCTTTCATGAAGGAATACTCATTCAGTTTGAATTCAAATGGATTCAGGTCCTGGTATGCCGGACGATCGATGCGGCGGGAATAAGAGAAAGTCCACTGCTTCATCGGGTTCTTATTAAACGTGATCGCAGCACTCGGAAATACATCTGTATAGTTCCTGCTGAAGGTAGAGTCATAAGGCACCATTACATTATTCACTTCTTTGAAACCGGTTGAGTTGCCATCAGAATTCGTATTCTCCGCACGGAGACCTGCCTGGATCATGATCCCTTTCTTTAACTGCTTGTTATAGTTCACATACAGCGCATTGATATTCTCCTTGTATTTAAACCGGTTGCTTTTCAGGGTATCCAGCACTTTGCCATTGGTATACACATCGTAGCGCTGGAAATCGTTATCCGATTCCACCACTCCGATCTTTCCGCCAACACCCAGGCGTCCGCCCTTGTAGTTGGTTTCATAGTCAGCCTTAACAGAATACAGGTTGATATCCGTAGGAGCGATCATGTTATAAATAGCCCGGCTGGTCTCCGTGGTTCCGTTGGCCAGGTAATAATAATTTGGCTGAAACTGATTGGAACGGATCTTGAAAAATCCATAATCCGCATCCAGGTTGAGCTCAGCTCCTCCTGTCTTCGCATAGCGGTAATTCAGGTTGGCATTGAGGTTATCCCGTTTCATATCATTATGATTGGTGGCTTTCAGCACCCGGTCTTTCTGGCCGGTAGGCAGGTAAATAAAATCCATAGGACCAGCGGTATTCAGGTCATTGCTGGCCAGGTTGCCATTTACCACAACACCGATGGTTTTGGTCTTGTCGATAAAGTAATCCATCCCTGCTTTAAATCCATGGGTGTTATTGCGGAACAGAATTTCGTTCTTCTGCAAAAACAAGGTGTCAAACTGGGTCCGTTCCGAATTCATCGTCATCAGGTAATCGCCTTTATTAAAATTATAATTACCAAAAACGTTGACATGCTTATTCCGGTGATTGAGGTTTATACCTGCGGTTCCTTTTCCATAAATTCCCTGCGTATAACCGGCATTCACGGATCCATTGGTACCAAAACTCTTGTTCTTTTTCAATTTGATATTGATAATACCCGCATTACCGGCGGCTTCATATTTGGCTGAAGGGTTGGTAATGATCTCGATGGCTTCGATCTGGGAAGACTGCATACTCTTCAGATAATTGGCCAGGTCGGAACCGGAAAGCGGTGAAGGTTTCCCATCAATATAAACCTGCACCCCGTTTTTACCGGCCAGGCTGATATTGTCATCCTTGTCCACCATGGCACTCGGACTACGGCGGATCAGTTCAAGCGCGTCATTGCCCACGGCATTAATAGTTCCTTCCACATTAAGGATCGTTTTGTCGGCCCGTACTTCGATCATTGGTTTTTGTGAGGTTACGGTTACGCCCTGCAGACTGGCCGCAGCTTTCTCCAGCATGATTTCCGGAATCCGGGTATCCGATTTTGCGTCAAATACCGCTGAATACCGGGTCGTATACCCGATATGTGAGGCACTTACCAGGTAACTGCCTCCGGCAGATTCCATGGAAAAGCTGCCGTCTTTGCCTGTGACGGCCAGTTTTATTACTGTCGAATCTTTTGAACGGAGCAGGGAGATGGTTGTCTTCTCCAGCCCTTTCCCTTGCTCATCTTTTACCACACCTGATATTTTCTGAGCGGAAACCGAAAAGGATAAGGTCATGATGCTCAAAAAAATCAATACTAACTTTCTCATTATTAATGGTTTTTGTGAATTGAATGGCAAATATAACGGCATGTTATACGTCTGTAAAAGCGTTTCCCGACCAATGGCGCAAATCTTGCCATGAACGGCATAAATATTCCGGTGAAATAATCGGAGTAACTTCAGCCTGCTTCCTTTTCTTTTCCCGATTTTCCTTAGGTTTGCAACTCAAAACCATTGATTATGAGTTACCCTGCTAATCTCCGCTACACCAAAGACCACGAATGGATCAGTTTAGACGGCACTACTGCCACCATTGGCATCACTGAATACGCACAACGTGAGCTGGGTGATATCGTATATGTGGAAGTTGACACTATTGGTAAAGCGCTGGAAGCGGGTGCTGTTTTTGGCACCGTCGAAGCGGTTAAAACCGTGTCTGACCTGTTTCTGCCGGTAAGCGGAACGATCAATGAGCTTAATCCTGCACTTACAAATGCACCCGAACTGGTGAATTCCGATCCATACGGTGAAGGCTGGATGGTTAAAATGACCGTCAATAATCCGGCTGACCTGGATGGATTACTGGACGCTGCCGGTTACCAGGCAGTGGTTGACTAAATCCGACCGGGACAATCTCCCGTATATTAAGGCGATACAAAGCGATTCATTCTCGTTGTATCTTAACCAATTATTTGAATCTCAACACTACATACAGTGAACAGGAGCTGGTGTCTGCATTGCGGTTACGTGATGAAAAAGCATTTGCCTACCTGTATGATCAGTATTCCGGGGCACTATACAGTGTCGTGAATAAAGTGCTGCCAGACAAAGAACTGGCCAATGATGTTTTGCAGACGGTTTTTATTAATATCTGGCGTCGTTTCGATTCCTATGATCCAACCAAAGGAAGGCTGTTTACCTGGATGCTGAATATTGCCCGGAATGCAGCCATTGACGAAATGCGGTCAAAAGGATTTAATAATAACCGGAAAAACCAGCCACTGCCGGAAAGTAATGAAGTTGCCGGGGCTATAACCGGACCTGCGATACAGGACAGCGGACTCAGCAAAGTGATTGGACAATTGAAGGAGGAGTGGCGGGTTTTGCTGGATCTGGCCTATTATCAGGGATTTACCCATGAAGAGATCGCTAAAGCGATGGATCTTCCGCTGGGCACGGTAAAAACAAGAATACGGGCGGCATTAATACATTTAAGAACTTTACTACAATAACGCATTGAATATACAGGAATACATATCAGGCGGCATTATTGAAAGCTACGTACTCGGACTGGCCGGTCCGGAGGAACGGGCGGAGTTTGAGCAATACTGTTCCCAATACCCCGAACTGGTGGAAGCCCGTATTGCATTTGAAATATCCCTGGAACAGCAAGCCCTGTCCGGAACTACCAAGCCGCCGGCATTTATCAGAGAAAACATCCTTCAAGAAATCGGCAAAGGGGCAAAAGTCATTCCCTTTAAACCAGTCTATGGCAGATCGGCCAACATATGGAAGTATTCCGCAGCTGCCGCCGTTTTGTTGCTGGCCGGAAGTATTACCTGGAATATCAGCCAGATGAACCAGAACAAAACACTGTCCTCCAACCTGGAAAAAGCCAATGAAAATATTATGGGGCTGGTGGCAGAAATCGGAAAACTGCAGCAGAACCCCAATATAAAAATGGCTTCACTCAAAGGAATGGATGCTTCGCCTCAGTCCTTTGCCACCGTTTACTGGGATACCGCCTCCCATGATGTATTCCTGCTGGCGAATAATCTGCCGGCCCCGCCAACGGATAAACAATACCAGCTCTGGGCCTTACTTGATGGCAAACCTGTTGACCTGGGTATGATGGAATACAATATCCGTCAGAAAAAACTACTCGTCCGGATGAAAAATGTGGGCAATGCACAGGCATTTGCCATTACACTGGAAAAAATGGATCGTCCTGATCCTTCAAAACCCGGTGGCGACATGTATGTCATGGGTAAACTCTGATTCAATTTTTCCAATCTTTCCCTTGTTCCTTTACGTATATAACCAGACAGCTATTGCTATAGTCATGTTGGTTCTATAGTTGGTTAAGAACAGGGGGCTCTTCAGGGCTCCCTGTTTATGTTTAAAGCTGTCAAAAACTCGCTAATATTGCCGAAATAAGTAAAACGATGCGGATTCCCTTTCTCCTGCCGGGTATTTTATGGATTATCCTTTGTACGATTCTTTTCACACTCCCGGGTTCCTCCTTTCCAAAAGAAGACTGGCTGGATAAGATCTGGTTTGATAAATGGGTGCATATCGGATTGATCTGTTTACTGGTGCTCAGCTGGTGCTGGGGTATGCAAAAAAAAGTGGTCAATAAACAAAAACTGGCCGGTATATTCCGTTGGATCTTATTACTGGCAATTGCTTATGGTGTAGGAATGGAGTTTGTACAAAAACACCTGGTGGCCAACCGCTCCTTTGATGGAGGTGATATTATAGCGGATTCAGCCGGTGCGATTATTGGCTACCTGTACAGCAGCAGGATATATATAAAAAAATAGACCCCTGTGGAAACAGGGGTCGCAACCAAAACTAACTGCTTATGAGAAAATTGACTGTCTTTATAATGAGTTCTTAATTTCTATATCTATAACGCAAATGTACTGCCTGTAGTATGAATGTTGCTGTTAATGAAAGTTTAAAAGAACACAATCCGTAAAATCACTTCAGATCCGCAACGTACATTTTCCAGGTTTCACTTCACTAATACGATGCAATCACCTTACTTATTGCATAAACAACAAAAAACACTTGTTAGTTTATAACGGATTGTTTCCCTAAATAACCTGACAATCAGCTGACAAAGAACAGACATTCACTTGCTGACTATTCTAATGTAAATTTCGTGCCAAATTGAGCCAAAAAAAAGCTACCCGGTTAAGAATAGCTTAATTCTATAAGGAGTTTCGCTTATTTCGATAAGAAACCTTTGATCATATCCATTAATCCGCCGCCGCCCGTATCGCCGGAAGGCTGGAAATTATCCTGGGCTTTGCGGGTGAAATTGCCGATAAGGTCCTGTAAGTCAAATCCTCCGCCATTGCCTCCCGAAGCAGAACCGCCACCGGTAAACTGACTCAGGATATCCTGTAACTGGGAGCCGCCTCCATTTCCTCCTGTAAGGGAACCAATAAGTCCATCGAGTGTAAAGCCGGGATTAGCCGGATTATTGGTCTCGGTGATCATACCGTTCAGCACATTGGGAATAAGATTATTAGCTACAGAACTCGCAGAAGCGGGTGTCATATTGTATTTACCCACCAGTTTGCTGATAAAATGTCCCACCATCATGGTGACCATCGGATTTTTTAATAAACCGGATGCACCTGATCCACCGGAAGTGCCGCCCCCTTTAAAAAGGTCCATAATATTCTCCAGGCCGCCGCCGGCGAGTACATTCTGAAAACCACTGGTGATGGTTTTGGTGGCATCCGTGAGCACTTCAGTGTTTTGTTCATTCGGTATTTCGGGATTTTCCACTACCGTATCTTTTCCGAAATTCTTGACAAGGTCCATTAATTGTTCAAGCATATTATAGGTGTTTGGTGTTAGGTGTTCGTTGTTAGCTGTCGGGTGTCAGGTGTCGGCTGTCAGGAAACAGCCCCTCCTGAAAAAATATATCTTGATCCGTGTAAACCTGCCGGCCGGCAAAGGCAGGTCTGTGTCATCCGTGGCCCTGTATTTTCGTGCACTTTAGTGCACATTCGTGGCTACCTTTTTTGCCGAAGGCAATGCTACACGGATCATCCTAATTCTGCTTTGTTAACTTTTCCGAATTCTCCGCAAATTGAAGGGCCCCGATGAGCTCCTGGATATCGCCATTGAGCACGGCATCCAGATTATATAAAGTTAATCCGATCCGATGGTCGGTTACCCGTCCCTGTGGAAAATTATAGGTGCGGATCTTGGCACTACGATCTCCGGTGCTCACCAGGCTCTTCCGGTGTCGGGCAATTTCATCTTCCTGCTTGCGTACCTGCTCTTCATATAATTTCGTCCGCATCATCCCCATGGCTTTCTCGCGGTTACCCAACTGCGAGCGTTCGGTCTGGCAGATCACCACTGTACCTGTGGGAATATGCGTCAGCATGACCTTGGTCTCTACTTTATTTACATTCTGACCACCCGCACCCCCACTCCGGGCCGTTTCCATTTTGACATCTGCCGGATTCAGTTCAAAATCCACTTCCTCGGCTTCAGGCATTACGGCAACTGTAGCGGCGGAAGTATGTACACGGCCGGAACCTTCTGTATCAGGTACCCGTTGTACCCGGTGTACCCCGCTTTCAAATTTCAGGGTTCCATATACATCATCACCGGTTACTTCCAGCTGCACTTCTTTATAACCGCCTACCGTTCCTTCATTTTCACTCAGAATGGCCGTCTTCCATCCCCTGCGTTCGCAATAGCGGACATACATACGTAAAAGATCACCCGCAAAAAGACTGGCTTCGTCACCACCCGTTCCTGCCCTGATCTCCAGGATGGCATTCTTTTCATCCTGGGGGTCTTTCGGTATCAGCAGCTGACGGATATCCGCTTCTGCTTTTACTTTATTTTCTTCCATCACCGGCATTTCCATCTTGGCCAGCTCCCGCATTTCCTCATCATTCCCGGCCAGGGCCTCCTTATAAAATTCGATATCATCCAGGATCTTCCGGTATTCTAAATAGGCCTGCACGATCTTTTCCAGGCTGCGGTATTCCTTGCTGGTTTCCGCAAACTTCTTGTTATTGCTCACAATCTCCGGATTGGTCAGGGCGACGCCTAACTGGTCAAAACGGGCTTTTATCGCTTCTAATCTGTCTAACATAATTGGGTGCACTGTGCCGGTAAATCCGGTTTATTTATAAAGGAGGGCAAAGGTAACAAGAATAATTTTTTGGGAATTGGAAATCGGATTTGGCAATTTTGCGGCATGGCTTACCGAAAATTCAAGGCTGACCGTCTTTTTGATGGCGACCGATTCCGCGAAGGAGAAATACTGATCACCGATGAAAAAGGGAAAGTGGAAGCGATTGTACCGGAAAGTGAAGCAGGCGAAAATACTGAACAGGTATCCGGCATTCTTTGTCCGGGTCTGATCAACAGCCACTGCCACCTTGAATTGAGTCACCTGAAAAATGTAATCCCTCCGCATACCGGTCTTATTGATTTTCTCTGTTCCGTAGTCACCAAACGGGGTTTTGCCCGCGAACTGATAGATGCGGAAATCATCCGGGCAGAAAAGGAAATGGAAGCGAATGGTATTGTAGCCGTCGGGGATATTGGAAATACCCCCGATACAGCCGTCGTGAAAAGCAGGAGCCGGATCCGCTGGCAGAATTTTGTGGAGGTGTTGAGTTTCACCGATGAAAAAGCCACCGAAAATTTCGCACACTACAACCGGGTCGCCGAAGCAATGAAAGAAGCATTGAAAGACTGCCCGGTTGCACACCGTACTTCCCTGGTTCCCCATGCACCTTACAGTATTTCACCGGATACTTTCCGGATGATCAATGAAGCAACAGCCGGACAGGTGATTTCCATGCACAACCAGGAACATCCGGCCGAAGATGATCTCTATAAAACCGGAGAAGGTGACTACCTGCGTTTTTTTAAAATCTTCGGGATGAACCAGTCCCCTTTCCCTGTAACCGGCAAAAGCAGTATCCGCTCCGTATTACCTTATTTCACCAACGGTCAAACCATTTTCCTGATCCATAATACCTTCATGCCTGAAGAAGATATTATATGGGCAAATGAATATGCCGCAAGCAACGGACTGAAACTGGTCTATTGTCTTTGTATCAATGCCAATCTGTATATTGAAAATAAAGTACCACCTGTCGACCTGTTGATGAAGCATCAGTGTGATATTGTGCTGGGTACAGATAGTTACAGTAGTAACTGGCAACTGAGTATTGCCAAAGAAATGGAGGCTGTCAAAAAGTATTTCCCGCATATTCCGGATGCCACGCTCCTGCAATGGGCCACCCGAAATGGTGCACAAGCTTTTGGATGGAATGATCAGCTGGGAAGTTTCACAAAGGGCACATCCCCGGGATTGGTCCGAATGGAAGCTGATTTTAGTAACTCGGCCAGCATGCAAATGAGCAATCAATAATGAGTAATCAGTAATGAGTAATGAGTATTGGGGAAAATCGTTATTGTATTGGTACTTTTCGCAAAGCGGGGTGTACAATGATATTGTAAAAATCGCTCAGCTACCTGCCTTTGCCGGCAGGCAGGCTCATTACTGATTACTCATTACTCATTTCTTCTTTAAATCTCTACCTATAATAAAATACCTCTTCCCGAGCTACTCATTACTCATCACTCATTACTC
>DAORKK010000013.1:8872-34118 GCA_035439525.1 Chitinophagaceae bacterium
TACCTATAATAAAATACCTCTTCCCGAGCTACTCATTACTCATCACTCATTACTCATTTCCTCTATAAATCTCTTCCTGTCATAAAAAACCTCTTCCCGGGCTACTCATTACTCATTTCTTCTTTAAACCTCTATTTGTACTATAAGAATTCTTCCCGACACAATCACCCAAGCACCTCCCTTAACACCGGCAGCGTCTTCATCGTGCCGAAGTCCTGTATATGCAGCGCATAATACAATTCCAGCTGGTGAAGTAACAATCGTCTGAAATCATGATGCAGCCGGATCTGGTCCAGTTCTTCCGGTTGCATGACTTTTAATAATTGAGAGGTTACCGCGGCCTGTTGCCCTTCCAGGATATACGGATGTCCCGGATGTTCGGCTGAAAACTGCCCCTCTTTTAAATCCAGGTACACGTCCTCCTCACTGTGGTTATCCGTCATCCGGAAACCAAAATGTACCGGCAGGTGCAAAGCAAAAAATAAAGGCAGGTTGGCCATTACCGCACCCTGACTTTGATCCAGGTGCAGAAAACAATCCTCCGTGAACTGAAATAAATCCGGATTGCCTTCGGGTTGCCGCAGGCATTTGGTCAGCAGTTCCACCATAAACAAAGCCACCGCATTTTTCGGTACATCCGAATAAATATGCTGGTAGAGCCGGGACCAGCGGTACTCTTTTATGCGGTTGAGCTGTTTCAGTTCATTGTGGTACACGACGAGGTCAAGCAGGGCAGCCGGTTGAAATAACCCCGCTTTACCAGCGCCTTTTTTAGAAGAGCTCCGCACGCCATTGACCAGGTAAGTCTGTACGCCGAAAAGTTCGGTGAAGATGGTCACGATGATACTGGTCTCCCCGTATTTTACAGTACGCAGCACCAGCCCCTTTGTTTTATGCAGTTTATCGGCCATCAGCGATTGATAAAAAATATTTTTGCGGCTGCCCTTTCCTTCCCGCCTTCCGCCTGTACCAGCACCAGGTAAACCCCGCTCGAAATCCGTTGACCCCGGTAATTCTTCCCATCCCAGTTGGCTTGTCCACCCAACGCTCTTGTCTGATACACTAGCTTACCATCCAGTTCCGTGATCTTGACAATGGCATTATTCACTAATCCACGGATAGCAATAGTACCACTGTATCCCGGAGGAACCGGGTTAGGAAACACCAATACATCTTCATTGGTAATTCCCCCTTCCGTCGCATCTCCTCTGAATGAACAGATTCCTTTCAATGTGGCGAAAAAGACTTCCCCCGTTTTTCCATCGATCGCAATTTTATTCACTTCATTACTGAGCAATGGGCTGTTGGTTTCGGTAAAACGGGCCAGTACTTTCTCTCCCGCTGCATCCACCAGGAATACCCCGTTTTTCGTGGCCACCCATTTCCGGTCAGCACCATCCACCGCTAAACTTCTTACTTCCTCGCCTTTAAAAAGGTAGCCGGCAAAATTGCCATTGGGTACTATGGGCCAGTAAGCATCACAGCCCGTAGAAAATAATTGGCCAGGACATTGAAATACGGCCACCCCATCCGTAGTACCCACCCAGATAAACCCGCTCTTATCCTTTGCCAGGCAGGTTACATTAGAGGAAGGCAGATTTCCATTACCGGCATTCTGGCCCAGCTTCCGCCAGCGGTCATCCCCGGTATTGTCTATTGAATTGCCATGATCAAATACGATCAATCCGTTTCCCAATGGAGACACCATCCATTTATACCCATTATCATCCACGATAATCTGTGCTATTGCATTTTCAAAAAGCGCAAATGGAATGGAAAAGTTTTTCCAGCTGCCATCCGCTTTTAAAACCCGCAAAGGTTGCGGTGCCCCGAAATTCGATACCCACAAATTTTGTTCCGTATCAAAACAGAGACCGGCCACGCGGTAACTGCCCGGATCACCGACCGTGGCTTCGAGATAGCCCTGTTTGTAAATAGTAAATGCGGGACCTTCTTTCAGGTGAAGTAATCCTCCTCCATACGAGCCGGCCCAGATACTCGCATCCCGCTTATCATAGGCCAGGCTGATAAAATCCAGCAGCGTATCAATGGCCGGATAACGATAGCGGTTGATATTGGTCCAGTTCCCTTCTTTCAATATAAAAATACCATCCCCGTTATACTGGTAATTCCAGGCATCATTAACCGCCCCTGCCGTTGCATAAAAAACCTTGTCCGCCACCAGCATTTCGCCACCGCCAACGGCCTGCGGGGAACCCGGACTATAATTCGCATAGGCGTTGCTGTTAGCTACCCGGGAAAGTCCGGCAAACTGATCCGCCACCCAGGGCTCATTATTGACTAACAGCGCTTTCCGGGGGAAAGACACGGCCCCGGTATTATCCAGTACACGGTTAACTGTACCTCCGGGATCGAGAATCACCACCCGGCTGATCCCGGTCGTTTGTCGTTCACAAAGCAACAGTTTGTTTTCGCTGACTTCCACGTTCACCAGGGGCCAGCCATCCTGGTAAAACAGGTTCCAGTTATTTCCATTTTGTATAAACAGGGAGTCGTTTTTCTGTAAAACCATAGTGCCGGAAAGATTCAATACCTGCTGAATACCCAATGTACCTGGTATTGTTTGCCAGTTCCGGTAATCAGCCGGATCGGTCGTTCCGATTGCGGCTTTTTTCAAGCCTTCTGTCGTGGCCGCATAAAAAAAAGCAGCATCGCTGGAGATACCGGTGACTTTAACCGGATTGCCCCCGTTTCCAATCATCCAGGTATCGCTGATCTCATAACGGTTTGCATCGACCACGATCACACCGAGTCCGGAAGCGAGGTAAAATTTATCCTGCAATGCATAAATGCGATAGATTGATTTATCACCGGGTATATTATCCCGCTTAATATCCGGAATATTATAAACCCGGTTGAGCTGAAGGATATCCAGGTTGCTGTTCGTATAAGCCACCAGGAGTTTATCCCGGTCTTCGTTCATGCAGATTGTGCTTACACCGGTTTCACTCAATCCGGTAACCCGGCTGAACCGCTCGGTTTGTGCATCAGTGTAAGTAACTGAAAAAAGGCTGTAAGGAGTGGCACAGAAAATACGCGTATTACCTGCTGCCAGGTCTATGGCACTGTTATACGGCAGGTGTTCCCGCCATTGCCCCACAGGTACCAGCTGATCCTGTGCGGCTGTAAACAGTCCGGCCAGTAAAAAACAAAGGATGAAACGGGTTCTCACCCCTCAAAAGTATCACAATCAGTCATGTTCCTATTGGGCTTTTTTGCCTTTCTTTGCAGCCTCACAATCCCTGAAACATTTATGTGGTACCGGCTCGGACAATTTATTCTCCAATATCGTATTGCGCTACTGGTTCTTTTACTGGTCCTGACCGGTTTTATGGGCTATCATGCCAGCAAAGTCCAGTTAAGTTATGATTTTACCCGCGCCATCCCGCTCGATAATCCCAAATACAAAGCCTACCAGGAATTCAGGAAAAAATTCGGCGACGATGGTAACCTGCTGGTGATCGGGATACAGACGGATCAGTTTTTTAATGAAAAAAAGTTTAATGCCTATTACCAGCTGCTGCGCGATCTGAAAAAAGTAAAAGGGATTGAAGATGTACTGGCCGTACCTACCGCGGTGAACCTGGTCAAGCAACCGGATGCCGAAAAATTTAAAGCGGTTCCCCTGTTCCCGGACCGAACGCTTACCCAGGCTGAGATTGACAGTTCTGCTGCACTTTTCCGCAGCCTCCCTTTCTATGAGGGATTGATGTATAATCCATCTACCAATGCCTGGCTGATGGGACTGCGGGTAAATAAAGACCTGATGGCTTCCAAAGCAAGGGAAGGCGTGGTAAAAGAAATAAACAAAGTGACCGATGCTTTTGGTGAGGCACAAAACCTGACCATCTATAAAAGCGGTCTTCCTTATATCCGGACTGAGATCGCTATTATGCTGCAGGAAGAAATGCGTTTTTTCCTGATTGCGTCGATTGCCTTATCCGCCCTGATCCTGCTTTTGTTTTTCCGCTCCATCAGTGCCACCATACTTTCCCTGCTGGTTGTTGGTATCGGGGTGGTCTGGAGTATGGGAACCATTGAACTGCTCGGTTACCGGATCAGCCTGCTCACCGCCCTGATCCCCCCGCTGGTGGTGGTGATCGGGATACCCAACTGTATTTATTTTCTCAATAAATTCCATGTGTCCTGGAACCAGTCCGGAGATAAACGGCAATCCCTGGTGGCAATGGTGGACAAAATGGGAATCGTGACCCTGTTTTGCAATGTAGCGGCGGCCATCGGCTTTGCCGTATTTGCCCTGACCCAGAGCCAGATCCTCAAAGAATTCGGGGTTGTCGCGGGTATTAATATCATGGCCTTGTTTCTGATTTCCCTGATCCTGATTCCGGCCGCATTAAGTTTTTTACCAGCTCCGAAAACCAGGCATACCAAATACCTCGATAATCCACGGCTGAACCGTTGGCTGGATCGTCTCGAAAGATGGTCCCTGAACCACCGCCGCCTGATTTATGGCATTACTACGGCCCTGGTCATAGTTTCGTTGTTTGGCATTTACCGCCTGAAAAGCGAAGGTTTCATTGTGGATGATCTGCCAAAATCGGATAAGATCTATACGGACCTGAAGTTTTTTGAAAAGAATTTTAAAGGCATCATGCCCCTGGAAGTAGTGGTGGATACCAAAAGGAAACAGGGGGTGGTCCGCAATCCGGCTAACCTGGAAAAAATTGATACGTTCTCCCGTTTCCTGGCCAATATTCCGGATATCGCCCGGCCGCTGAGCCTGGCCGAAGGATTAAAATTTGCTAAACAGGCCTTCTTCGATGGAGATCCGGCCAACTATAACATGCCTTCCAGTAATGACTTGGTGGCCCTGTCCCAGTACCTCAGTTTTAAAGGAGACACAACCGGCAGTAAAAGTTCACTGGCCACCCTGGTGAACAGTTTTATGGACAGCACCAAACAGCGGGCCCGGATCAGTGTGAATATGGCCGATATCGGCAGTGCCCGGTTACCCGGCATGCTTGACAGTATACAGGAGATGGCCGAAAAAATCTTTAATGCAGACAGTGTGGAAGCCCTGACCGCTGATGCGGCAACCCGTGAAGCCAATAAAGAGGACTCCACCTGGGGAAAGCGCCGGTTCGATATCCAGCTGACGGGTACCAGTGTGACCTTCCTCGAAGGTAGCCGGTTTATTATCAGCGGCTTAAAGGATAGTATTTTCTGGGCCTTCCTGCTGATCGCCGCCTGTATGCTGTATTTATTCCGGTCCTTCCGGATCCTGATCTGTTCCCTGATTCCGAACATCATTCCACTAATGATCACTGCCGGGGTGATGGGCTGGGTGGGAGTACCACTGAAGCCCTCCACCGTCTTGGTTTTCAGTGTGGCCTTAGGGATTGCGATCGACGTAACTATCAGATTTTTAATTAATTATAAGCAAGAATTGCCCGCACAAAACTACGATCTGACCAAGACCGTTATTGAAACCATCCATAGTACGGGAATCAGTATTATCTACACATCACTGGTACTGATTGCCGGTTTTGTGATCTTTTATTTCAGTGAGTTTGGGGGTACCAAGGCATTGGGCTGGTTAACCTCCCTGACCCTGGTCACCGCTACTCTTACCAATCTGGTACTTTTGCCGGCCATTCTTATTTCTTTTATTCGGGTTAAGAAATAGACGATTTCATTACTTTTACGGCAGGACTGCAGGCTTTTAATGCCCTGTAAGTGCAGCAATTAATTTAGGTTAATTGTCAAAGAGTTGGCGGGAGAATGGTCCCGGGGACCCTGGATGGTCCGGACTGAAAAACAAAGGTTCAAAAAGTCCCCTGTTTTTTGTGTTATTCCTGTAAGGTTCTTTAATTTCAAGCCCCCTTGATCCTTCGAAGGGCCAGGTGGCTTGGATTTCAATTATATACTAAAACAAAAATGCACATGAGAAAACTGTATCTACTCCTTATGGGGGTTGTGTTCTTTGCCACCCAGGCAATGGCGCAACGAACCATTACCGGTAAGGTCACTGATGATAATGGCGCTCCCCTTGCCAATATATCAGTGCTTGTTAAAGGAACAACAGTCGGTACGTCTACTAAAGCCGACGGTACTTACTCGCTCAACGTTCCTGCGAATGGACGCACACTTGTATTTTCTTCTGTAGATATGCTTACAGTAGAGGTCAGTATCGGCGGTAAGACTTCAATTGATGCGACATTATTGAAAGAGGATAAGACCATGCAGGAAGTAGTAGTAGTGGGTTATGGTACACAACGTAAAAAAGAAGCCACTGCCGCAATCGGAAAGATTGACCCGACTAATATTGCTCCGCTGGTAAGTCCCAGTATCGACAAACAACTGGGTGGACGTACTCCGGGTGTGTTGGTTACCAACCCCAGTGGTCTGGTAAATGAACCGCCCCGTATCCGTATCCGTGGTGTGAACTCCATCAGTGGAGGTCGTGGTCCGCTGATTGTATTGGATGGTATCCCCACTTTCTCCGGTGGTTTTGCCGGATTCACCAATGATAACCTGCTGGCCAATATCAACCCGGCTGACATTGAGTCCATTGATGTACTCAAAGACGGTAGTGCCACTGCGATCTACGGTTCGCAGGCCTCCAACGGGGTGATCATGATCACCACTAAAAAAGGTAAGGCTGGTCGTCAGAATTTCAGCTATAGTTCCACGTTTGGTTTTTCCAAACCGATGAATCGTTTTGACCTGCTGAATGCACAGGAATTCGTGACCATTGCAAACGCCAAACTGTCTGCAGCAAGTCTCGCCAACGGCGCTTTCATGAACAGTGAAAACACCAATACCGACTGGCAGGATGTGGTATTCCGCCCGACTTCACAATCCAGCACCCATAACCTGGCACTGGATGGTGGTAACGATCGTACTACCTACTACCTGTCATTCAACTACCGTTACCAGGAAGGGCTGGTAAAAACAAATACTACGGAGAACTATAACGTTCGCGCCAACTTTGAACACAAAGTGAACAAATGGCTCAAGATTACCAACTTCATCACCCTTTCCCGTGGTTTTGACAAAGACCAGAATAATGGTGGTAATGCCCTTTCCGGAAGCATTGCAGCAGCACTGAGGGCTTTACCCAATGTGCGTTTGATGAATACGGCTCTTCCGCAGTTTGATAATTTCAATATCACCCCTGACGGAGCTGCGCTTGGAAGAGATGCCAATACCAGAACCATTGAGAACAACTATGTAAACATTGGCTATGTGCTGGCTAAAAATAAATTCCGGTCTAAAAAGCACCGCGTAATTGACAATTTCGCCATTGAAATTAAACCGGCCAGCTGGTTGACCAACACAGTCAAAATCGGAATTGATTATATCACACTGGATGAATTCTTCCGTCAGGATGCCAAGCATGGTGACGGCCGCAGTGTACTGGGACGTGTGAGTAACCAGGCAGCCAATACCATGCGCTGGACCGCACAGGAATATATCAATGCCAACAAAACCTTTGGCAAACATAATGTGAATGCAACTGTAGGTATCGAAGCCCAGAACCAGGAAAGCAACAGCTTCTCTGCTTCAGGAACCAACCTGGCTGACCCCTTCTTCCAACAACAGAATGTGATCAGCGGCAGTTATGTTACCCAGTTATCTGGTGGTGGATATTCAGAAGGCCCTGGTATTTTCTCCTATTTTGGTCGTCTGAATTATGACTACAAGAGCAAATACTTCTTCCAGGTCAGTTTCCGTCGGGATGGTTTATCAAAGTTTGCCAAAGATCAGCGCTTTGGTAATTTTCCCGGAGGTTCTGTTGGCTGGAGAGTCGCCCAGGAAGATTTTTGGGCTAATTCAGGTTTAGGTAAAGTCATCAATGACTTTAAAGTACGTGCCTCATGGGCGAAAGTAGGTAACGCGAATATTACCGGCGGTAACTTCCCCTACCTGAACCTGTATGGTCTTTCTCCTTATGGAGCGATCAGTGGTATTTCCGCATCACAGTCTGGCAACTCAGCCCTGCAGTGGGAAACCAATGAGAAAATCGACTTTGGTTTTGATATGGGCTTCGCCAAAGACCGGATCACCCTGGTATTCGACTATTTCAAAAACAAGAACAACGGCCTGGTATTCGGTGTTCCCCAACCTCCGTCACTGGGTGTTCCGGGCAACCAGATTTTCCAGAATATCGGCGATATGGAAAACAAAGGATTTGAGCTCGCCCTGAATTTCGCGGTTGTACGCAAACGTGATTTCAACTGGGATCTCGGATTCAACTACACCAGTCAGAAAAATAAAGTGCTGAGTCTGCCAGGTGGAAATGATATCGTGGTATCGAATGGTACTGGTAACTACAATGTTCACCGCGTAGGTCAGCCGATCAATGCCCTTTATGGCTATCAGTATGTAGGTGTTAACTCATCCAACGGTAACCCCGTTTACCGCAAAGCGGATGGTACCCTCCTGATGGGTAATATCACCAACTCCTCTTATTTCTCTGTTGCTGACCTGAACAGTGCTACCGCTGGTAGTGCAGGAAGCCTGGCCAGTACTGATCGCCAGATCCTTGGAAGTGCCCTGCCGACCTATTTCGGTGGTATCACTAATACGATTAAAGTGAAACAATTCACTGTCGATATGTTATTCCGTTTCTCCGGTGGTAACAAGATCATGAATATCACCCGCCAGGAATCCCTGCTGAACCAGGGCTTCATGAACAACGGTACTGAAATCCTGCAACGTTGGCAGAAGCCCGGTGATGTAACCAATGTACCCCGTCTGTGGTACAACCGGGATAACTTCACCAACCTGAACCAGCAGGCTTCCACCCGCTTTATCGAGAAAGGTGATTTCTTCCGGATGGATAACCTGTCCGTGAATTACGATGTACCTTCAGCACTGCTGGGACGTCTGTTCAAGAATTCTGTGAAATCATTCCGTTTCCTGTTACAGGCACAGAATCTCTTCGTGATCACGGATTATACCGGAATTGATCCTGACAATATTGATGAAAGAGGACTGGACTATAATACCATTCCTCCGGCCAGAACAATTTCCTTTGGCGTTAATATTGGTTTCTAAATCATAACCGAAAAAACTGAATACAATGCGAGTAAAAATAATTTCAACCATTTTAATAGCGGGTACTTTGCTGATGAGTGCCTGTCAGAAAAAAGTACTGGAACTCCAGTCTTTTTCACAGCAATCAGATGAGTCGGCTTTCGCTAATGCGGATGCCTGCCAGTTATCTATGTATGGGGTTTATGATGCCTGCCAGTCCGGTTTCTATCTGGGTGGTGCCGTCAGGGGTTATCCTTTTGGAGCAGCCGCGATTGAGCAAGGTGATATGCGGGGTGAAGACATGCTGAACCAGGCGGCCTTCTTCCAGATCACCTATGAAGCCACGTACAATAACGCTTCTCCCAATAATCAGTTTATGTTTGAAACCATCTATGCGATGGTGAACAAAGCAAACCTGGTAATAGATGGGGTAAAAGGCGCCGGATCAAAAGGAATCATTTCCGCAGCTACTGCCACTCAATATGAGGCAGAATGCCGTTTTCTCCGTGCCATGGGTCATCATGAGCTCGTGCTTAATTTGTCATACCCCTATACACAGAATAACGGAACAGCCATGGGAATCATCTACCGTGATTTCGCTGTGAAAGATGCCGCTACTGCTGATGCAGCGAAAGCCATCAAACGTTCAACGGTTAAGGTTTCTGACACCTATGCCAAAATTCTGGCTGACCTCGATTTCGCAGAAACAAATCTCCCGGCAACTCCTGTAGTTAACACATCTGGTGTTGCGATCAAAACTTTCCGTGTATCCAAAGCTGCTGCTATCGCCCTGAAAATGCGGGTGAAAATGCATATGGGTGACTGGACCGGTGTGATCACTGAAGGAAATAAGCTGGTTCCGGCTGCTGCTCCTTTTGTCAGCCCGATCGGCGGATGGGCTTTGAATGCCACCGTAGATGGTTCATTCAGTACCACCACTTCCAATGAAAGCATCTTCTCTATCCGTAACGACGCTACCGATAACCCCGGAGTAAATGGCGCCTTACCCCAAATGTTAGGCGACCCGGCTTTAGGTGCAAGGGGACTGGTTCGTATTAGCCCGGTGATCTGGAGTGATCCTGCCTGGTTGTGCGACGATCTTCGCCGTTCTGTTTTATACAGAACCAGCGGATCTCCTGTTAATGCGGTGTTCACTGTAAAATACCGTGACTATGCCAACTCTTCTGACCCGGCTCCCATGATCCGTTATGCAGAAGTCATCCTGATGCTGGCTGAAGCAGAAGCAAGAAATGCGGCTGGCACTTCTGTATCTGCCCGCGGACTGGCTTTACTGAATGCTATCAGAAACCGGGCGGTCACCAATGTGGCTGATCAGTTTACTGCTTCCAGTTTTGCCGATAAAAACGCACTGATTGCCGCTATCCTTTTTGAAAGAAGGGTGGAATTCCTGGCAGAAGGAAAAAGATGGGGTGATATCTCCCGCCTGGCCAACGACGCTAACTTTGCGCCGATTGCCGGTGGTGGTGTACCTTCCAAAGTAGGTTCTGGTGGTGCTACTGCCGCTATGTTCAACTGTGCCGGTGCTACGTTCACCCGCTCAGTACCTGCCTTGGCTTATTCCAACTTCCGCTTCCTGTGGCCGGTTCCGCTGTCTGAAATTCAGCAGAACGCCAACTACGATCAGAATCCTGGTTACTAATTAACCCCGGATTATCATACTGAAAGCGGCCCCGATTTACGGGGCCGCTTTTTTTTGCCTTCGGCAAAGGGGCCAAGGATTTGCCTGCGGCAAAAAAAGGTTGGCCACGAATTGACACAAAAGGTCACGAAAAAAAATACAGGCCACGGATAGCACAGATAAACACGGATAAAGACAATTCTATCTAAGGATGGGCTGTTGACTACTAACTCCCGACTACTAACTACTAACTAGTTCAACGGGCTGTTTCCTAACAGCAAACAGCGAACAGCTAACACCTACCTTATCAGCGTCACCGTCCCCCTACTCACCAATGGCAATCCATTAAACCCTTTCCCTTTCGCTGACCAGATAAACACACCCGTATCCTGCAGTATTCCTTTTACTCTTCCATCCCAGCCTTTTGCCGGATCGGTGGAAAGAAATATCCGTTGACCCCAACGGTTAAAAATTTCAAACCGGATCTCTTCCACGCCTACCGGGGAAAAGGATAGCATGTCATTTAATCCATCGCCATTGGGGGTAAATGCAGAAGCCACATATACAGCCGGGCCTTTCATGAAACTGATCTTCACCGAGTCCTTGTCTGAACAACCCACTTCATTAGCGACGGTTAGCATGTATTCTATATTCTGATCACCCGATACAGTCGGATGCATGATAAAGGGGTCGTTCAGTCCGGTGGCCGGTGACCAGCTATACAACAGATTCGGACCCGTACTGCTGTTGCCAATCAGTTGATACGATTGCCCGATTGGAAGAACCCGGTCCGGACCGGCATCGGCTTTTACGGATTCATAAATCAGAATATCTTTTGCCACCGAGTCTTTACATCCCAGATCCGATTGCACGGTCAGCCGCAATGCCAGGGGATAAGGCATGGTGCCTGAGACCGGATGTGTATACGTAATGGAGGGACCGGTTCCGATCACCCGGTTATTATGTAATTCGCGCCAGGTCCAGGTAACCGGTAAAGAACCGGCAACAGATACCGTGCGGTCATTCAACTGCAATGGCTGGTCCTTACAAGCCTGACCACTCCAGTCAAAATTCACCTGCAACCCGCCAGGATAAATTTTTGCCGTACTGAATACGGAATCGGAACATCCGGCCGGGTTGGTAACTCTTAAGCGGACCTGAAACGTGCCCTGTTGCGGATATAAATAAATCGGATGTTGTATGATGGAGGTATCGTTCAGGATAGAAGGTACGCCGAAATCCCAGTGATAACTATTCACCGCATTATTGGTATGCAGGAAGCCCGCAATATTATCATTACAGTTGATGATTGCATCGGGCTTTCGTATTTCGCAATCATATACATTCACCTGGTAATCCTTACGACTCGTATTGATCAGTTTCCCATTCCGGTATTCCTCCATTACCATGGCCAGGGCAAAGGCACCGGTACGATCCGGCGTACCACTAAAATTCCCCTTTTCATCCAGCGTCATGGGAGGAGCTCCACCTGCCGGATTCGTTTCCGTAAATCCGTTTCTGAAAAAGATCGGGAAAAAACTGGTGGTAGCTGCATTCACTTTCATATAGGATGGAGCCGGCCTTACTACGACAGAATCACCATCCGGATCACTGAATTGAAATTGATACTGTAGCGGTTTCCCTTTACAGGCATAAATCACCGAGTCATTCAGACTGGCCGGACTGCTGTTCACGTCCACACTATCATGCGAAGGGATATAAGTGACATAAGTCAATGCCTGTCCACCCACCGGGATGGAGTTGACCATTTCGATGCCGCCATTCCCCGCATCGCTCTGAAGATTACCTAAGCCGTTGCGACAGCAAATCGTATAGTAAAAGGTAAATCCCTCCGGACTATAGGGCAAGCCCACCTGCTGCGTATAGGTTCTTTCTTCGATACAGAAGGTCGGGTCATTAACAGAACAATACGTCTTCGAAGAATAGGGAAGCACCCGGACAACCGGATTCGTCATGATATACTCGCGATAGATCTGCGGATGAATATTGCGGGTGAGGTCGGTGGAGTTGATCATACTGATCACGGGATCATTCAGATCCGCTTCAGTAAAACAATCCCGGTACAACTTCAGCGTGAGTTCATATACATACTCATTACCGAAACGGTTGATAAACCGGTAACTGATCTGCCCGCCGGCAAACTGTCCGCCGGAAGCAGAAAAAAAATTGATCAGCAATAAAAGGGTAATGGCTGGTTTCAGCCCTAAAAACCGCATTGATAAATTTACAAATTCTGTCTTTCAGTTACCGCAAGAATCTGCAAACGGTTAATTCAGCAACTCAGCCAGTTTGGCTTCCAGCGCCGCGCCACGAAGCGATTGGGCAATGATCTTTCCCTGGGGATCCACCAACACATTAAAGGGAATGCCATTGAACCCGTAAAGGGCCACTACCGGACTGCTCCAGAATGCCAGATCACTTACCTGTGGCCAGGTGAGTTTATCATCCATGATGGCTTTTACCCAGGCCTCTTTTTGTCCGGGCCGGTCCAGCGACACCCCCAGGATGGTGAAGTTTTTATTCTTATACTTATTATACGCATTTACCACATTGGGATTTTCCATCCGGCAGGGGCCACACCAGCTGGCCCAGAAATCCACCAGCACATATTTACCCTGGAATGAACTCAGTTTGATGGTATTACCGGAGGGATCGGGCAGACTGATCTCCGGTGCACTCATGCCAATAAGGTTCGGAGAATCCGCTACTTCTTTTTCCAATATCGCTTTAACACTGGCCACTCCCTGGTGTGTTGGAAATGCAATGGCCAGTTCATTCACGATGCCTGTTACCTCATCATTACTGAGTGGCTGAAGACCAAATCCTTTATTGCCGGCCATGCTTTGATAATAGCCAAGTATCATTATGGATAATGCGGGATTCTTGCTGCCCTGAATCGTGATTTTGGTAAATGTTTTCATCTCACCGGAGATACGCATACCTTCCGCATTCAATGGGACATATAAACTATCCGGAGCGTTTTGCTTCATGAGACTGTCTGCCCGGCGGGCCAGCGGAAAAATGGTCTGCAAACGGGAATTGAAACCTGTCATAAATTCTTTTAATTGCTGACTTACCGGCGAACCCTTCACTTCGTAAGATTCCACAAACTGGCTGTTCTCTTTACTGAAACGGGCATCCAGGTTAATGGATGACACATCATTAATGATCGCCGCGATCGGATACTCGTTCTGGTCCAGCCGGAGATTATACACCCTCGCCTCCGCTAAAGGTGTTTTCAGTTTAAATTTTCCGTCCTTACCCAGCTCTGCAGAATCCCGGATGACTCCATTCTGAGGAATCATGGGTACTTCTTCCAGGTAGATCATCCGGGCGGTATTATTCGTGATCGTTCCTTTTACTTCAAACTGATTCCCGTCTTTTTTCCCTTTACAGGAAGTCAGCAGGCTGATGGCTGCAATCACAATAACTGAAAATCTCATTCTTTTGAATTTAATCGTTCAAGTAATAAATCATTGGTCATTTTGGGATCGGCCTTGCCCTTGGTCTGCTTCATCACTTCGCCGACAAACAAGGCTAACAACCCTTTCTTCCCTTTCCTGTATTCGGCCACTTTAGCCGCCAGCTTTTCCAACACCGCATCAACCACCGGCACCAGTTCGTTTGCATCAGATTGCTGCAGCAGGTTATTTTCTATGGCGATCTGTTCAGGATCTTTTTCCGGAGATTGCAACAGGGCCGTAAACAAACGGGAAGAAGCCATGGAGAAACTGAGTTTACCTGCATCTACGAGTTGTACCAGTTTAGCCAGTTGTTCCGCTGCAATGGGGAATCCTTCAATCTCCTGGTTGTTTTCATTCAGCCAGGTCTTTACCGGACCCAGCATCCAGTTGGCCGCGGCTTTGCTGTTGGGGGTATGACTGATCACGGTTTCAAAATAATCCGCCATTGTCTTATCCTCCGTCAGTACCGTAGCATCATATTCGGTCAGCTGTAAGGCCATGTATTTTTTTATCCGTTCTTCCTGCAACACCGGAATGGCCGCGCGGATGGATTCAATAAAAGCATCTTCAAGATGGAAAGGCGTCAGATCCGGATCGGCGAAATAGCGGTAATCATCGGCATCTTCCTTATCGCGGATGGAGAAGGTCGTTCCTTTATTGGCATCAAAACTCCGGGTCTGCTGACGAATCACTTCTCCATTTTCAAGTAAACCAATCAGACGGGCCGCTTCAACCTCAATGGCTCTTTTCACATTGCGGATAGAGTTGAGGTTTTTTACTTCAACCCGCGTACCGAGTTTGGGATCTCCTTTTTTGCGAACGGAAATATTGGCATCGCAGCGCAGACTGCCTTCTTCCATATTGCCATCGCAGATATCCAGGTAGCGCACGAGTTTGCGGACTTCGGTGAGATAGGCAAATGCTTCCTCACTGCTGCGGATATCCGGTTCCGTTACGATTTCCACCAGCGGGGTACCGGCCCGGTTATAATCGATACAGGTATTCCGCTCATCCACATCATGCAGACTCTTTCCCGCATCTTCTTCCATATGGATCCGGTTCAGCCGTATATTTTTCTCTCCTTCATTCGTTTTGATTTTCACATACCCGTTCTTACAGATCGGGGTGGTATGCTGCGATACCTGATAGCCTTTGGGCAGGTCGGGATAGAAATAATTCTTACGGGCGAAATAATTGTGCTTTTCAATTTCACAATGACAGGCCAGTCCCATTTTAATGGCATGTTCAATGGCCCGCCGGTTCATCTTCGGCAAGGTACCGGGGTGACCGAGCGTAATCGGACTTACATGAGTATTGGGTTCCGCCCCATAGGCAATGGAGTCGCCACAGAATAACTTGCTTTGGGTGAGTAACTGGGCATGCACTTCCAGTCCCACGACGATTTCGTATGTACCGCTGTTTTCCATTTTAAGAAGGGCAAAAATAACCCATTTAGAGCAGTACAGGAGAGTAAAATACAAGAGGCCGTCTCAACCATATGTCACCCTGAGTGTAGCGAAGGGGACATATGGTTGAAACAGCCTCAGTACTAAGCTCTCGCAGCGGAGTCCTGTTACAGGTCGGCTGTTTTTATTTTTCTTGGCATTCTTACTTCAATATTCATGGTCTTGCCCCCTCTCAGGAGTTTCACCATAATGGAGGTTTTCTCCTTGCTTTCCCTGATGATCTTAACGGTCTCATCGGTACTGTTTACCACTTTGCCGTCGATCTCGGTGATCAGATCCTCTTCTTTCAGACCGGCCTTGGCGGCATTACTCTCATCATCCACTTCAATTATTTTGACTCCTTTACCATCGTCTGTGTCCTGAACGGATAGTCCCAGTTTAGGACCATTTCCACTCCAGCTCCAGTTTTGTCCCATAGGTGCTTCAAAGACTTTGAAACGGTTCAGCTCCTGTAACTCACGCATATCCGGAAAGGCGGGACTCTTTCCATCAGACTCCAAACGGAATTCCCGGACCAGCGGGCTGGTTGTACCAAAACTTGACATCCCTTTCCATTGGGACAGTTCAGCTGTGGCCTTTTGTTCCTTATTGTCACGCAACCAATGCACCGTTACTTTTTCTCCGGGTTTATGTTTCGCAATGGCAGCAGAAAGATCATCCGGACTTTTAATTGCTGATTCATTGATACGGGTAATGATATCTCCCTCTTTCAATCCGATTTTTTCAGCCGCACTTTCCTTGGTCACTGCGGAAACCCTCGCTCCTTTTTCATCATTACTTGTCCCGACACCCAGCATCGCCCGGCTTTCGTCATTGCGAAAAAACATGTTATTCCCATTACTATTGAAAGTCATAGCGCCGCCCCGCGAACCGCGGGTCAGGGACAGCGACTCCACATCTTTGAGATTATTCAGCATCACTTTTACTTCATCTTCTTTATATTCTTCAATCGGCTTGCCGTTAATGCTGACTTTGTCCCCGTTGATTTCCACCACGATCTTATCCTTCTTATCGCCTTTGCGGGTGATCGTGATCTGCTGCACTTCTTTTTTCTCTTTTGTTTTTTCCTTTACTTTTTCCTCCGGCTGTGCCAACAGGATCACGGGAGAAAGCAGGGCCAGCACCAGAACCGGCAGCATTGTTTTAAATCGTTTCATACGCATAATCTGTTTTTATTTTTTAACTACGTCAGGTTTCGTAGATCAAATATAAAGAGAATTTTGGAAATACGAAATGTTTCGGGTTTTCGCGGTTGACAAGTTAAAAAGTTGAAAGGTTGACAGGGGGTACATTGCCGGAGTTTACTTACAACCATTTAATAATCAGCTGAATGTCGATCCTTATCCACTAGTTAAAAATTTGATAAAAAGGTCTTTGCTGGTAAAGTCGCAACAACTTCAAGTGAACAACCATCTGCCCACCCCTTGTCAACTTTTTAACTTATCAACCTGTCAACTTTTGGAGTAGTTTAAAAGTTACAGGTTGATAGGTTGACAAGTAGGGGCTCTTAGAACACTCCTTGTCAACTTGTAAACTTATCAACTTGTCAACTCATACGTTACCGCCGGGTGTCCATCCACCACCTCCTCCCCCACAAACCTCATCCCGCACTTCTCCAACACCTTCAACGAAGCAATATTCCCCGGCATCGCCCGTCCCACTATCCTCCGGAGTCCCAGCTTTTCAAAACCATAGTTGATAGAAGCCATCGCCGCCTCACTAGCATAGCCCTTACCCCAGGCGGTTTTGATAAACCGGTAGCCCAGATCCACTTCATCCCGCTCGGGACGATACTTTAATCCGCACCAGCCAATAAACTCCATCCCGGGTTTGGTATGTACGGCCCAGCGGCCATGGTTATACAAGGCATACTGGGGCAGGATCACCTGATCCAGTACCTCATTGGCATGGGCCAGGTCCCGGACCGGATCGCCGGTGTACCGGGTAACTTCCGGATCCTCATTCAGGGTATAAATCAACTGCCCTTCTCCGGATTCAAACCGGCGAAGAATCAGGCGTTCTGTTTCAATTATAACGTGCATATACAAACGTAGAGTAGTTTTACTAACCTGAAAGTGGTATTGTCTGGTATGCCGGAAACCCTGAGTTTTGCTGAACAATTAAGTGAGCATTACATGCAGTACTTTATCTCTATTTCCATCATCTGTATTTGCCTGGTCGTTATTTTCTTGGGACTCCGTACCTACAAGGAGAACAGGGAGCTGGAAAAACAGCAACAGAAATACAAGGAAGACGACGATTTCAGGTTATACCGCTGAAGCTTACAATAACTTTTTCACGGCTTCAATCACCTCCTGCAATTTATCGACCTGCTGGCCTCCGGCCGTAGCCAGTGTTTTCTGACCACCGCCTCCGCCCTTGATCAGTGGAGCCACCAGTTCCTTGATGATCTTACCGGCATCCAGGTTCTTCGCAGTGACCACGGTATCCGACATGCCTACCGCTACAAAGGGCTTACCACCGATATTGGCGCAGAGCACGGCCACATGATCGCGCAAGTGATTCTTCAGGTCAAAACATAATTTCTTCAAGGCATCCGGGTTGCTGACTTCCACAATATCCCCGATGAAGTTCACACTGTTGATGATCTCATCCTTTTGCAACAGTTCATTGCGGATACCTACCAGCTGGCGGGCTTCCATGGCCTCCGCATGCTTCCGGAGTTCGGTATTTTCTGCCTGCAGTGCTTCCACCGCTTTCTGCAGGTCTTTGGGATTCTTCAATGCTTCTTTCAATGTGCTGATCAGTTGCAGTTGCTCATTCACAAACAACTCAGCTTGTTTGCCACAAACCGCTTCTACCCGACGTACACCCGCAGCCACAGCCGATTCACCCGTGAATTTAAAGAGCCCGAGTTCGCCGGTAGCACCCACATGGGTACCGCCGCACAACTCCACCGAATAAGCAGGATCCATAATCACCACCCGTACCACATCGCCGTATTTTTCGCCAAACAATGCCATCGCTCCCAGTTTCAGGGCTTCTTCCTTGGGTAAAGATTTTATAACCACCGGAATATTCTCCCGGATTTTTTCATTGACAATCATTTCGATCCGGGCCATTTCTTCGTCGGTAACCTTGGCGAAATGCGAGAAGTCGAAACGTAACCGTTCTTCATTTACCAACGATCCTTTCTGGGCCACATGATTTCCCAATACTTCGCGCAGGGCCGCATGCAACAAGTGTGTGGCCGAGTGATGCAGGGTGGTTTCTTTGCGCTTTTCCGCATCTACTTTCGCATTCACCTTACCGGTTACTTCAGCTGGCAAGGTTTCTGTAAAATGAATGATCAGGTCATTGTCTTTTTTCGTATCCACCACGGCCACTTCCGTTCCGCCGATCGATATCCAGCCCTTATCACCCACCTGTCCGCCGCTCTCGGCATAAAAAGGTGTTTGTTCCAGCACCAGCTGGTAGCCTTCCTTCCCTTTGGCTTTTACTTTGCGGTATTTTAATACTTCGGTTACTCCTTCCAGTGAATCATAACCCACAAATTGATTCGTGCCTGCTTTCAGTTCAATCCAGTCACCGGCATCCACCGTGGTGGCTGCCCGGCTCCTGTCTTTCTGCTGCTGCATCTCTGCCTTAAAGCCTTCTTCGTCTACTTTCAGGTTATTCTCTGCAGCAATCAGCTGCGTCAGATCCAGCGGGAAACCATAGGTGTCATATAATTCAAAGGAATCCTTACCGGAAATACTGCCCTGTGCTATAAGGTCATCCACTCTTTTCAGGCCCTTCTCCAGGGTACGCAAAAATGCTTCCTCTTCCTCTCTCACCACTTTGCTCACAAAATCTACCTGCTGCTGCAGTTCGGGGAAAACGGTTTCAAACTGTTTCGCCAGTACCGGCACCAGTTGAGCCAGCAGGGGTTGTTTATAATCTAGATAGGAATAATAATAACGCACGGCCCGCCGCAGGATCCGTCTGATCACATAGCCAGCTCCGGTATTTGACGGTAACTGTCCGTCGGCAATGGTAAAACTGATCGCGCGGATATGATCGGCGATCACCCGGAAGGCAACGGCCTGCTTGCTGTCGCCCCGGTCATAAGGTTTACCGGTTATTTTCTCCGTTGATTCAATAGTGCCGCTGAAGATATCCGTATCATAGTTGGAGGTCTTTCCCTGCAATACCCGCACCAGGCGCTCGAGTCCCATGCCGGTATCCACATGGGTGGAAGGCAGGGGTTCCAGGCTGCCGTCTTTCTTCCGGTTAAACTGCATGAATACATTGTTCCATATCTCGATCACCTGCGGGTGATCTTTGTTCACCAGCATATGTCCGGGTACCTTGGCCCTTTCCTCATCCGAACGGAGGTCCACATGGATCTCACTGCAGGGACCACAGGGACCTGTATCCCCCATTTCCCAGAAATTATCTTTCTTATTACCGAACACGATCTGGTTAAACGGATCCGGAAGAAGTGCCTTCCATTTATCAAGTGCTATTTTGGACGCCGGCAGTTTTTCTTTCTCATCACCTTCAAACACGGAAGCATAGAGACGGCTTTTGTCAATCTTATACACTTCAGTCAGCAGTTCCCAGCTCCATTCAATGGCCTCGTCTTTGAAATAATCCCCGAAACTCCAGTTACCCAGCATTTCAAACATAGTATGGTGATAGGTATCCACTCCTACTTCTTCCAGGTCATTGTGTTTGCCGCTCACCCGCAGGCATTTCTGGGTATCGGCCACGCGCTTGTACGGCGCAGGCTTGTTACCGAGAAAATAATCCTTGAACTGGTTCATCCCCGCATTGGTGAACATCAGGGTAGGGTCGTTTTTCACTACAATGGGGGCGGAGGGGACAATTTCATGCCCTTTGGAACGGAAAAAGTCCAGGAAAGCCGTACGTATATCTGCGCTGGTCATCATATAACAATTCTGATTGGGTTGATTTTTGCCTTATAACGGGCTATATTTGTTCACCTTCGAAAGAAGGGAGCAAAGGTAAAATATTCGGGTGGCATTCTGTATGCTGCCCATTTATAAGCCCGCCTTAATGAAGAAAATCAAATATTACTATAATACCAATACACTCCGGTACGAAAAACTGGAGACGCCACTCCGGGTCAAACTGCTCCGGGTTTTTGGCTTTGTGGCTGCGGCATTGGTTACAGCAGGCATCATCACGTATATCGCATTTCAGTTTGTAGGCTCCCCGAAAGAGCGCATTTTACAGCAGCAAAACAAGAACCTGAAAGACAACTATTACGAACTCCTGGATGAGCTGGAATCGGTCCAGAACCAGATGAAAGAACTGGAAAAAAGGGACAATGACGTGTACCGGGCCATTTTTGAAGCCAACCCGATACCCGATAGCGCCCGGGCTAAAGAGCTGGAAATCAAGCTTGAAATTGCCAAAATAGAGAAATTAAGGGATCATCAGCTGGTTTCCTCGATCAATAATACCCTGAATAACCTGGTCAGCCGGATCAATGCCCAGAAAAAGTCATACGAGGAAGTGGATGAGCTGGTAAAGAACAAGGCGAACCTCCTGGCCCGTACCCCGGCCATTCAGCCGGTGAGCAATAAGGACCTCAACCGGGTGGCTTCCGGTTTTGGCTACCGGATCGATCCGGTGTATAAAACCACCAAATTTCACGCAGGCCTCGACTTTTCCGCCCCCACCGGCACCCCTATTTATGCCACGGCAGATGGCACCGTCAGTCTTTCCGGCAATTCCGGCAATGGCTATGGCAACCACGTAATCATCAATCATGGTTATGGCTATGAGACCCTCTATGGCCATATGGTAAGGGTGAAAGCCCGGAACGGTCAGGCCGTCAAGCGCGGTGAAGTGATCGGCTGGGTAGGCAGCACTGGTAAATCCACCGGTCCGCACTGTCACTATGAGGTCCATAAAAACGGGAATAAGATCGACCCCATCTACTTTTTCTATAATGACCTGAGTCCGGAACAGTTTGACCTGCTCCTGAAGAAAGCAGCCGCCAGCAACCAGAGTTTCGACTAGGAATAGCCGCCAACCTTCATTTTTCCACAACACCTGACCGGACCCGAAAGGGCCCGCATAGTTCCTTATTTTTACAGCTCACGTATGGCAAAATCACTCACACAAATCAGCCTGGACTTTGGTGGCTTTGATGAACCGGTTCCAAAACCGGCCAAGCAGCCTGTGCAAAAGAAAAAAGCAGCGCCCTCCCGTATTTCGGTCATTGCACCGGATCCGGCGCCTGAACCTGTGATTGAACCCGTTTACAATGAACCTGTGTACACGGAACCCGAAGAAGTATTGATGGTTGTTGAAGAAGCACCGATACCGGTACAACGAGCCGTTGTCAAAAGAACAACCGTTGCGGGCAAACGGGGCCGCCGTTCATTAAAAGATTCAGCCCTTCAGGCCGACCTGGTGCAGGTACCCGAAGACGAAGTGCTGTTCAAAAAACAATATTATTCCATTGGTGAAGTGGCCACGATGTTCCGCGAAAACCAATCCCTGATCCGCTACTGGGAAACGGAGTTTGATATCCTGCAGCCCCGCAAGAACCGGAAAGGCGATCGTTTTTTCCGTCCCGTGGATATCAAGAATCTGGTGCTGATCTACGACCTGCTCCGCCGCCGGAAGTTCACCATCGAAGGCGCCAAGGATTACCTGAAGAAAAACAAGAAGGCCGAAGAAAAATTCGCTGTGATCCAGTCACTCCAGAAGCTGAAAGGCTTTTTACTGGAACTCAAGGCAAATCTGTAATTCCCTGCAACTTTAACGATTCCCGCTTCATCATTTGACCGGCTGCCTGTAGATTTGCAGAACCAGGCTTTTATCCTACTATATTAATGGGCTATTAACCGGTCAACCGTAAAACCGCAACAGATGAAAAAATTATTGTTACTCCTTACCCTGTCCTTTAGTCTCTCCGCCTTTTCCCAGCATCAATACGAAGTGCTGGTGGAGCAACCCAATGAAAAAAGCCTGAAAGGGATCATCTCCCGCCAGGTGCTGCTGGCCGATACTACGTTTAAATGGTATGCAGCCAATCTTAAAGGATATACAGTACGTGCGGATGCAAAGGAAGCCCTGTCCAAACAAAAAGACTCAATAAGATTGATAGTATTTATAGGCACCTGGTGCGAAGACTCCCACTTCATCATTCCTAAACTCTATGCCACCACGGATGCAGCCGGTTTCCCGGAAAAGAATATCACCCTCATCGGTGTGGACCGCAACAAGACCACCCTCGGCAATCTCACCGAAGCCCTGCATGTAAAAAACGTCCCCACGATTATCGTGATGAAAAACGGCAAAGAACTCGGCCGGATAGTGGAGTACGGGAAGTATGGGTTGTTTGATAAGGAACTGGCGGAGATAGTTAGTAGCCGGTAGTTAGTAGTTAGTAGTTAGTAGTCAACAGCCCCTCCAATGTAAATTCAACTAAATTAACGAGCTGAAACTGCTATTTCGAGCATCCCTGCCTTCGTTTCACTTCGGAGGGTAATAAGCGAGAAATCTTGTATTTCGTTTTTTACCCCCTTCATTGCTTGTCATTCCGCAGCGAGTAGCGAGCTCGTCTCGCTGCGAAGCAAGGAACCTTGTATTTACACCGGTACATTTTGGCAATATTGGAAACAACCATCCTCGTTTAAACAACATAACCCTGATTTCATTACGGTTTACTTTTACTTTAAACCTGATATTAAAAGCATTGGTAGTAAACTATTCATATAACTTCAAAAAGGAAACCACTTCCACTTCGAAAAAACCAAGTTTGGATTTAGGGATTGGTTTGGACTTACTAAGCGAGGCGTCTAATATATACTTCCGATTTCCAAATAGAAACCTCTTTCCCTTATTTATTCTATAAACAGAAAATTCAAAAGTAAACCCGTTAATCACGTCTGATCCTTGAGAATATAAGTTTTTTCCATATTTTTCCGACATTTTGGCGCACATATCAATTATAGAATCAGGAAGATTTGTTCTCTTGCTGAACACATGAATATCCTCCTCTAAACTATCTGGAAAAAATGTTTTGTTGGCACTAAAAGAGCCAATCTCATCGTCTTTAAGTAAAGAGTCTATATAACGAAGGCAGATACCTTTAATAATTGAAGTGTCGTAATTAGAATAAATATAGTCATGAGACAGCTTTCTAAATTGCCACATGTCCTCAACAATTTTTCTATCAAGATCTGGTTCTGGTTTATTTCTACAACTTAAGAGGGGTATAAAAACAATCAAATAAATATAAATTGCAAATCTAACATGACTCATTACTCTATACATATTTATATAAATCAGTTGCAAATAGTATCAAAGTGAATCTCAATGAGTTTCATTTTTCATAACTCCTTTTATAAGTGCTGTCAAACCCCAACTCTTACAAACACTGTCAATGCCAGTTTCGTCAAGTTTTATATATGAACTATAGGTAGTGTCATTATATACAAAAACCTTTCCTGTTCGCGAAGCAGAATTACGACTATGTATTTTTGTATCGATATTTAATTGTACATATTTTCCCTCTTTCTCTTTTTTCCGAAAAGCATCCATTTCCAATCTTTCGACACAGGTATCACATTTTGATAGTGTGACAACTTTAATTACATGCTGTGGAATGCCGACTTCCTCAGGATACATATTTTTCAGCTCCCATCTGTTGCCTGCATAACGTATATACTCCATCTTGTCAATCATAACATCCTCGATAATTGGAATTTTTAGTTGTGCCCTTACTCCATTTTCTTTAATTCCGAATGGAAAAACTTTATTAACCGTGGGCTTACAACTAGTCAGAAGTAAAAGAAAGAATAATAGATAAAATCTCATGTAAATAAATTTACTGATATGGTAGCTATTGTCTTCTCCTTTGAAATAATACACATATGTACTACTTGGGGATCATTTATCCCTCGCTGCGCTTCCCTCCTTCGTTACACTATGAGGGCTAGTGTTTGACAACCTTTCTTAGTACACCCACTTTCTCATTCCTTATTCTTTATTCCCTATTTTTTATTTCTACCAGGTTTAATTAATCACCCTTCGGCAAGCTCCCCGCATTAGGCGGGACAGGCAGCCCTTCGGTACGCCGAGTAATATTCACTTACACCCCTGACAAATAAGTAAACGGCTACTCAGGGTGACAACGGGCATTACTGACTCCCGACTCCTTACTCCCGGCTCCCGACTATCTTCACATCAGTACTCGCCCCCGCCACCTCAATCTTCAACTCCTCCATCAACTTCAACGCAGCCAGATTAATCTCTTGCCGTATAGTGAAGAATTCCTTGATGCCAATAGGAGCCGTATAATAATCAGAGACGATCACAATGGCCTGACTGGTGATCTCGGAGAGGTTGACATTGTACTCCTCCACTTCCTCTCTGCCCACGATCTTACGGATGCCTTCCAGTAATTGCTCGATTGAGGCTGGCGGCGTTTGTAAGCCGATATCAAGCCGGAGATCACCCCGACGCTGTGTACGCAAGGAGAGATTATCCAGCACCGAGTCTACCATCTGCTTATTGGGTACCGTGACATAGGTCTTCTGATCTGTACGGATACGTGTGCTCCGCAAACCGATCCGCTCAACAGTACCAATAATAGCATTCACTTTTACCAGGTCGCCGGTAATAAAAGGCTTATCAAAGAAAAT
>DAORKK010000013.1:34218-37928 GCA_035439525.1 Chitinophagaceae bacterium
GCGGCCACTATCAGGTAACTGCGAACCGGATTACCGCCCCACACTTCATTCAGAAAATCATTCATGATAACTTATTAAAAAGCAAAATTATTGAAACAACGGGATATGGATCAGCGACGCAGGGTGTAAATGGCGATTCCTGTTGTTTTCCCATCCGCTTCCGGACGCAGCGCATAGAGACGGCTGTTGCTGAAATTAAAAACAGTGGCTGACCGGAGCTCAGCAGGCAGGATCCATTCATCATACAAAAAACTGCTGATCTCGTAGCGATACAACGTATCCCGCCGGGAACCGAAAATATAATTCCCGTTTACTTTGAGGTTTTTCCAACCATGGATCTGGATCACATTTTTCAACGACCCGAAATAATCAAATACATAAACGCCTTTGGTAGAATCATAGAGATAGACATACTGATTCTCATCAGCTATCTTCACCGGGTTTACCGACTGATCCAGTAATAAACGGAAATCCGGTGTCTCCTGGATCAGTTTCCCCTCCTCGCCGATCTTCTTCAGCTTGTTCTCCACTTCATCATACACCCATATTTTATTATCATAAGACTGGGCAATCGTTTTTGCCTGGAAAATATTCTCTTTACGCAGATCCACCGTATTCACGGGATTGAGGAAGCGGTCAAGCATGACCACGGTGGCAAAGTCGCGGTAATACAATAATACCTTGAGCGGATTCGACACATCGATCAGACTGGCCCTCCCGTATTTCCGGATATCATTGAAAATAGCCACCGAGTCTCCGTTGGCATTGTACTTTTTCACCTGGTTCTGGTTGTTGAGCACATAGATATTATCCAGGTTATCGATGGTAAAATGGACAATATCCCCTTTCAGGATGCGCAGTAACCGGAAACTCGTATCCGTCTGTGCACTTCCCTGGAAAGCTGCAAAAAATAAAATCAATATCAGTCCGCTTAGCTGCTTCATCCTTTCCGGATAATTTTATGTTCCATGCCCGAATACGATTTCAGTTCCATATCCGCCCCGTCAAACACGGCATACGTAAAATAATGAATCCAGTCGCCGAGGTTGATATACCGGCTGCTTTCATTCAGGCGAAAATCAATCGGTAAATGTCTGTGGCCGAACACAAAGAAATCCGTCTTCCTTTGCTTCAGTTTCTCTTTACAGTAAATCACCAGCCATTCCTTGTCTTCGCCCAGGAATACTTCCTCTTTTGTTCCCGTCTGTGCCCGGCTGCGCCTGCTCATATAATTAGCCAATCCCATGCCAAGCATCGGGGGAAATATCCCAAAAAGAAACTGGCTGACCGGATTACGAAAAACTTTCTTGAGCCGTTTGTAGCCATGATCCCCGGGACCGAGCCCGTCACCATGTCCCACCAGTATCTTTTTCCCGTTCCGTTCAAATTCCTCGGGAGCATAATACACCGGCATATTGAATTCCTGCTGAAAATAATTTTTCATCCACATATCATGGTTACCCACAAAAAAATGCATGGGGATGCCGGCATCGGATAATTCACCGATTTTTCCGAGTAAACGCACAAAACCCTTGGGCACCACAGTCCGGTACTCATACCAGAAATCAAACATATCGCCCACGAAGAAAATCTCCGCCGCCTGGTCTTTGATCTCATCCAGAAACTGCACGATTTTCCGTTCCCGCTCCAGGCTGCTGGCATGATCGGGGGCGCCGAGATGGAAGTCGGAGAGGAAGTAGATTTTCTTTTCAGGAGTGATCGTCATGCGCGCTGCTAAAAGAATTTTCCGGTTACTGATTACTGTTTGCCGGCCATATACTGAAGGATATCCCCGGATTCGATGACCGGCCGGCCGCTGGTATCGCCAAGGTACCAGTAGATCCAGGCCTCCAGGGGCATATCGCCGGCGATCACTTCAGTTATCGCGCGGCCATAGAGTCGCTCGTGTTCCTCTTCCGCATTCACGCCTTCATAATCATCCAGCTGACCCATGGCCCAGGAAAATTCATTCGCATTTTTGATCTGGTAAAGTTCCCCGATGATATAATGCGCTTCATCTGTCGGAATTCCTGCCGGGTAGGCACCCATATCCACCAGCCTGCCTTTTACTTTCGCAGGACCCACCAAGGTAAAAAAACGGCTGATATATTCATACGCATGGCTCTGAAATCCACTGCGCAGGGAGCCGTAAACAAAAAGATTATGGTTCGTATGGCTAGTCATACCTAAAAGTACAAAAGGGAGCTGATTTATGCTTCAACCATGAATAAATAGACTTCTTTGGGACCATGTACACCCACTACCAGTGTTTTTTCTATATCTGCAGTACGACTGGGACCGGAAGCAAAAGTGATCAGGGAGGGCAGGTTATTCCCGTATTTATCTTTTACTGCCTGCAAAGCGTCTTTAAGATCATACACCACCTGGCTGGTATAAGCAATACAGATATGAATGGGCGCATATACACTGGTACTCCGGCCGCTGGCAGTGGAAGCACTCAGCACAATCGATCCTGTACGGGCCACCAGGTATTCACAACTGGTAATGGCCACATCACAATGCGCCAGGTCTGTTTTTACCAGCCGGTCCTCAATCTGTGCCGATAAAGAATCAATTAACACATCCTCCACACAATATACTTTCTGCCAGTCCTGTTTGCGTACCAGGCTGCCCAGCTGAAAAGCCAGTTCCTGCCGGTTGATGCAGAAAATAAACTTGCCCTGCAGTTTGGTAAACTGCTCGGCAAATTCAACTTCTGCTTCCTGCTGCAGGGGCTGGTACACCGTACCGTTCCCTTCGCTTTGCGGAAAAGGCAAAGGCGTTGAGTGACTCAACGCCTTGCGGATTTTTTTAAGTATGTTTTCTTTTGAGGGAGAAACGTTCATACAATTTATTTATGCCACAGGCGACCAACCGGTATTTGTACCGGACTGTTCACCCGATGTAGTATCATCCTGTGCCGGAGGATTCGAAATAGCAGAAGGGCCTAAAACCGGATGATCATCTGAATCATCCACACCCAGTGATTTCTTTTCCTCATACGGACGTTTGCCAATCAGGGCTTCCACATCACTTTGGAACAATACTTCACGGTCCAGCAATGCCTGCGCCAGTTTTTCCACTTCATCTTTACGCATCGTCAGCAGGTCTTTTGTTTTTTCGTAAGCCTCATCAATCAGTTTACGCACTTCTTCATCAATCATCCGCGCTGTTTCATCAGAATAAGGCTTGGTAAAAGTGGTCTCCTGCTGCGGATCATAAAAACTAACATTTCCCACTTTCGCATTCATCCCGTATACCGACACCATGGAATAGGCAATCCGGGTGATCTGCTGAAGGTCATTCTGTGCACCGGTGGAAATTTTACCAAAGAAGATTTCTTCACTGGCCCTTCCGCCAAGTGTCATACAGATCTGATCACTGAGCTGGTCGGTATTATAAAGATATTGTTCTTTCGGGGTGTACTGTGCATACCCGAGGGCTGCGGTACCTCTCGGTACAATGGTTACTTTCAGCAACGGATAAGCGTGCTCCAGGAACCAGCCGCATACCGCGTGACCGGCTTCGTGATAGGCAATGATCTTCTTCTCTTCCGGAGAAATGATCTTGTTCTTTTTCTCCAACCCGCCGATCACCCTGTCCACCGCATCCTGGAAGTCGGACATTTCAACGGCTTCTTTATTTTTCCGGGCAGCAATCAGGGCTGCTTCATTACATACGTTGGCGATATCCGCACCGGCAAATCCGGG
>DAORKK010000014.1:0-3334 GCA_035439525.1 Chitinophagaceae bacterium
GTGAGTTATGGGGCATTGGGGAGTACACACCACAGTCTGCATGACTTTGCGGCACTGCGTGCAATTAATAATATCATCATCGTGGTACCAGCGGATAATTATGAAACGGAGAAAGCGACAGAACTGGCCGTTGAAAGTAAGATCCCAGTTTACCTCCGGTTTGGCAAAAAGCCGATGCCCTTTCTGACTGATCAAAAAGAAGGATTTGTATTTGGTAAAGGGAGAGTTATTACAGAAGGGGATGATGTGGCCATTATCGCGAACGGGGAAACGGTGTATCCGGCATTGCAGGCAGCTGCTCAGTTAAAAGAAGCAGGTATAAATGCGACCGTGGTCAGCATGCATACCATTAAGCCATTGGACACTGCCTTGATTTCAAAACTGGCCGATCAATGCAAAGCCATTCTAACAGTGGAAGAGCATAGTGTGCATGGGGGATTGGGCGAGGCCTGTGCTTCCTTCCTATTGCAAAAAGGGTATACAAAGAAGTTTAAAATCATGGGGATACCGGATGAGTACACGGTAACCGGTTCCCAGGTGGAAATATTCAATCATTACGGGATCAGTGAAGATGGCATTGCGGAAGAGGTCAGGGAACTCTTAAAATAACGATAAGCGAATGAAAAAGTTCCTCATCGGGGGCCATTATGGGTGGACTACTGTTGGGCTTTTTACTTGGATGGTTCAATGGCTTCACCATAACCCGTTTCAATGTGCCGCCTTTTGTCGCTACCCTCGCTGCGTCTCCGCGGTTTATTAAGCTAAGAGGTCAAAGGAGAGAAAGGAGATTAAAGAGTAAAGCGGGAAGATGATGTATTTCTCTGCGCTCTCTGCGTCTCCGCGGTTTATTAAAATATAAATTCTGTTGTTATAGAAACGAATAAGTACATACTAGCGATAGATCAGGGAACGAGTTCAACAAAGAGCCTGATTTTTGATGTAAAGGGCCAGGCTGTAGCTAAGGGTGCTGAGCCCTTGCAGACATATTATATGGATAATGGTTTTGTAGAGCAGAACCCTGAAGCCATTTATCAGAATGTACTCGCTTCAGTAAAGCAATGCCTGGAAGAATTTGAGAAGACAGGCCATCCAAGAGAGCAGATCGCTGCCATCGGAATCTCCAACCAGCGGGAAACTTTTGTGGTTTGGGATAAAGCAGGTAAACCGTTATACAATGCAGTGGTCTGGCAATGCAAGCGTTCCGTTGAGATATGTGAATCACTGAAGCAGCAGGGGCTTGGAGAACGAATCAACCACAAAACAGGATTACTGATCGATCCGTACTTCTCCGGTACCAAACTGATGTGGCTGGCTCAGCATCAGGAAACCGTGAAGCAGGCGTTGGCCAAAGGAGAAGCATATTTCGGGACGATCGATACCTGGCTCCTATACAGAATGACAGGTGGCCGGTCTTATGTTACTGATTATACTAATGCATCCAGAACCTTACTGTTCAATCTGCATACGCTTAGCTGGGATCAGGAGCTGATCGACATATTTGGATTAAAGGGCATTCAACTGCCTGAAATAAAAGCCTCTTCTGCTTTGTTTGGGGAGACCACACTGGAAGGTTTATTGGATCATGCTATCCCTGTAACAGGTATGATCGGCGACTCTCATGCTGCGGCATTTGGAGAAGGCTGTTTTGAAACAGGAACGGCCAAAGCCACCCTGGGTACCGGCTGCAGTATCCTGATGAATATTGGTGATAAGCCACTGCCATCCAATAATGGAATGGTCACCACGATCTGCTGGAGTACAGCGGACAGGGTGGATTATGCTTTTGAAGGCGTGATCGTGAGTTGTGGCGCCACCATTGAATGGCTGAAAAATGAACTAGCTTTATTCAGCAACAGTGCGGATACCGAAGCCATGGCCCGGGCCGTGGAAGATAATGCCGGGGTATACCTCGTGCCCGCCTTCAGCGGACTCGGCTCACCTCACTGGGATATGGAGCGGCGTGCCTCCATTACCGGGATGAGTTTTGGTACCACAAAGAATCATATTGTACGGGCAGCACTGGAAAGCATTCCGTACCAGGTCAAAGATGTGATCGTGGCAATGGAGAAAGATGCAGGGATATCCCTGAAAGAACTGAATACAGATGGCGGCATGACGAAGAATCAGTTTCTTGTTCAGTTCCTGGCCGATCTGCTCGGAAAGCCGGTCAGCCTGATCGGTATGCCCGATGTATCGGCGCTGGGTGCGGCCTATATGGCAGGTCTTAAAGCTGGCGTATATAGAGATCTTGCTCAGCTGAAAAAGTTCAGTGTCGCCACTCAACAGGTACAACCGTATAACAACCCGCATTCAGAGAACGGATACAAAGGCTGGACAGCAACCATAAAAAATTACAACGAATCGTGAAGCAGGCACTCATCATAATTATATTATTCTGCAGCAACGCACTGCTGCAGGCGCAGCAGAAACCCATGCTGCTGAGGGCCGATCAGTTCCGCCATTATGTGGAGTATTTCAACAAGATGGAAGACGAGAATATAGCCCAGGCCATTCCCAATGCACAGTCCTGGAACTGGATGAAAAAGAATATTCCGCTCTTTGAGTGTCCGCAACAGAATTTCGAAGAACTGTTTTATTACCGCTGGTGGACCCTACGCAAACATATAAAGAAAACGGAAAAGGGATTTGTATTCACCGAATTCCTGGTGCAGCGCAGTTATGCCGATAAGTACAACCTGATCGCTTCGGGACTCGGTCACCATATTTATGAATCCCGCTGGTTGCACGATAAGACCTATATGGATAATAACCTCCATGTGTGGTACCGGGGCAATGAAGGCAAACCGATGAAGAAACTCCGGTTTTACAGCAGCTGGAATACAGATGCCATCTGGAACCGCTACCTGGTGAACGGGGATAAAGGATTTATGCTGAATATGATCCCGGATCTTAAAGAAGACTACAGTGCCTGGGAGCAGGAAAAGAGAGGATTCAATGGATTGTACTGGCAGTATGATGTGCGGGATGCCATGGAAGAAACCATCAGTGGCGGCCGAAAGGAAAAGAACCCAAGACCTTCAATTAACGGCTATATGTTCGGCAATGCAAATGCACTGTCATCCATATTGAAGCTGAATAACGATAACGAAGCTGCGGCTTATTATTCCCGCAAAGCCGATTCGATCAAGCGCAACACACAATCCCTTCTCTGGAATCCGGCTCACCGTTTCTTTGAAGTGCGGAAAGAACAGGGCGATACACTGGCCAATGTGAAAGAAGAGATCGGTTTTATTCCCTGGTATTTCAATCTTCCCGACAGTCAGTACAGCATTGCCTGGCAGAGCCTGATGGATACCAAAACATTCTGTGCGCC
>DAORKK010000014.1:3434-34904 GCA_035439525.1 Chitinophagaceae bacterium
TTGGTTTAAGACCCCGGGCGGATAATGTCATAGAAGTAAATCCATTAGTGCCTCAGGATAAGTGGGACTGGTTCTGCCTGGATAATATATTGTATCATGGTAAAATCATAACCATCATCTGGGATAAGACAGGATTGAAGTATAAAAAAGGAAAGGGATTGAGTGTGTGGGTGAACGGTAAGAGAATTGCAACTGCAAGTGATTTAACAAAAATTACAGGCAAACTATAATTTTTCATACAATGAAAAGCTTCATGGAAAGTCAAAAGGAAAAATTAAAAAGTAAAAAGGGCCTCCGCAAGTGGTATACGCTTTCCGCTTTCGGACTCTTTTTTTACTTTTTACTTTTTACTTTTAACTTCTCCCTTCACGCTCAACAAACAGAAAAGATCTACCTCTCCGGTACTGGCTCAGATAATACCGTTCCCTGGGACTTCTATTGTACCGGCGGCATGAATGCCAACAAATGGACCAGTATCGCCGTACCCTCCTGCTGGGAATTGCAGGGATTTGGGAAATATGATTATGGTTATTCCCGGGACAGCATCAGAGGAAAGGAGAAAGGACTATATAAGAAAATCTTCCATGTGTCGGCTAAATGGAGAGGAAGAGTCATTAATATCGTCTTTGAAGGGGTTATGACCGATGCAGAAGTGAAAGTGAACGGGAAGCTGGCCGGGGAAGTGCACCAGGGTGCTTTTTATGCCTTTAAATATGATATTACAAAACTGCTGAAATACGGAACTGATAACCTGCTCGAAGTAACCGTATCCAAACATTCAGCAAATGCTTCGGTGAATACCGCGGAACGTAAAGGTGATTTCTGGATCTTCGGTGGCATTTTCCGGCCGGTGTGGCTGGAAGTGTTGCCAGCAGTGCATATCCGGGAGACTAGCTTTCATGCAAAAGCCACCGGTGAAATTAGCGGGACATTTTATACAAATAAATGGGCAGACAGCAAAGCGCTGGTCAGTATCCGCAACAGTAAGGGAGATCTGGTCGATACCATAACTGCAACTGATGTAGGTTCAAACTATGGGGTTTATTTTTTTGGAAAGAGCTTGAGCGGCATTAAACATTGGAGTGCAGAGTATCCGGAAATGTATATAGCCGAATTCAATATATACAGCAATGGGAAAATAATTCATACGGTAAAGCAGAAGTTCGGTTTCAGAACTGTTGAGGTTCGTAAGCGGGATGGTATTTATGTCAACGGCGTCAAAATGAAATTCAAAGGGGTGAACCGTCACTCCTTCCGTCCCGAAACCGGCCGTACAATGAGCTATGCCAATAGTGTGGAAGATGTACAGTTGATCAAAAGCATGAACATGAATGCCGTACGGATGAGTCACTATCCGCCTGACGGTCATTTTCTGGATGTCTGCGACTCTCTCGGGTTATTCGTGATCGATGAGCTCACCGGCTGGCAGGGAAATTATGATACCCCAACCGGTTCAAAACTCGTGAAGGAACTCGTGGAACATGACCGCAATCATCCTTCCATCGTCATCTGGGCCAATGGGAATGAAGGAGGGCATAATACGGAGCTTGATTCTTTGTTTGCACAATACGATCCGCAGCAGCGCCCCGTGATTCACCCCTGGAAATTGTCCGGTGATATCCAGACCCAGCATTACCGCCAGTATAATTATGGAATTGGTTCCTACGACTATGGCCGCGAGATCCTGATGCCGACCGAATTCCTGCATGGCTGGTTTGATGGCGGTCATGGTGCAGGACTGGAGGATTACTGGGAGAAAATGTGGCACAATCCCCTGAGTGCAGGAGGTTTTCTCTGGGACTTTGCAGATAATGCCGTGGTTCGTCATGACCTGAATGATTCTTTGGATACGGATAAGTTCAGGGCCGCCGATGGAATTCTCGGACCCCACCTGGAGAAAGAAGGTAGTTATTACGCCATCAAAGAGATCTGGAGCCCGGTTCATTTTGAGCGGAGAGAAATAACACCGCAATTTGATGGAAAACTATGGCTGGAGAACCGCTATCATTTTACCAATACGAATACCTGCCGGTTTACCTGGAAACTGAAACGCTTTGAGATCAATACATTAGCGGAACAACAAGGACAGGCAAATGCACCCGATATACAACCCGGTGCGAAAGGATTTGTACAACTCGGTCTGCCCCGTGACTGGTATGATTATGATGTACTCTATGTAACGGTTACGGATCAATTCAGCCAGGAACTGTTTACCTGGAGTTTCCCGATCAGTTCGCCTTCCCGTACAGGTTCCCGAATGATCGTAAAAGAAGGAAACGCGGAAATCCGTCAGATGTATGCCGATTCCACCTTATTCCTCTATTCCGTGAAGGATGTAGACCTGGCTTTTAATTCGATTACCGGACAACTGGCATCGGTAAGAAATAAGAAAGGCGAGCTGCCTTTTAACAATGGCCCCGTGATCCAGGAAGGTGCCAATAATTTCAGACAGTTAAAAACAAGAAAGGAAGGCAATGCAGTTGTTATTGAATCAGCCTTCGACCGCAAGGAAAGTTATAATACATTGAAGTGGACGATCTATCCCTCGGGCTGGGTCAAACTTGATGTTGCCTATTTTCCCGGTGCCTTCTACACGAATTTCGCCGGAATCAATTTTTCCCTGCCAGAAAAAGAGATCCGAACTGTAACGTATATGGGCGACGGACCTTACCGGGTTTGGAAAAACCGCCTGCGGGGTAATCAGTTTGGCGTGTGGACCAAACAATACAACAATACGGAAACCGGCGAATCACCCTGGGTTTATCCAGAGTTCAAAGGGTATCATTCCCGTTTTTATGGTGGCTACTTTTTTACCGCCAATAACCGCTTTACCGTAGTATCTGAAACTGAAGACCTGTTTCTCCGGTTATATACCCCTGCCTGGAAGACCGATCAGTGGAACAATTATGAACCCCATTTCCCTTCCGGTGATATTTCCTTTATGCAGGGTATACCCGCCATCGGTACCAAAAACCAACGCAATGAGACAACGGGCCCCATGGGCTATAAAAATATTTATTACGATTATGAAAAAGAACCTTCCCGGGCTTTGCATATCACAGTATGGTTCAATTTTTCCGCTGAATAATATGAAACGAATCATCTATCTGCTGTTTTCGTTGTTCCTGTTGCAAACCGCAACAGCACAGCTGTCTGTATCCAATCTTCGTTGCGAGATGCTGATGAATCCATTGGGCATCGAAACGAAACAACCAAGGCTCAGCTGGCAACTGAACAGCCTTGCCCGAAATGTGTTTCAGACTTCCTACCAGGTCATTGTCAGTAGTTCTGCCGCCAACCTGAAACAGAACAAGGGCGATATCTGGAATTCCGGTAAAGTGTTCAGTAACCAGTCACTCCATATTGCTTATGCCGGCCCTGCGTTGAAATCCGCCACGCATTATTTCTGGAAAGTGCTGGTAGGAACCAATAAAGGACAGGCACAAACTACCCAATCTGCCTATTTCTCTACAGGTTTAAATATATCCGACTGGAAAGCTAAATGGATCGGTTATGATAAGGGCTCGGCCTGGGACAGCATCACCCAGTGGTCCAGGCTCAGTGCCCGCTACCTGCGCAAGGAATTTGAATCAAAGCCGGAAATAAAACGGGCGATGGTTTATTTGTCAGGGCTTGGGATGTATGAGCTTTATATTAATGGCAAAAGAATCGGAGAACAGGTGCTGGCCCCCAACCCAACCGATTACCGTAAATCTTTTTTCTATAATACGCATGATGTAACCAAACAGGTAAAAGCCGGGAAGAACAGTATTGCTACGGTATTGGGCAATGGCCGATTCTTTACCATGCGGCAGAATTACAAGACCCATAAGCATAATACGTTCGGTTTCCCCAAACTGCTGCTCCAGTTGGAAATAGAATATACCGATGGAAGGAAAGAGGTAATCATTAGTGATGAAAGCTGGAAACTGAATGTGGATGGTCCGATCCGTACCAATAATGAATATGACGGGGAAGAGTATGATGCAAGGAAAGAGTGGAAGGGCTGGACAATGCCCGGTTTTAATGACCAGTCATGGATAAAGCCGGAAATGGTGGCGGCGCCTCCCGGAGTACTCACCGCCCAGATGAGTGAGCCGATGAATGTGATGAAGCTGATTATGCCGAAGTCAATTAAAAAGCAGCCTTCTGGTAATTATATCCTGGATATGGGGCAAAATTTTTCGGGTTGGATTTCATTAAAGAATATAAAGGGAGATGCCGGTGATAAAGTAGTGCTGCGTTTTGCCGAAAGCCTGAAGCCTGATGGGGAATTATATGTTGCTAATCTCAGGGATGCAAAAGTGACAGATGTGTATACCTTAAAGGGTATTGGATTAGAAGCATGGGAGCCATCCTTTGTATATCATGGCTTCCGGTATGTCGAAATCTCCGCATTCCCGGGAAAACCGTTGATCAGTCAGTTTGAAGGTAAACTGGTCTATGATGCTTTGGAAACCACCGGTACTTTTGAAACGTCCAACGAAACCATCAATAAAGTCTACCGCAATGCCTGGTGGGGAATTGCCAGCAACTATAAAGGCATGCCGGTGGATTGTCCGCAACGTAATGAACGGCAACCCTGGCTAGGCGACCGTACCGTAGGAGCACAGGGTGAGAGTTATGTATTCGGGAATGGCAATCTCTATGCAAAATGGATGAAGGATATTGAAGAGAGTCAGACCGCAGAAGGCAGTATACCCGATGTGGCCCCGGCTTTCTGGAATTACTATTCCGACGATGTGACCTGGCCGGCCGCTTTTTTCTTTATCAGTAATAACCTGTACAATCAGTTCGGCAACCTTCAACCGATCCAACAGCATTATCCGGCTATGAAGAAGTGGATGGGGTATATGAAGGAAAAATTTATGAAGGGCTATATCATGACCCGGGATAAATACGGCGATTGGTGTGTACCGCCCGAAGCCCTGGAACTGATCCATGCAAAAGATCCCGCACGTCTGACGGACGGTCAGCTCATCGCCACAGCGTATTATTATAAGTTGCTATCGTATATGCAGCGTTTCGCCGTTTTGACGGGTAATAATGCGGACGTAGAAAATTTTGCTGAGCTGAGTGATAGTATCCGTACAGCCTTCCAGGCAAAATTCTATGATCCACAGAAAAAGCAATACGGAAACAATACGATCACGTCGAACCTGCTGCCTTTGTACTTTGGGATCTGTCCGGATTCATTAAAGTCAACCGTATTCGAAAAAATCCGGTATAAGATCCATGTCGAGAGTCATGATCATGTGAGTACGGGTGTGATCGGTTCTTCCTGGCTTATGCGCGGGCTGACCGAATATGGCTATGCGGACCTGGCGTATATCCTGGCTTCTAATAAAACCTATCCCAGCTGGGGCTATATGGCCGAAAACGGAGCCACCACTATTTGGGAATTGTGGAATGGAAACACAGCAGATCCCGGAATGAACAGCCAGAACCATGTGATGTTACTCGGCGACCTGATCACCTGGTATTATGAAAATCTTGCAGGGATACGGACCGATAAGAATCAGGTGGCTTTCAGAAAAATTATTATGAAGCCATCGGTTCCTGCCGGACTTGACTATGTGAAAGCTTCCTATAGAAGTCAGTACGGACTCATCATCAGTCATTGGATAAATACCACCGCGGTTTTTGACTGGACGGTCCGGATCCCTGCCAACACATCGGCGGTACTGTATATTCCGGCAGGCAGCCTGGAAGAATTATCGGAAGGTTTTAAACCAATATCGGCCAATAAAGAAATAAAATTTATTAAGGCGGAAGATGGGGTGGTGGTACTGGAAGTACCATCCGGTAATTACCGCTTCATTCGTGATAAGAAATGGAAGAAAGGATTAGTAAAGGATGAATTTATTTTTGAGAGAGCATCCTTCCCGGAAAGTCATGCCGCTACGATTTCAGAAACAACGGATGGGCTGATAGCTGCCTGGTTTGGCGGCACCAAGGAAGGAAACAAAGATGTATGTATCTGGACCAGTCATTATAAAAACAAGCAATGGTCAGCACCGGTGATGGTGGCTGATGGTGTGATGAATGATACCCTTCGTTACCCCTGTTACAATCCGGTCTTGTTTTATACACCCGAAAAGGAGCTGCTCCTGTTTTATAAGATCGGTCCCAACGTGGCGGGCTGGACCGGTTGGATGAAACGTAGCAAGGACAATGGTAAAACCTGGAGCGAGAGGGAGGCATTACCCGAAGGTTATCTCGGTCCGGTCAAGAACAAACCGGTGCTGGTGAATGGAGTATTGATTTGTCCTTCCAGTACGGAAAAAACAGGATGGAAGTTTCACCTGGAATACACAAAGGACTGGGGCCGCACCTGGACAAAAACCGGCCCCCTCAATGATCCGAAAATTTTTACCGCTATTCAGCCTTCTTTATTGCAATACAAAGATGGCCGAATGCAATTACTTGGCCGTAGTCAGAACCGGACCGTGAATGAAGTATGGAGTACGGATGGCGGTAAGACCTGGTCAGCCATGACCGCATCTGCCCTGCCCAATAATAATTCAGGTACCGATGCGGTGACTTTGAAAGATGGCCGTCAGCTCCTCGTGTACAATCATGTGAAACCCGACAGCAGTCTGCCCCGGGGTAAAGGTGCCCGTACACCACTCAACGTGGCCATTAGTAATGACGGTAAAAATTGGCAGGCGGTATTGGTGCTGGAAGATTCACCCATCAGTCAGTATTCTTATCCGTCAGTGATCCAGACCAGTGATGGGCTGGTACATATTGTTTATACCTGGCGGAGAGAGAAAATAAAACATGTAGTGGTGGATCCGTCGAAACTGGAAGGAAAGGAGATCATTAATGAAGAGTGGCCCGGTGGCTTGAATAAAGTGAGTAAGCCTTCGGATGATTAAATAAAGAACTGATCAGGTTGGTCATAGTTCGATAAACTCACTATGACAAGAACACTGGTTCAATGCGCCTGATGCTGTTGTCACCCTGAGCGTGCCGAAGGGTGGTTCGATAAACTCACCATGACAAGAGCAGTGGTTGTCACCCTGAGCGTGTCGAAGGGTGGTTCGACAAGCCTGCCTGTCCGGTAGGCAGGCTCACCATGACAAGTAACACATAAACTAACGATGCAGAACCTGCCATTTATTGACCTTGCGGTGATCGCGCTCTACATGCTGGCCATGATCGGCATCGGTTTTTATTTTTCACGGAGAAATAAAAACAGCGAACAATTCACCAAAGCCTCCGGACAGATTCCCGGCTGGGCGATCGGGTTATCTATCTATGCCACTTTTCTAAGCAGCAATACCTTTCTCGGTGTACCCGGCAAGGCCTTTGGCAGCAACTGGAATGCTTTCGTCTTTAGTCTCTCCATGCCGCTTGCCGCCTGGGTCGCTTCTAAATATTTTGTTCCTTTTTACAGAAGTACCGGTGAGATTTCCGCGTATACTCACCTCGAAAAGCGTTTTGGTCCCTGGGCACGCACTTATGCGGTAGTCTGTTTTCTCCTGACACAGTTTGCCAGAATGGGTTCCATCTTTTTTGGCATCGCATTAAGTCTGCAGGCACTGACCGGTTTCAGTATGCAGTCCATCATGATCGTGATGGGCATCTGTATTATAATATATACCGTACTCGGAGGAATGGAAGCTGTGATCTGGACCGAAGTAGCCCAGGGGATTATTAAAACACTGGGTGCTTTGCTGATCTTATTTCTTGTGATAAAACAATTACCCGGTGGTCTTGATAAAATAATAGAGATTGCCCGGGTGGATCATAAGATGAGCCTGGGAAGTTTTTCTGCTGATTTTTCCCAATCCACTTTCTGGGTGGTATTATTATATGGCTTCTTTATCAACCTGAATAATTTCGGGATGGACCAGAACTATATCCAGCGCTATCATACGGCCCGTAATGAAAAGCAGGCGGCTAAATCCGTCTGGCTCTGTGTATGGATTTATGTTCCCGCTTCATTTCTTTTCTTTATAATCGGTACGGCCCTCTATGCTTTTTATCAGTCACAGCCCGGACTGATTGATCCGGTTAAACTGCAGGTGGCGGCGGAAAGACTGCAACTGGCAACCAGTGCGTCTGAAGTACAGCAACTGGCTGCTACTTTACAGCCGGCAGATTATGGTGACAAAGTGTTGCCTTTCTTTATGGTGAATAATATCCCTACCGGGCTGGTCGGTCTGATTGTTTCTGCTTTATTATCGGCAGCCATGAGTACCATCAGTTCGAATATGAATGCCTCCGCTACTGTTTTTACGGTGGATATTTACCAGAAATATTTCAAACCGGAAATGACGGATAAGAAAAAACTCTTTCTGCTGCATGTATCCACCATTGTATTTGGAGTGATAGGGCTGGTGACCGGGCTGGCCATGATCGGATCCAAAAGTCTGCTGGATATCTGGTGGGAACTGAGTGGTATTTTTGCCGGAGGGATGCTGGGTTTATTCCTGTTGGGACTGATCAGCCGTAAAACAAAGAATGCGGAAGCCGTGATCGCCACGATTATCGGCATTATCCTGATTCTGTGGATGACTTTTTCACCCCGGTTAAATGAGGACTATGCTTTTATGAAAAACGGATTGCATAAGAATATGATCATTGTGGTGGGGACGATGGGTATTTTCCTGGCGGGACTATTATTGACCAGGTTAAGAAGGGCAAAACAGTAAACGGGCGGGGCAGGACAGGCCGGCCATCAATCAGGATTAATTTTACACTATGCAGGTATATAAAACAACCAACGGCATCATCATTGTTCATGAAGGGCAGTGTTTTGCCGCAAAAGAAAACAACTGGGATCTTTTTATCAACCGGGATCATCTCTATGCCCTGCTGCAGGAGGAGATTACCGGTCAGGCCTCTCTGGGTGGTTTTGACTGGCTCGGGCAACAACAGATCCTGGCCCCGGTAGGTAATCAGGAAGTCTGGGCCGCAGGCGTCACATACCTCCGTAGTAAAGCCGCCCGAATGGAAGAAAGCAAGGAAAGCGGGGCCTCCGTTTTTTATGATAAAGTGTATGATGCGGAACGGCCAGAGCTGTTTTTCAAAGGCGTGGGATCAAGGGTGATCGGCCCGGGTGGGTATGTCCGTATCCGGAAAGACAGTACCTGGAATGTACCCGAACCGGAGCTGACCCTGGTCGTAACATCTTCCAGTAAAATAGTCGGATATTCTATTGGGAACGACATGAGTAGTCGTAGTATTGAGGGCGAAAATCCGCTCTATCTGCCCCAGGCAAAAGTCTATGATGGAAGTGCGGCCCTCGGCCCATGCGTACTGGTTCCCCAGGAACCCATTCCTGGTACCACCACAATTGCCATGCAGATTGAACGGGATGGAAAAGAAATGTTTTCCGGAAGCACAACCATCGACCGTATGAAAAGATCCCATACTGAACTGGTTGAATTTTTGTACAGGGAGTATAGTCATCCCCTCGGTTGTTATCTCATGACCGGAACCTGTGTGGTGCCGGACAATGATTTTACGTTGCAGTCCGGGGACAGGGTGACCATTCAGATAGATGGAATTGGCATTTTAATAAACACTGTAGCCTAAACGTATATACAATGACAACTGGAACCAAATTTGTCCCGGTCATGATAACCCCCTTCAACCTGAAGGCGAAAGTGGACCTGGATACCGTGAGCCGACTGATTGATTTTTACCTCGCCGCCGGGGTAAAAGGTTTTTTTGCGAATTGTCTCAGCAGCGAAATGTACAGCATCACCGAAGATGAGCGGCTGGAACTCACACAGCATGTGGTTCGGTATGTTAACGGTCGTGTTCCTGTTGTGGCGACGGCCTCCTTTGGATTGACCATTGATGATAAGGCAGAATTTACCAAAAAGATTTACGATACCGGAATTGATGCCGCCATCATGATCACCGGTCATTTTGCCAATGTGGAAGACAGTGATGAAATCCTGCTGAAAAACTTTGACCGGATGTTTAAACTCACCGGCAATATTCCGTTGGGCATGTATGAGTGCCCCGCCCCGTACAAACGCATCATTGGTCCCGATGTATTTAAAAAATTATTATCCGCTAACCGGATGGTATATCATAAAGATACTTCCATAGACCTGGAGAAAGTAAAAGCCAAGCTGGATATCCTGAAACAGGAGAATAACCACCTGGAGTTTTATGATGCCCATTCGCCCAATGCCATGTATAGTTTGCAGATGGGGGCAAGGGGCATGTCCAGTATCAGCGGAAATTTTTATCCTGAGATACTGGTCTGGATGGTGAACAATGCCAATAACCCGGAGAAGCTGGAAGACGTGAAATGGCTGCAATCCGAGATCAGTCGCGTGGATCCATTGATCCATGTCGCCTACCCGATGAGTGCAAAATATTTTTTAAGAAAAAGAGGATTGCCGGTGCGTACGATCAGCCGCGCCACAGCCCTTGAATTGACACCCGATCAGAAGAAGACCCTGGATGAAATCCATGACAGTTTCCGTATGTGGTGTGAACGTCTGGATATTCAGCCGGTGGATGTGGAGCAGCTGATGATGCCGAAGTATCCATTGGATGCTGCAATTTAGGTGTCGGGTGTCGGGTGTCAGGTGTCGGGGGAGAACATTCATTTCAGGATGAAATATTCTAATGACAGGGAAAAGGGTTGAGCTGAGCCCCAGCGGGGCGAAATATTAAACAGGTAACAATTGATAAATGGATTTATCATTCAATATATTTTTTCCCGGTAAGCTCGTCTTTGGCAACGGGAAAATGGCCTTGCTGGCTGCCGATGTGCTGGCATTGAGGCCACAACGGGTTTTCATTCCAACGATTGAACCCTTGCAGCAGACGATCGCTCCCTTCATTGATGATTTGAAAAAAGCAGGCATCGAAATTTTAACGGATACGTCGATTGTTGCCGAGCCGTCTTTCAGTGATTTTGAAAAACTGATGGAGAAGGTTAGGCCCTTTGATCCGGATATGGTGATTGGTATTGGCGGAGGCAGTGTACTTGATATTGCCAAACTGGTGGCGGCACAACTGGGGAATGATCAGCAGCTTCGTGACTATGTGGGGATCGGTTTATTAAAAGGCAGGACCCGGAAACTGATTTGTGTACCCGCTACTTCGGGCACCGGTAGTGAGGTTTCCCCCAATGCCATTTTAGTGGATGATGCCGATAACCAGAAAAAAGGAATCATCAGTCCTTTCCTGGTGCCGGATATTGTTTATGTGGACCCGATGCTGACGGTAACCGTACCACCAGTGATAACTGCCGCTACGGGCATGGATGCATTAACCCATTGCCTGGAAGCTTACACCAATAAATTTTCTAAACCCTTTATTGACCTCTTCGCCTTTGAAGGGATGCGTCTCATTGCGGCCAATATTGAGAAAGCGGTAAAGAAAGGATCGGATATACATGCCCGTGAAAAAGTTGCCCTGGGTAGCTTATACGGCGGCTTTTGCCTGGGTCCGGTGAATACCGCCGGGGTGCATGCCCTGTCATATCCGTTGGGAAGTATGTATCATCTCGCCCATGGTTTATCCAATGCAGTATTGCTGCCCTGGGTGATGGAATATAATATGATGGCAGTACCACATCGCTATGCGGATGTGGCGGAAGCATTGGGCTGTGCGAGAAGTATGGATGCCCTGGCAACTGCCCGTTCAGGGGTGGAGAAAATCAGGGAGTTGAATGCTAAATGTGGTATACCCAAAAACCTGCGTGAAGTAGGGGTGAAGGAAGAAACCATTCCACAAATGGCCGCCGAAGCAATGAAGATCCAGCGACTGCTGAAGAATAATCCAAGAGACATAACAGAACAGGATGCGATCGGCATCTTTAAATCGGCTTATTAATGCGAAAGAATAAAAAATTTTCCGGAGTGATTGTTCCGGCGGTAACCCCGCTGACAGCCCGCCTGGAACTGGATGAAGAAGCGGTTGCCCGGTTATTCGATTTGTTTTACCACTACTCCATCTCTCCCTTTATCCTGGGTACTACCGGCGAATCTGCTTCTTTACCCGTGTCGGTGAAAGAAGATTATGTGCGGGTAGCAGGCTTGTGCAAGAAACCGGAAACGGTTTTGTACGCCGGCATTTCTTCCAATGTACTGAGAGAATCGGTGGAGTTTGCCTATTACTGCGCCGATCATGGCGTGGATGCGCTGGCGGTGACATTGCCCTCTTACTATGCCCTTACGCCGGTACAGATGGAAAAGTATTTTCTGCAACTCGCCAATGTGATCCCCTTGCCCCTGATCATTTATAATATTCCTGCGACGACGCATATGTCAATACCGCTGGAACTGATCGATCAGCTGAGCCATCACCCGAATATTGTGGCCACCAAGGATTCAGAAAGAAGTGAGGAGCGGCTGGCAAAGTCATTGGCATTGTGGAAGGATCGTGATGATTTTGGACATTTCCTTGGTTGGGCGGCCAAATCAGCAGAAGCATTGATGGGTGGGAGCGATGGACTGATACCGAGTACCGGAAATATAGTGCAATGGATCTATGCTGATATGCTGAAGGCAGTACACACAGGAGATCATGAAAAAGCAAACAGGATGCAATTGCTCAGCGATGATTATGGCAGTGTGTACCAGCGTGACAAGACCCTGGGAGAAAGTCTTTGGGCATTAAAAGCACTCATGCAGTTTAAAGGGATTTGTGGAGATACGGTGATGCCACCCCTGCAGTCCATGAGTGAGGAAGAGAAACAGCGACTGATTATTTCATTTGATTCAATAAAAGGATGGTAATATGCGTGCATTACCGGTATTAGCGATTACGATGGGTGACCCGGCCAGTATTGGTCCCGAGATCGGGGTAAAAGCCTTGTTACAAGAAAATATACATGCCATTTGCCGCCCCCTGCTGGTAGGTGATGCAGCGGTATTTCAGCAGATCATTGATAAACTCCAGCTGAAGGCAAAACTGAATGCAGTGAGTAAAGTGGCTGATGCCAGATTTGAGCTCGGCACTATTGATGTGTATGATCTGAACATTACGGATATCAGCAAACTGGAGTTTGGCAAAATCGATGCCATGTGTGGGGAAGCGTCTTTCCAGGCGGTGAAGAAAGCTATCGAACTGGCTATGGCTGGCGAGGTGGACGGAACGGTAACGGGTCCGATTAATAAAAAATCGATCAATGAAGCCGGGCATCATTTTGCGGGACATACGGAGATTTACGCCTATTACACCGGCACCAAAAAATACGCGATGCTGCTGGTGGAAGATCATATTAATGTGATTCATGTCAGCACGCATGTATCCCTGCGCCAGGCCTGCGACCTGGTGAAGAAGGAACGGATCATCCAGGTGATTGAACTGATCGTGGATGGACTGAAGCGACTGGGTAAAACGAATCTTAAAATCGGAGTGGCCGGATTGAATCCGCATTCCGGTGACAATGGTTTATTCGGCACAGAAGATATTGAAGAAATCATGCCTGCTGTGGAAGAGGCGAAAAAACTTGGTTATGATGTGGAAGGCCCTGTGCCACCCGATACGATGTTTGCCAAAGCAGCCACTGGTGCCTATGGCGGGGTGGTGGCCATGTATCATGACCAGGGGCATATCCCGTTTAAACTGGCTGGTTTCAAATGGAATGCAGAGAAGCAGCAAATGGATAGTGTGAAGGGGGTGAATATTACACTCGGGTTACCAATCATACGTACCTCTGTGGATCATGGTACTGCATTTGAGATTGCCGGAAAAGGAATTGCCAGTGCGGATGCCATGGTATTAGCGATTGAAAGTGCGGTACAGTTAGCCAAGCATAAACAATGATAGCAGTATTAGCCGATGACTTTACGGGAGCGGCCGAACTGGCCGGAATCAGCCTGCGCTATGGGCTGAAAGTAAGTTTGTTTACCCGTGAAGTAAAAGATACGGGCGCTGATGTACTGATCGTATCCTCCGATAGCCGTTCGATGAACCGGGATGAAGCATTACAGGAAACGGGACGATTGCTGGAACAGCTGATCGTCTTTAATCCCTCGATGATCTATAAGAAAACGGATTCAGTGATGCGGGGTTATGTAACGGAAGAATTAAAACTTCAAAAGAAATTACAGGGTTTAAAAAGAATTCTATACCTGCCGGCCAATCCCTCCCTGGGAAGAATTATAAACAATGGCGAATATTTTGTAGGAGGAAAGCCGATCGCACAAACTGATTTTGCGAATGACCCGGAGTTTCCTGTGGGCAGTTCATCGGTAAAAGCGATTCTGAAGGATCCGGAAGTAAAAGTTTTAGCCGCGGGATCAGTGTTACCCGCAGAAGGTTTTTTTGTGGCAGCGGCTGAGCAAACTGACCAGGTGGAACAGTGGGCTGCCGGATTGGATAAACATACACTGGCAGCTGGTGCCGGTGATTTTTTTACCGCTATTTTATTACAACAATTCCAGGCGGTGGACAAACCCGACCCGGAACTCTCATTACCCATATTATACGTTTGTGGTACCGCTTATGCGGAGGCCGTACGTTTTGTCAAACAGGCCGAGCCGGATGGACTGGTTGAATATCTTAGTGAAAACAGTATCCTGCATCCGGACCGGCTGGACCAGGAACTGGTAGATGTTTGTAAATACCGTTTACAGACGCATTCAAAAATGATACTGGCCATTGATGGGCAAGCTATCCCGGAAAGCGTAAGTGCACAGGCTCTGCGGGGAAGCATGGCAAAAGTCACGCAATGGATACTGCGGCGGAATATCATCCATGAATTATTCATTGAAGGAGGATCAACCGCTACGGCCATTCTCGAAGAATTGAAGATCAGTGAACTGGAGCCGGTGAATGAATGGCAAAGGGGGGTGGTGAGGATGAAGTACGGCAATTTATATATCACGGTAAAGCCCGGTAGTTATGCCCTGCCGGAACAAATAAAACAACTTTTCAGCTGAGTCGCTGAACAACGATTGCTATGGATCATTTACATTTAATAGACTACTTCATCATCCTGGTGGTGCTGGGGATCACCCTCTGGCTCGGTTTCCGTTTTGCAAAGAAGCAAAACACGACCGAGAACTATTTTTTATCCAAAGGGAATTTCCCGGCCTGGGCACTTGGACTTTCTTTATTATCCACCCTGATCAGCAGTGTGACTTTCCTGGGTTATCCGGCGCAGGGCTATACAAGTAACTGGATATTGCTGGTACAAGGCCTTATGGTACCTGTTGTTTTATTGGGTACCATCTGGTTCATCGTGCCGCTGTTCCGGAAAGTGATCGGGCTGAGCACCTATGAGTATTTTGAAAAAAGATTCGGCGGCTTTGCCCGTTATTATAGTTCATCTTCCTTTATTATACGACAATTTGCCGGCATGGGCACTGTATTGTTCCTGATCGCAGTAGCCATTCACGAAATGACCAATATCAGTCCATACATTATTCTGGCAATAGTTGGTTTGGTACTCATCCTCGTCAATCTCAAAGGGGGCATGCAGGCCGTGATCTGGCTGGATGTGTTCCAGGGCTTCATGTTATTTGCGAGCGGGATCATTTGCCTGGGGGTGCTCCTTTTTAATATCAAGGGCGGTGTACCGGAAGCCATTAAGATCGCCACCGAGAACAACCGCACCGGTTTTGGTCCCTATGATATTGACTTCACCCGGCTGACCCTGATCGTGATGATCATCAACGGGGCATTTTATGCGATCCAGAAATATGGTACCGACCAGACCGTGGTGCAACGCTACCTCACCGCCAAGACCGATAAAGCCGCGGAGAAAGCATCCCTGCTTGGGATTTCACTGACCGTTCCCATCTGGACTATTTTTATGTTCATCGGTACGGCCTTATTTGTTTTTTATAAACAACAGCCTTTGCCCGAGGGAACAAATGCGGCCGCCGTCTTCCCCTATTTTATCATGACCCAATTACCTACCGGGGTGATTGGTTTTATTGTGGCGGCCCTTATTTCTGCGGCGATCTGTAGTTTGAGTGCAGATTTAAATTCGCTGGCGGCGGTAGGGATACAGGATTATTATAAAAAATTACGTCCCCATAAAACGGATAAACAATACCTGTGGATGAGCAAAACCTTTGTGGTCGTATCCGGTTTAATCTCCATTGCCATTGGTGCCCTGTACCTGATGACGGGCAATGAAGGAGTGCTGGGCGTGATCTTTACCATCTATGCGATCTTCTCGGGTGGCATTGTCGGTATATTCTTACTGGGATTATTCAGTGCAAGGGCCAACCGGCAAGGGGTGAATATCGGTATCATCACCTGTATCCTGTTCACCGCCTGGGCCTTCCTGACCAGTACACCGGTGGGTGTAAAAGATCCGAAACTCCTGCTGGATATGGGTAACTTTAATTTCACGCATCATAAACTGATGCTGGGGGTATATAGTCATTTGGTGGTGATCGTGGTGGGCTATGTGGCGAGTTTGTTTTATCCAAAGCCCGAACTGGAACCGAATTTGTTGTATTCAAGCTGGAAGAAGAACAGGTATAATTAATTATATATGAAAAGTAACTATTTGTCAGTGGTGAGTAGTGAGTGGTCAGTAGTGCATCCAATGCGTAATATCATTAAAGCACTTGCACTGTTTTTTTTACTTTTTACTTTTGGCATTTCCCTTCTCGCCCAGCCCAACTCGGATAACCAATACAGCAAGCCCTTAAAGGAAGTACTCAACGATGTACAGAAGAAGTATGGCGTGACTATCAAATTCGCCGATAGCATGGTGGCGAAGAAATCCGTTACTTATGCGGAGTGGAAATACCGCCCGGATGTAGAGCAGACCCTGGATAATATCCTGCGGCCTTTTGAACTGAAAGTAAAAAAAGAAAAGGACAAACAATACAAGCTGAGTGTGTATGAATATTACCGGTGGCCGGTTGAAGAAGGTTGGGCGGAACATGACCGCATTGCCGCCCAATATAAAACAGTAGCGGAATGGGAAAAACGAAAGGAGGGGTTACGGACCTGTATGCTGGAAGCCCTGCAACTGGATCACTTACCAATCCCTCCGGGGAGTAAACCCATCGTTACACCAAAGAGAGTGTATGACGGCTATACGGTGGAGAATGTGGCGATTGAGATCATGCCCGGCTTATGGATCAACGGATCTTTATATAAGCCACTTAAGTTTAAGGGGAAGATACCGGTGATATTGAATCCGGATGGTCACTGGGAAAAACAACGTTACCGGGCCGATTGCCAGTATCGTTGTGCAGGAATGGCCAAAATGGGAGCGATGGCTTTCAGCTATGATCTCTTTGCCTGGGGCGAATCTTTACTGCAATTCAAAATCGAAGATCATCGTCGCAGTCTGGCCATGACCATTCAGGCATTGGGAGGCATCCGTATCCTGGATTATTTATTATCACTTAAAGAGACTGATACAGCAAGAGTAGCTATCACGGGAGGTTCCGGTGGCGGCAGTCATACCGTACTGATGACGGCGCTGGATAGTCGTATTAAGGTGTCTGCGCCTGTTGTTTCCTTGTCTTCTTATTTCTATGGGGGCTGTCCCTGTGAAAGCGGGATGGATATCCATGGTTGTATGGGACGAACGAACAATGTGGAGATTGCTGTAATGGCGGCACCCCGTCCGCAACTGGTAATCAGTGATGGGGGTGACTGGACCGACCGCATGCCCGAACATGATTTTCCTTATCTGCAGAAGATGTATGACTGGTATGGAAAGAAGGAGCAGGTAAGTAATGTACACCTGCCGCTGGATAAGCATGATTTTGGCATTAGCAAACGGACTCCTTTGTATCATTTCATGGCACAATACCTGGGACTGAACCTGAGAGCTATACAGGATAGTAGAGGAAGTATCAACGAATCGAAAATCATCATTGAGCCGGAGCAGGCTTTGTATGTATTCGGGGACAAGGGGGAAAAGTTACCGGCACATGCCATCAAAGGATTTGAGCAACTGGAGCAAGTTTTCGCAGCGGAAATTGAAAAGGCAAGAACCAATCAACGCTATAAAATCGGATTGATCGATCTGATGTTGCTCAAGCGGCAAAAGTTAGGAGCCGTAACGCTTACTGCGCAGTTAAAAGCCGATGGAGTGGAAGTGGATATGGGCGGATTGGGGAATCGGCCCACGTTTGACAACCAGTTGCTGACAGACAGTGTGAGGCAACTATTTATGAATACGGCAAAGGAAAACAAAGTAGAGATTTTCTCCCTGGCCATGACCGGCTATTATGCGCAGTCATTCTGCGGCCGGACTGAATATATAAAGAGCATTGAAGACTGCATTCGCACTATGCAACTGATGAATGTGAAGCATGCCTTTTTGCCTCTTGGGGTACAATGCGATCTGAAAAAGAATCCGGCTGTGCGGGACTCTGTAGTGGCAAGGTTAAAAGTCGCCGGTAAAATGGCCGAGCAGGCCGGTGTGATCATTGGTATTGAAACCGCACTCAGTGCGAAGGAAGAAGTACAGTTATTAAAAGAGATCGGTTCACCGGCCATAAAGATCTATTTCAATTTTTCCAGTCCGCTCAAAGAAGGCCGTGATCTTATTTCCGAATTAAAGATCCTCGGCAAGGACCGCATCAGTATGATCCATGCTACGAATAAGGATAGTGTATGGCTGGAAAACGATACACAGATCGATATGTATAAAGTAAAAAAGACCTTGGATGAAATGGGCTGGTCGGGCTGGCTGGTGATCGAGCGCAGCCGCGATGCAAAGAAGCCGTCGGATACGAAGTATAACTATGGGGCGAATACGGCCTACCTGAAAAAGGTGTTCCAGGGTAAATAAAGGGGCTGGTAGTAAAATCCTCCATCTTTTTAGCAAAACCGCCCATTTTTCCGGACCGGATTGTCAACTACATTTATTCGTATAATGGGCTGTTTTTCAGTCCGCTAATTCAATAACGAGCCGGTTTTACCATGAAACGATTGCGCCTGGCCCTACTGGGTTATTTCTTCCTGTTTGCCTGTATGGGCAACGCGGCGGATATCTATGTTTCTCCCACTGGTTCGGATCTCCATGATGGCTCAAAAGAAAAACCATTCGCTACTCTGCAGATGGCATTACGTAAAGCCCGTGAACTGCGCCGGCTGAATGATCCATCGGTGAATGGCGGAATCAATATCATCCTGCGTGGCGGTGTTTATACATTATCAGAACCCGTCTTTATCCGTCCGGAAGATTCCGGAACCCCCGATAGCCCCACCCGTATCATCGCTGCACCTGGTGAAGAGCCTGTACTCAGTGGTGGTTTTCAGCTGCGCAACTGGAAGAAACTCACTACCGCCCTTTCGGGCTTATCACCCAAAGCAACCGGTAAGCTTTGGGTAACAGATCTTTCCGTTATCAGTCATCAACCCCTGAACTTCCGGCAGCTCTGGATCAATAATGTAAAAGCGGTACGCGCCAAAGAAAGCAATGGCGATCAGATGAACCGTATCCTGAGCTGGAATAAAAAAGAACAGACCTGCTGGATACCTACTCCAAAAATTCCGGGCTTTGCTGCTATAAAGGGAGCTGAGTTTTTTATCCATCAGTGGTGGGCCATTGCCATTTTACGAATAAAGAAATTGGAAGTGCGGGGAGACAGCACCCAACTCTATTTTGAACAACCCGAGAGCCGTATTCAAAGCGAACATCCCTGGCCGGCTCCCTGGATCTCCAAAGAAACCGGCAACTCCCCTTTTTATCTCAGTAACGCCCTGGCCTTCCTGGATGAACCGGGTGAATGGTGGCTGGATCGTCAGCAACAGAAACTGTATTACTGGCCAAAGAAAAATGAAAACCTCAGCACCGCTACCGTTACCGCCCCATCACTGGAAACCCTGGTAAAGATCGAAGGCACTATTGAAAACCCGGTGAAGCATATCCGTTTCAAAGGAATCAGTTTTCAGCATACAGGGTGGTTACGTCCTTCCGAAGAGGGACATGTACCTCATCAGAACGGATTATACATGACGGATGCTTATCGACTCAAACCTGCGGGTACCAAAGAAAAACCCGGACTCGATAACCAGGCCTGGGTGGGGCGACCACCAGCTGCTTTTTGTGTGTCATATTCTGAAAGAGTACTGGTGGAAAACTGCCGGTTTGAACACCTCGCCTCAACCGGTGCGGATTTTCACCGGGGCATTGAGGAAAATGCCCTGATCGGTAACTTGTTTAAAGAGATCGGGGGAAATGGCATACTCGCTGGTGTATATTCAGATGCAGGGCATGAAATTCATCTGCCTTATTTGCCAGAAGATGAAAGGGAATTTTGCAATGGAATGGTCATTGCCAATAATCTTGTAACGGATGTGACCAATGAAGACTGGAGCTGTGTGGGGATCGGGCTGGGCTATACGCGAAACTCCATCGTCAGTAACAATGAAGTGAATAACGTTTCTTATTCAGGTATTACTATGGGTTGGGGCTGGTCGCCCGCGCCTAATATGATGAGGAATAATATGCTTTACCGGAACCGGATCCATCATTATGGTAAGCATAATTATGATTGCAGTGGGATCTATACGCTGAGTGCCCAACCCGGTTCCACGATACTGGAGAATTATATTGACAGTATTTATAAGGCACCCTATGCCCATTTACCCGCTCACTGGTTTTATATTTATACGGATGAAGGATCTTCCGGTTTCCGGGTGAACCGAAACTATACTCCCACAGAGAAATACCTGCAAAACGCAACAGGTCCGGATAACAAGTGGTGGAATAATGGCCCGTCTGTACCAGATTCAGTAAGAACCAATGCTGGTCTGACAGGTGAATTCAGGAAACTGTTGCTGGAATCTCAGCCCGCTGATCCGGCTGTGTCATTAAATGAAGAACACGCAGAAGTGATCGAACTGATAACAAAGCCTGGTCATTCAGTTGATCTGCAAAAACTGAAAACATTACTTGCAGCTAATTCAATGGACAGTTCCGCCCTTTATCAATGGAAGAATCATATAGTTTATTTTGGGAAAGTGCAGGACCTGGGCGTGATGCAAGGTCGGATACAAAACAATTTTCCGGGTACAGAAGTGAAAGCCTACCACGATCTGTTTTACCAGTACAGCAAGGCAAAACACTGTACCGATAAAACAGTAGCGAAAGAGTGGGATCATATCCTGTTGACGGCAAATCTTGTTGCCGATCCTAAACTGCAGCAGGAATACCTGGACTATCATGCTACTCAGTTTGAAAAATGGCCGGAACTCTCCCGGGGCTTCTGCAATGCAGATTTCCAGCAACTGCTGATCTTCCGCAATGGCCGGCAACTGGTACTCGTGATCAGTATTCCCAAAGGCGAAAGCCTGGATAAGCTGAATCCCAGAACTACGGAAAATAATCCTCGCGTGAATGAATGGAACAAACTCATGGGCAAGTACCAGGAGGGATTGCCGGGAGCGGGGGCTGGGGTGAAGTGGGTGTTTTTGGGGAGAGTGGTGAATGGTGAATGGTGAATGGGGAATGGGGAATGGGGGATGTTGAGTAGTGAAAGGTGTATAGGGCCCCGAAGGGGTCTGACAATTACAGAACAGGTATAAGATTGAAAATCTGAGCCCCGAAGGGGTGACACATTTATAAAATCAGGATAATGCTGAACATTGGAATATTAGGATTAGGTGAAGGAAGAAGCACCATCTCTGCTGCATTGCAAAGCCCAAAGCTGAATTTGAGAACCATCTGTGACCGTGATGAAGCGGTATGCAAACAGCGGGCGGAGGAATTCGGTTTTCATACCTATACGACAAAGTATGAAGACATGCTCAATGATCCGGCCATTGATATCATCGCTATTTATACACCGGATCATTTGCATGCTGATCATATCAGGCAGGCACTGGAACATGGCAAACATGTGGTTTGCACCAAACCATTTATTGATGATCTTGGCCGCGCTAAGGAATTACTGGAACTGCAGGCAAAGACCGGTAAACGGGTATTTGTCGGACAAAGCTCCCGCTTCTTTGAACCTTACCGCCGGCAACGGAAAGATTTTACAGAAGGACAAATAGGCGAACTGATCACTGTCGAAAGCCATTATAATGCGGATCATCGCTGGTTCCTCGAAAAGAAATGGGCGTTGGAAGAATCGTTCAAATGGTTATACGGCGGACTCAGTCACCCGGTTGATTTTATCCGCTGGTATTTACCAAATATTGAAGAGGTAATGGGCTATGGCATGATCAGCAGCAATGGCAAAAGAGCCGGATTGAAGAATGTGGATACCATGCATTTCATTTTCCGGGCCACCGACGGGCGCATTGCCCGTGTGAGTGGCAGTTATACCGGTCCTACACAACCGGTAAAACGGGATAGTGGAATGAGTTGTGTACTCCGCGGAACACTCGGTGCCAGCCAGGCCGATTACCATGAACTGCGTTATGCCATCACCGATAAAACGGGCGAAGAGAAAATTATTCATTGGGGTGATGCCACTTTAAAATATTATTTCCGGTTTGAAGGACAAAGTCACCATGCCGGTGAATACCAGAATTACCTCGAGTATTTCGTGGATTCCATTGAGCAAGGCTTCACGGCTTACCCGGATATGAAGGAGGGTATTGGCACTGTGGCTTTGTTACAGGCGATGGACCGCAGTCTGAAAACCGGCAAGCCGGTGAAAGTTACTGACCTGTTAAATGAATACGGTTTAAACGATCTGATAAAATAACAGCCCCCAATTAATGAACGATATCTACAGCAAATTACAACCGGTCGACTTCATCATTGTGGTGGTGTACCTGCTGCTTCTGCTCTTTATTGGCTACAAGGCCAGTTTTGGCAGCAAGAAGAAAGAGGAAACACTGTTCCTTGCCGGCAAATCCCTCAACTGGTACAATATCGGTTTCAACATGTGGGGAACCAATGTAGGGCCCTCTTCATTGCTGGCCTTTGCCAGTATCGGTTTTTCTGCAGGTATTGTAGGCGGCAATTTTGAATGGTATGCGTTTGTGTTTTTATTGTTACTCGCAATGGTGTTTGCGCCACGTTATATTGCCAGTAACGTAAGCACCATGCCCGAGTTCATGGGTAAACGTTATGGTAAAAGTACACAGGATATTTTAGCAGGCTATGCATTGGTGAAAATTCTTATCAGCTGGTTAAGTCTTGGTTTGTTCAGCGGTGGAATTTTAGTGCGACAAATATTGGGCATTCCCATGTGGCAATCAACAATAGTGTTGGTTGCCTTCGCCGGTTTGTTTACATACATGGGTGGATTAAAAGCCATTGCCAAAGTGAATGTATTCCAGATGATCCTGTTGATTGTTGTTTCATTCGCTCTAACCTTTATTGGTTTTCAAAAACTGGGGGGTATTACTGCATTGCTTGATAAAACACCCCCTCACTTCTGGAACCTGATTCATCCGGCATCCGATCCCGGCTATCCCTGGCATGCTTTGTTGCTGGGTTATCCCGTATCGGCTGTAGCATTTTTTTGTACCGATCAGAGTATGGTGCAAAGTGTTTTAGGTGCAAAAAATTTAAAACAAGGGCAGCTTGGCGTCAACTTCATTGGTTGGTTAAAAGTATTGGCATTGCCATTGTTCATACTGCCGGGCATTTTGTGTTTTGCCTTGTTCCCTGATCTTACTGATGACAAGTTGGCCTATATGACAATGGTGACCAACCTGTTTCCGCCCGGCTTAAACGGATTGGTGATTTGTGTGTTGATCGCTGTGCTGGTTGCAACTATCGGTTCTTCCTTGAATGCGTTGAGCACGGTTTTTACAAAAGACATTTATGTCAACAACATGAATAAAAATGCAACCGTTAAACAACAGATTCAGGTTGGGCGTATGGTAGTGGTGATCGGTTGTGCGATGGCAGTGTGCATGGCGATTGCATTGGATAATGTAAAAGGGAAAACGCTTTTCGATATTTTTCAATCAATACTTGGATATTTGGCGCCACCGTTAGCGGTGACTTTCTTATTGAGCGTGTTCTGGAAACGCACCACAAAGCTGGCAGTGAATTTAATTTTATCAGTAGGTTCTGCAGGCAGTTTATTCGTAGGCATATTGAATCTGTGGATCATCCCACCCGATGCTGCCTCAGGCGCTAACACCTGGTGGCCGCATTATTTCCTTATTTCGTTTTACATCTTCGCTGTATTGTTTGTGGCAGCCATCGTAATTTCTTTGTTCGATAAAAACAAAGTAACCGCAACGGTTGATGCAGCTGCATTACCTAAAACGGATAAGCAGACAAAATTTTTATTCGCTTTATTAGGACTTGTTATACTCACCCTCTACATCATTTTTAACGGACATTAGTTCACTATCTAAATACATAAATGCATTTATGGAACATACTAAAGGAAGTTTAAAAAGTACGATCGCTGTATCGTTGACCAATTATCTGGATGCCGGAGCGATTGTTGCAGGTGCAAGCGGGTTAACGCTTTGGCAAAATTACCTTGGACTGAACGAAGGGCATCTCGGTTGGCTGAATGCGCTCAGCGCAAATGCCTTTGGTGCAGCTATCGGCGCTATTTTCGGTGGTTTCCTGGCCGACAAATACGGTCGGAAAACCATTTACAGCTACAATATGCTTGTGTATATGCTGGGGATTGCCATCATCATGTTCACGGTTAATTTTCCCATGCTGTTGATTGGTTTTATGGTTACAGGTATTTCAGTGGGAGTGGGGGTTCCTGCCTCATGGACCTATATATCCGAGAATTCAGAAGCAGGTAATCGGGGTATGAATATGGGTATTTCACAGTTTGCCTGGGGAGTTGGACCAATGATCATTTTACTTTTGGGAATGCTCCTCGCACCCGGCAAAGCTGATGCTTCGGCCGGAGTTTTATTTAGTTACGTACAAAAAATTGCAAGCTTCATTATTGGTAACGATGCAAGCGTTGATGCCATTAATGTATTCAGTAGTCGTATTATTTTTGGTTCTTTACTAGTAGTAGCGTTCATTGCCTGGAATTTGCAGCGGAAACTCAATGAATCGAAAGATTGGGAAGCAGCAAAAAAATTACAAACCAACGAAAAACAACCCGGCATTTTTGCATCATTCGGCACCCTTTTTACCAACAAAGTGAATATCCGAACCATGCTTTTCCTGGCGGGCATTTACATTAGCTGGAATATGGTGGCTTCAGTAATGGGTTTCTTTCAGCAACATATTTATGAAACTGCAGGCGGTCTTTCTAATGGGGAGGCCAATATGATAACGGCAGTTCAATGGATTGTGATTATTGCAGTTACGTATTTTGGCTTTGCCATGCTGGTTGATAAAGTCAATCAACGTTGGTTGTATTTTTTTGGCACATCAATAGGAGTAGTTGCTTGGGGCATCCTTATTTTTATAGGGATAAAAAATCAATTAGCCCTGTGGACGTTCACCATTCTTTGGGGCATACATGCTGGCATAAGTGTACAGGCATTTTATGCGCTCTGGGCTTCGGAACTTTTTCCTGCCAAATATCGGGCCGCAGCTCAGGGAATTATGTTCTTTGCGGTTAGAAGCATTGCGGCAGTATGGGGATTGGGTTTTGTAAATATTTATGGCAAAAACGGAGAAGGGTTTTACACCGCTGCCTACATAATGATTGGATTGCTGCTTGTAGCACTCATCATAGGAGCAATTTGGACGCCAAAAACCCAAGGGAAATCATTACAACAAATATCCAAAGAAAGATACGGAGAGGATCTTTAGGTGGAATAGGCTGTACTTAATCAGGGAAACTCAGGAAACAAATAGTAAATAGCAGTGAAGCAATTAATGTGAAACAAATGAATAACACTTTATCACCGGGTTCTCTTTCTGCTCCAACGTGGATTTGGTATCCCGGCGATTTTGAAATTGTACTGGCCAATAAAGTGCAAAACCGTCGCACAGAACGTGGTACATTCTTTCCTGTGTTTTGGAAATTAGATAGCCATTTTGTGCTCATGGATTTTCATAAAGTAGTTGAGGTGCCCGCACCCGAAACAGTTGACATTTATGTAGAAGGCGAATACCATGTGAAGCTCGATGGTAAAGCATTTGAAGGAAGCCCGAAACAAATTGTTGTACCGGCAGGCAAACACAAAATCAATATAAAAGTATTTAACCAGGCCAATGTGCCGGCCATTTATGTAAAAGGGGAAACCATTTTTTCCGATTCCTCGTGGCTGGTGACTTTTGAAGACAAAGAATGGATTGATGAAACAGGCAAGGCATCCGACATCTCCGCAACCAAATGGGTAAATGCAGGAAGTTCGAATTTTAATTCACCTGCACAATTACCTTCGCAATTTATGTTGCCCACAAAAAAGCAAGAAGCTGTAGCTGTTTCCAAAGGCAAGCAATCGATGCTGGTAGATTTTGGCAAGGAAACCTTTGGGTTTATTCAATTGCATGGCCTGGTGGGGAATGGAAACTTATCGGTGTATTATGGTGAATCAGAGGCAGAAGCATTATCTGCCGAACATTGCGAAACGTTGGATAGGCTGGAAGTGGACAATCCGTCGAAGAATGATCATGTGATGAATTTGTCAAAAGCCTGTCGTTTTGTACATGTACAGTATGATGAAGGCGTCATGCTCGATTCTGTCTCGATGTTATACGAATATGCGGATGTAAAGGAACGTGGCAGGTTTACTTGTGACGATGCTGAGGTCAACCGGATTTATGAAGTGGCCAAATACACTTTTGAATTAAATACAAGAGAATTTTTTATTGACGGAATTAAACGTGACCGTTGGATATGGAGCGGTGATGCATATCAAAGTTATTTGATGAATTACTATCTGTACTTTGATAACGAAACAGTAAAACGTACAACTTATGCTTTGCGGGGTAAGGACCCCATAACAGGCCACATCAACACCATTATGGATTATACCTTCTATTGGTTCATGGGTATATATGATTATTATCTCTATACCGGGGATCGATCTTTCATCACCCAGATCTACGACCGGATGAAGAGCCTGATGGATTATGTACTGTCGCGGAGAAACAAGAATGGGCTGATGGAATGGTTACCTGGCGACTGGATCTTTATTGACTGGGCTGCCGGACTCAGTAAGAAAGGGGAAGTGAGTTTTGAACAATTGTTGCTGGCCCGCAGCCTGGAGACGATGGCACTCTGTGCCAATATTGTGGGTGACAAGGACGGTGCTTCAAACTATAACCAGCTTTCCGGCGATATGCGGAAAAAATTATTTGAGTTATATTGGAACGACCAGAAACAGGCTTTGGTACACAGCCGGATCGACGGACAGCAAACGGATAATGTAACCCGCTATGCCAATATGTTCTCTATATTCTTTGATTATTTCAATGCCCAACAGAAACAGGCGGTTAAAACATCAGTATTGCTGAACGACAAAGTACAGAAGATCACTACCCCATATATGCGCTTTTATGAACTCGAATCCCTTTGTGCCCTGGGCGAGCAGGAGTATGTACTACGTGAAATGAAGGATTACTGGGGCGGGATGCTGAAACTGGGGGCCACTTCTTTCTGGGAAGAGTATAACCCCGCCAAGAAAGGCACCGAGCATTATTCCATGTATGGCCGTGAATTCGGGAAAAGTCTTTGCCATGCCTGGGGCGCCAGTCCGCTCTACCTGCTGGGTAAGTACTACCTTGGGGTAAAACCAACCGCCCCTGGCTATGCTGCTTATACAGTGGAGCCCAATCTGGGTGGTTTGCAATGGATGAAAGGAACTGTGCCAACCGCCGATGGCGAGATCAGACTGGAAGTGACGAAAGAACAAATAAAAATAAAGTCAACTACCGGGGAAGGTACCATCCGGTTAAAAAGTAAAGTAAAGCCGGAAGGACAAAATATAAATGCGGCTGATAAAGGAAATGGATTGTATGAGATCGGCGTGAAAGCCGGAATGGAATATACGATCACTTATAAAGCGGAATAGTATGAGAAAAATAGTGGGTTTATGGATATTGTTTTCCCTGTCGGTGCATGGCCAAGCCCAGCTCGGCCTGGTGAATACCAATGGCAGTCCGAAAGCGGAGCTCACTTCAGTGGGTATGAGTGATGTGCAATGGACTAAAGGCTTTTGGGCCGAACGATTTGCTGTTTGCCGGGATGCCATGCTGCCGCAGTTATGGAAAACCTATACCAGTAAAGAAATTTGTTACTCCTTTCAGAATTTCCGGGTGGCCGCCGGGTTAGATACCGGGCGTTTCCGTGGTCCTTCTTTTCATGATGGAGATTTTTACAAGACTCTCGAAGCTGTAGCGGCCATGTATGCACAGACAAAGAATCCCGACCTGGATAAAATGATGGATGAAGCGATTGACGTGATTGGGAAAGCCCAAAAGGCCGATGGCTATATCTATACCAAGAATATCATCGAGCAAAAGAAATCAGGTAAAGAAAAAATGTTCGATGATCAGCTGAGTTTTGAAGCCTATAATTTCGGACACCTGATGACGGCTGCCTGCGTGCATCACCGGGCAACCGGCAAGAACAGTCTGCTCACCATTGCAAAGAAAGCCGCTGATTTCCTGATTGGTTTTTATGCAGCCGCAACTCCTGAACAGGCACGTAATGCCATTTGTCCCTCCCACTATATGGGACTCACCGAACTCTACCGGACTTCTGGTGAAAAGAAATACCTCGATCTGGTAATTCACCTGATTAATATCCGAGGCACTGTCGAAGGAACGGACGACAATAGTGACCGGGCCCCTTTCCGTAAAATGACAAGAGTGGCCGGGCATGCAGTAAGGGCCAACTACCTTTTTGCCGGTGTAGCGGACGTTTATGCAGAAACAGGAGAGGATAGTTTATTGGCCACCCTCGACCGGATGTGGGATAATGTGGTGAATACTAAAATGTATGTAACCGGCGGCTGCGGCGCTTTATATGATGGCGTATCGGTTGATGGCACAGCGTATAAACCGGATACCGTGCAGAAAGTGCATCAGAGTTATGGCCGCGATTACCAGTTACCCAATCACACCGCACATAATGAGACCTGTGCCAATATTGGAAATGTGCTATGGAACTGGCGGATGTTTCTATTAAGCGGGGATTCGAAATACGCCGATATCGTGGAGCTCGCTTTATACAATAGTGTATTGAGTGGCGTGAGCATGGATGGCTCCTCCTATTTTTATACCAATCCGCTGGCCGCTTCTGCCGAATTTCCCTATCATCTTCGTTGGGAAGGCGGACGGGTGCCTTATATCAGCAAATCGAATTGCTGTCCGCCCAACCTGGTGCGCACTATTGCGGAAGTAAATGATTATTTATACAGTATCGGCCGCGACGGACTCTACTTCAATCTTTATGGCGGCAATACCCTTCGTACGGAGTTGCATACCGGGGAGAAGATTGCACTCGAACAAACCACCGATTACCCCTGGAATGGCAGAATCGATATTCAGATTACGGAAGCCCCTGTCTCCGCCACCGGTCTGCATTTCCGGATACCCGGCTGGTGCAGTTTTTCAAGGGTGCTGGTCAATGGCCGTATGTTGCCGGATGGTGGTTTGAAAAACGGGTATAAAAGTATTGAGCGCGTTTGGAAAAAAGGAGACCGGATCGAGATCTACCTCGATATGCCGGCGACCCTGATCGAAAGCAATCCGTTGGTGGAAGAAACCCGTAACCAGGTGACGGTAAAAAAAGGTCCGATCGTTTATTGCCTGGAGTCGGCGGACCTGCCCGGCTATAAGATCAGCGATGTACAGATCATCTCCGCGATCCGGTTCAAACAGGAAGAAATGACAATTGCCGGTGGACGGGTAATGTCACTCACCGGCCGCACGCATCTGCGGACGGATAATCAGTGGGGGAAACAATTATACAAAGAGATCAACACCAAATACAAACCGGTCACCATTAAACTCATTCCGTATTATGCCTGGGCCAACCGGGGTAAGACCGATATGAGGGTGTGGTTGCCATTTATCCGATAATTATGGAACGTATTATCGCTACTTATTATATCGAGACTCCTTATGCACCGGAGCAAGCGGCAGCTGTGCTGGCGGGTGAGCAATCGTCCGGCACTTTTGTATCCGTGCCCGGAGAGTCGGAAGAATTGAAGCAACGTTTTGCTGCGAGGGTGGAGTCGGTGGAATTTTTGGAAACGGTGAAAGAGCCAGCGATTCCCGGCGCAACCAGTAAGGATGGCTTGTATCACCGGGCCGTTGTGAAAGTATCCTGGAGTATTGAAAACTTCGGCTATAATTTACCGGTACTGGTATCAACACTACAAGGAAATTTATACGAGATTACTCAATTCACCGGACTGAAGCTGATGGATATTGAACTGCCTGCTTCTTATGGTACTCACTTCCGTGGACCTGCATTTGGCATCAGCGGCTGCCGTGAACTGACCCAGGTAGCAGATCGTCCCATGATCGGTACAATCATCAAGCCTTCTGTCGGATTAACACCGGAACAGACGGCTGACATGGTTGAAGTATTGGCGGATGCAGGCATTGATTTTGTAAAAGATGATGAACTGCTTTCTTCTTCCGGTAATTCTGCTTTTGAGGACCGTTTGAATGCGGTAATGAAAGTCATCAACCGGCATGCAGACAAAACCGGAAAAAAAGTGATGTATGCCTTTAATATCAGTGGCGAAACTGATGAAATTTTATCCCGCTATGAAAAAATTGTAAATGCCGGGGGTACCTGTGCCATGGTTAATATCAACAGTGTGGGTTTGGCGGGAGTAAAAAAAATCTGCGACCAGGGGCAACTTGCCATTCATGCACACCGAAACGGCTGGGGCATGCTTACGCGTCATCCCTTATTAGGTATCGACTTCAGGGCCTATCAGAAGATATGGAGATTGGCTGGCGTAGACCAATTACATGTAAACGGCATTCAGAATAAATTCTGGGAGAGTGACGACAGTGTGGTGAACTCGATTGAAGCCAGTCTTACACCCATGTTCAATCACAAAAAGGTATTACCGGTCGTGTCCTCCGGACAGTGGGGCGGACAGGCTTTTGAAACATGGAAAAGGACACAGACCGTTGATCTGTTATATATGGCAGGCGGTGGAATTATGGCCCACCCCATGGGAGCTGCGGCTGGTGTGCAAGCATTGCAACAAGCGTGGAAGGGTGCGGTGGAAGGACTGACAATTGAAGAAACCGCGCATCAATATCCGGCTTTTGCTGAATCAGTTAAAAAATTCGGGAATAAATAAAGTGAAGCCTTCCACTAAAATATTACTGGCCTTTTATGGCGATGATTTTACCGGGAGCACCGATGCGCTGGAGTTTATCACCCGGGCTGGTGCCAAAGCAGTTTTGTTTACGGAAACACCAACTGCGGAACAGCTGGCGGCAATCCCCGGTTTGAATGTTTATGGGGTAGCGGGTAAAACGCGGTCATTGTCACCGGCTGAAATGGAAAAAATACTGATGCCGGCTTTTGAACAAATGAGAGCGACAGGCGCCCGGCATGTGCATTATAAAGTTTGTTCTACGTTTGATTCATCAGCAACTATTGGCAGTATTGGAAAAGCGATTGATTGCGGAGCAGCCGTTTTTAAAAATGAATTCACCCCGGTATTGGGCGGTATGCCTGCATTGGGTCGTTATTGTCTTTTCGGCAATCTTTTTGC
>DAORKK010000014.1:35004-37568 GCA_035439525.1 Chitinophagaceae bacterium
TATAAAATGACGCTGTTCTCGGTTGGTTCATCCGGTATTGAAATGGGACTGGGTACTCACTGGATGAGAAATGGATTACTGAGTCCGGTGAAAGAGTGGCCAACAGTGGCAAAAGCGGAACCTTTATTGGTGGTTTCCGGAAGTTGTTCGCCGGTTACTGCTGCACAGATCGGCTATGCAAAAGTCAATGGCTTTGAGGAGATCATATTGGATGCAGTGAAAATTTGTGATGATGATACATTGGATGGAAATCAATTAGCAGATATCATAGACAAACTACAGCAGAAAAGGAACCTGATTATACACACCGGATCGAAACAGGCTCAAAACCTTTCTTCGGAAAAACTGGGTACTGCATTAGGCAGTATTGCAAAGAAAGCAGTACTTAAAGCCGGAGTGAAAAGAATACTGGTTGCCGGTGGTGATACCAGCAGTTATGCCGCCCGGGCCATGGAGATCGATGCAGTGGAAATGCTGGCTCCACTGGTAACCGGTGCTCCTCTGTGCAAAGTACATTCACGCAATGAAGCCATGCATGGACTGGAAGTGAATTTTAAGGGGGGACAGGTGGGAGGGAAGGAGTATTTTTTGAAGGTGAGGGGGGAATGGTGAATGGTGAATGGTGAATGGGGAATGGGAAATGGCCCTTCGGTACGTCCCGCATGGACTAAAGCTTTGCCCGGTAGAATTTCGTAAGCGGGACTACTCAGGGTGACACGGACAGTAGGTGTCATGGTGAGCCTGCCTACCGGACAGGCAGGCGTGTCGAACCATGACGAACGATAAGTAAATGATCCGCTAAACAACTAAACAACAAACGACTAAACATTCAAACATATGTCTGTCAAAACACTCGGTCTAATCCACACTTCCGCTACTCTCGTTCCCGTCTTCGCCGAACTCTGTGCGAAGTACATACCAAATGTAAAAACATTCAACATTGTTGATGACAGTCTGATCAAGAATACGATTGCCTGTGGTGAACTGACAGCTGATACATCAAGACGGGTGGTGAACTATGCCGGCTCGGCCCAGGATGCGGGGGCTGATTATATTTTATTTACTTGTTCATCGATTGGTCCGGCCGTAGAAGCTGCAGCAGGACTTAGTCATGTACCCGTGTTACGTGTGGATCAGCCAATGGCAGATAGGGCAGTCCAGTCTGGTAAGAAGATCGGGGTGGTGGCCACCCTGTCTACTACCTTGAATCCGACCAGCGACCTGGTACGCAGAAGAGCATTGGCGGCCGGGAAAGAGATTGAACTGGTCCCTGTGTTATGTGAAGGTGCTTTTGAATCCCTGATGAGTGGTGATGCCGCCACCCATGATCAGAAAGTGGGGGATGCTTTAAGGAAACTAGCTAATGAAGTTGACGTGATCCTCCTCGCCCAGGCCAGTATGGCCCGCGTGGTAGATACATTAGCTGAGGCAGATAAGAAAGTTCCCATCCTCGCAAGTCCTCCCATTGCCATGGAATACCTGGCTACTGTTTTAAAATAGATATAATTCATGCAGCAATACTCAAAATATTTTTTATACCTGAGTGCGGTCGCGGCCATTACACTCATCATCGGATTGGTGCTGCAAATGCCGGTGCTATACAATAGTGCGGCGTTGATTACTGCAATCAGTCTGGCCATTGGTCTCGGATCTGTTACTTCGTTGAAAGGCTATCAGTATACGGCCTGGATCATTTCTGCTGTGGTGGCGGGGATGCTGTTTCCCCAGGCTTTTACCACCTGGGGGTCTGTTAATCTCCGTGACAAAACCCTCATTTTAGTGATCATTCAGCTGGTGATGTTTGGTATGGGCACACACATGAGTCTGAAAGATTTCAATGGACTGGCATCCACCGGCAAAGGAGTGATGGTGGGTTTATTCTGTCATTTTTCCATAATGCCACTGATGGGCTTATTGCTTACCAAGGTCTTTCATTTTGAACCCGAGATCGCGGCCGGTATCATTCTCATCGGTAGTTGCAGCAGCGGCCTCGCCAGTAATGTGATGGTCTATCTCGCTAAAGCAAACCTGGTTTTATCGGTGATCGTAACGGCTATGGCCACGCTGGTAGCCCCATTACTGACGCCTTTATTAATGAAGACACTGGCCGGTACCCTGATCGAGATAAAATTTGTGGACATGATGATGGAGATCATCAAGATTGTTTTGGTGCCAATCGGAGCGGCCCTCTTACATGATTATTTAAAAAGGGCCAGCGATATGCAACGACGTAAGGTAGACCTGCTTGTATTATTTTCAACGGCCTGGATTCTATTGGTTATTTTTTATCTGTTGAAAACAGTCAGTCAACCGGAATGGAGACAAAGCATTACGCTCTCCGCTTTCTTTGCAGGGGCAGCGATTGCCGGCTGGCTTTACCATCAATTGTATAACCGTTTTCCCAAACTGGATAAGCTCATGCCGCTGATCTCCATGTTTGGCATCATTTATTTTACCACCGTAACTACGGCAGCAGGTAGGGAAAACCTGATGAAAGTCGGTGTATTACTCTTTATTGCTTCCGTGATTCATAATGCGGCCGGATATTTCTTTGGCTACTGGCT
>DAORKK010000015.1:0-37123 GCA_035439525.1 Chitinophagaceae bacterium
TTATTACAGGTAAAAAACAACCGCCATGCCCGGGGGCTTCGTAAAGTGGAAACCGAACTCAGTGCTTCCGATCTTGAAAATCTGAAAATCACTATTGCCCAATACAACCGGGAATCCATCCTGAAAGCCCTGGACAATACCATCAGTATTTATAAAAATCTGCGCCGGAAATTATATGATGGTAACGTACAATTACAGACCCGTGCTGAAAATCTGAGCATGGAGTATCTGAAGGAAGTGGCAAGGAAGTAAACCGCTACCATTCATTGACTCTGCTAATACCGTACTCATCAGCCGGATTGACATTACGTAAACCCAAAACCTACCGGTTTCCATAGATTTTTTATTCTTCAGGTTACCATATAGGTTCAGGTTGGGATATAAAAATAGTTTTGGGTCCAACATATAAAACTATTTAAATGAAAAAATTATCCCTTTTCCTTTTGGGCCTTGTCCTTACCCAGGCGGCCATGGCACAAAGCTGCCAGAGTATCTTCTCTACCGTGCAAACCGCATTTGATAAATCCTACCGCGAATACCAGGAATTCCGAAAGGATGCAGCCCGGCTGATTTTCGGCGATGAAATTGGCGATCTGGCAGATGTGGCCATTGACTTTCAGATGAAACTGTATGATATTGCAGGAACCATCCCGGGCAATGGTGAAGGTAGTGTCGGACCCCGTTATATCACCATCCCCTGCAAAAACATCCCTGGTTCACTGATTACCGACCGTACGTTTATCTCTGTACCAAGTCTGTACGATAAACTGTTCATTACCATTGAACAAACAGATGGTAACTCGAGGGCAAATATTGCAGTATGTGTAAAAGACAGTAAAGGATACATGGTAAACAAAAAAGAGAAAGAACTGGATGGTGTTGGCAAAAAGGCAGAGTTTGTTTTTTACGGCACCGAAGACAAATACATTACCATTCACCTGGTAAAACCGGTTGGTCCGAATAAATTCGAATACAAACTGACCGTTACCGGAGAAATCAATGCTGAAAAAGAAGACATCGCCCAGTATATTAAAGAACTGGAAGCAGAAGCCAATAGCAATACAGGAACCGTTAAACCCTCCGGTGGTTCAACCACGCCGTCCAACGGAGCTGTGATACCCGAAAAAAAACCAGGTATCGTTAAGCCCTCCACCGGTAACGGTCTGCCAGGCAATCTGCCGGGAATTGTAAAATCCGATGAACCCGGCAATACCGGAACGGGAAGCCAGCAACATGCTACCCCTGGTACCAAACTGAAAAACGGCGGCACGCTTGTAAAACCTGCCGCCCCTGGTACAGGAACACAAAGCGGATCAGGTGGAACAACACCTGACAACGCTACGGCAGAAGAACCAGCTGAAAGCGAAGAAAGCACCGAAGCCGCTACAGGTAACAGCGGACGGAAAGGAAACGGGCAAAAGGGTGGTAATAAACAACAATACAAAGACAAAGCCATCACCGAAGCCAAGGAAAAACGCCAGGAACGGAAAGAAGAAAATAAACAGGATGCCCAGAAAGAAAGGGCAAAAGATAAAGCCCTGGAAAAGGTGAAAGAGCGGAAAGAGGCCGCTGAAGAAGAAACAGAGGAAACCAAAAAACAAAAAGCCAAAGAAAAAGCCCAGGGAAAAGTAAAAGAGAAGAAAAATGCTGCTTCCACACAGGGAAGCAACTAAAAAATAACCCTGACCGGCTTTGGTTACCGGACTTGATATTCATAACTAACCGTTCACACGACCGGCGTCATGAAAAATCAGCCCCTTCGTAATCAAAGCCGGATCAGTTTTGTAAAATGGAAATAAGACATTACTCCTTATTATGCGACTCCCAATCCTCCTCCTGTTTATGCTCCTCAGTTCTTCCGACCTGCTTGCTCAACCCTCCGAAGCGGATATTAAGAGCAAACTGACCAACAGCAATACGCTGGAAATAAAATTTACCAAATCCACCGGAACCCGTCAATGGAACAGCAGCACCGGCAACTGGGAATATGTAAGGGGTGTGGTAATGAAACAAAAATCCTTTGAGTATCCCGAATACAAAGTGATCATCGGCGGTGATGCGGTGTACCAGTATACCGGAGATGGTAAATACAGCTACTGGAAATTCAGGTCCCTGTACCAGCAATTTGAAGGAATTCCCAACCCCGATGCATCGGCGATCCAACAACTGCTCAGCACAGACTGGAAAAAATTCTATGGTGTCAAATTCAGTAAGATTACCCGGTTAATTGAAGAACCGGCCCTGGCTGCCGACCCGAAATGGGAATGGCATAACCCTAAATCAGTCAGCTTTCAATTCCGCTATAAAGCCTCCATAATAGCCGGAAACAGTAGTGTGGAACAAACCATAATAGATTGTAAACTGCGCCTCTACCGGGATGATCCCAAAGGAACATGGAAAAGTTTTATAGTCGGCGATGTCACCCCGACTGTTCTTGAAAAAACACCATACACGATTGAACAGATAAAAAAAATGGAACAGCAGACGCTGGCCTATACACTCAATGAAAAAACGGCTGCCGCCGCAGCAGCTGCACTGCCAGTCGTAAGCCTGCCTGCCTTCCGGGAGTTTAAGGAACTGGCTGATTATGTACACCAGGTATTGCGTACCGGAAACCCGGAAATACTGGAAGCGGTACTGGTACAGACCCTGGCGCCCTCCCTGTATTTTGTACCCGGCAGCACCGTTCAATTGAATGCGCGGGGTGCACAACTGATCAACGAAAACGCAGCCACTGCGTATAAAGGTGAGCAGAAATACAGTGATCAGTATTGCAAAAAATACAAAACCGGCAGCCTGACTTCGGCGAAGCATATCTATATCACCGGCTGTCTTCCGAATGTAACCACCATGATCAGCGGCATACAGGTTAATGCAGGCTATAAAAACGGTGCCCCGGTGCTGCAATGGAAAATTACGAACCTGAGCGTAACCGTAAGACAGGACGAGGATGCCAGCCGCTATTTACAATCCATTACAGACATGAAAAAAATCTGTCCGGACGACTAGTCTGAAAATTGCAGGCGGAACGAAAATTTAATTCAACAGTCCTTGGCCGGTTAAACAAAATTCACTTTATTCGATGATGTGTCATTTTTTATCCTCTGTCGGCCGGAAATTCAAACTCCGGTTAGTCTTCTACGTTTTGGTTATGCTGGTCCTGCTTCCTGGGTACGGACAGCAAAACCTGGATTCACTGGAAAAGAATCTGCCCCTGGTAACGGTTGACACTGTAAAATACAAACAGCTCACCGACCTGGCCTGGGGTTATTCACGGACTGATCCAAAACGTGCATTGGTATTTGCTGAACAGGCCCGTAAACTGGCGGAAGCAACTAAAAATGAATTCAGGATCGCACATGTAAACTACTACTTCGGAGTGATCAATAAGAACATGGGCAATTTTGACCAGGCATTAAAAGATCTTGAACCCTATACCGCTTATTTCCTGAAAGTAAATAATAAAAGAAACGTCTGTTTTGTTTACTACCAGACCGGTATCATCAAAAGCCTGAAAGGAGATTTCAAGGGTGCCCTTGTTGACTTCTATAAGAATATTGACCTGGCCAAAGAACTGGGACTGAAAGAAACGGAAGCGAATACCCTGAGTGCGGTAGCCACCATACACCGGAACCTGAAAGATTATAAAAAAGCCCAGCAGCTGCTCGATGAATCTTTGGAGGTTTATTCGGCCCTGAATGATTCACTGGGTATCATAAAATGCAAAGGGAACAGTGCGAACATCTATTCCGAAACCGGTGAGTATGCTGCGGCTGAAAAAAAATATCTTGAGGCCTTTACCATTGCAGCACCCCTGAAAGACCAGTATTCATTGGGGCATCTTTATTACAATCAGGGCAAGCTTTACTTGTTGATGAAGGAAAATGAAAAAGCCGGGGCCAGTCTGTTACAAGCCCGCGTGATCCGCGAAAAGCTGGGGCATAAGCAGGATCTTGCCAATACGTACGACGGACTGGGCAACTATTACCTTGCCATAAAGAATTATCCGGAAGCCACAACGTTTTTTGATAAAGCATTCAGACTGGCAGAAGAAGTGAAAGCGCTTGAACAAATGAAAAATGCCGCGGAAGGGCTGGCCAAAGCCTATCAGCAGCAGAAAAACTATCCCGAAAGCAACCGGTATTTTGACACCTGGAAAAAACTTTCTGACAGTCTGCTGAATAAAGAAATTACCCGTCAACTCAACGAACTGAATGTGCAATATGAATCTGCGGAAAAACAGAAGCTGATTGATGAACAACAGATCGCTATTATAAAAAAGAATAACCAGAAACAATTGCTCGTCACCGGTCTGATTGCGCTTGTCCTGATCTCCTTGGTAACCTTTTATTTCCTGCGCAAACGGATCAACTATCAGCGGACCATTGCGGAGCAAAAGGAAAAAATAAATCAGCAGCAGATCAGCGAACTGCAACAACAAAATAAACTTTTAGCTATGAATTCCATGCTTGAGGGACAGGAAGCCGAACGGCTCCGGATCGCCAAAGACCTGCATGACGGACTGGGTGGTTTACTGAGTACGGTAAAAGCCCATTTTTCAAAAATCCAGTCTGAAATTGAAAAAATTGAAGGCCTGAATATTTATCATAAAGCCAACCACCTGATCGACGAAGCCTGTATCGAAGTCCGCAGAATTGCACACAACATGATGCCTCATTCATTGGCGGTTACCGGATTAAAAGGCGCAATGGAAGACCTTGGCTCAAACCTGAAAGCACAAGGATTGGTCTGTACCCTGGATATCCGGGAAGTGCCGGAAGGTATTTCTGAAAACCGTCAGATCATGATTTACCGGATCATTCAGGAATTGGCCCATAATGTAGTCAAACATGCAAAGGCGACTGACATTTTCATTCAGTTGTACAGTGCGGAGAACTCGCTACGCATCACCGTCGAAGACAACGGAAAGGGATTTGACCCGAATAACAGCCGGTTAAAAGAAGGGCTTGGGCTGAAAAGTATTGACTCACGGGTCAGTTACCTCAACGGAGTCATACAGTATGATTCCGTACCCGGTAAAGGAACAACCATTAACCTGGAAATTCCACTGCATGATTAAGGTATTTATCTGTGACGACCACAAACTGGTGATTGAAGGAATGGAACTGATTCTGTCAGAATCCTCCGAAATTTCGATCGCAGGTTTTTCACTCACCGGCGAGGAAGCGTTGATACGTATGAAAAGCAATCCGGCAGATATTATACTTCTGGATATTAATCTCCCGGGAAAAAACGGCATTGAAATCTGTAAACAGTTGTCTGCCGAAGCCCCTGCTGTTAAGGTAATAGGCCTGACCATGATCCGGGATCTCAGCCTGGTGAAACTCATGCTTAAAAACGGAGCCCGGGGCTATATTCTTAAAAATGCCGGGAAAGAAGAAGTGATTCATGCTATTCTTTCAGTACATGCCGGCAACCGCTACCTGGATAGTGAGATTAATGAGATGATCCTGAATGATATGACTGAGGGACCAAAGAAAAAAAAAGATACAGATGTTTTTCCTAAACTGTCCCGTCGGGAATTAGAAATTCTTCAGCTGATTATGGATGAACTGACTGCTGCAGAAATCGCAGAGAAACTATTTATCAGCCTGGGTACTGTGGAAACTCACCGGCGCAATATTCTCTCAAAACTCGGCGCCCGTAACACAGCCGGTCTGGTTAGAATTGCGATGGAATACAACCTGCTCGGACAAAAATGATTTCTATGAGTCCCGCTGCGTTTGTTCCATTTTAGAAATACAGGAATATTTTCTTCTTTATAAAATCTTTATACCCACCTGCCTTTTCTTGATAATTCCCTTATAACTCCGGAACTACCTTTGATTTCAGAAAATCAAACATGTTTCGTCAACTCATTAACAGCAGCAAAACTATCCAGATACTGATCAGTACCGGATCCGTTGTACTACTATCCGCCACTTGTTATTTCCTGCAGCACCACCTGGGGTATAAAGTTGTTGCTTTTATCCTGTTACTCTGCATTTCTCTCCTGGCGGCCCTGTTTGATATCATCCCGGTCCTGTTAGCCGCCACCCTGAGCGCCCTGATCTGGAATTTCTTCTTTATTGAACCCAAATACACCTTTCAAATCAGCACTGCTGAAGACGGTTTCCTGTTCGCCATGTACTTTATCATTGCCTCGATCAATGCCGTGCTCACTAACCGGATCAGGCAGGTTGAAAAAAAAGCCAGGGAGGAAGAAGAAAAAGCCAGGACCGTAAAACTCTATAATACCCTGCTCAACTCTCTTTCGCATGAGTTAAAAACACCAATCGCCGCCATCATCAGTGCTTCGGACAACCTGATGAGTCCGGAAGCTTCAGTAAATAAGGCAAACCAGGAAGAGCTGGCGACCAATATTTCAGTGGCCGCTCTACGGCTTAATCAGCAGGTGGAAAATCTGCTGAGCATGAGCCGCATTGAATCGGGCTTCCTGCGCCCGCGGCAGGATTGGGTGGATGTAAATGAGCTGATTTATGAAGTGGTTCACCGTCTTGAGCAACAACTTGTAAACCATACACCGGTAATAACCATAGCAGATAATTTGCCGCTCTATAAAATGGATTACGGATTGATGGAACAGGTGTTGTATAATCTGATCTATAACGCCTCTTTATATACACCCCAACATACGGATATTATAATACGGGCAAGAAATAAAGCAGAGAAAGTGTATTACCTGGACCCGGATACGGAGATACACAGTGAAATGAAATCAGAAATCAATACCCTGATCCTGACCATCGAGGACCAGGGACCGGGTTTTCCTCCTGGCGAAACGGAACGTGTTTTTGAAAAATTTTACCGGCTTGAACATGTAAAAAAGGGTGGTACGGGTCTCGGACTATCAATCGTAAAGGGTTTTGTGGAAGCACATAAAGGAAAGATCACACTGGAAAACATTCCACATGGTGCCCGTTTCACTATAGAAATACCAACTGAAGTATCCTACATTAATTTTCTGAAAAATGAATAACGCCGCTATATTGGTCATTGACGATGAAGTACAGATCAGGAGACTCCTTGAAATCACCCTGGAGAATAATCAGTTTATTGCACAATCAGCGGGTACCGCCCGGGAAGGATTGCGCCTCGCTTCCTCACAGCCTCCGGATCTGATCATCCTGGACCTGGACCTTCCGGATGATAACGGGCACAATGTGCTGATGAAACTTCGTGAGTGGTATACGAAACCTGTCCTCATTTTGTCAGTTCAAAGCGATGAAGAAGATATCATCAACGCCCTGGATCATGGGGCTAACGATTACCTCGTAAAACCCTTTCGTTCCGGAGAACTGCTGGCCAGGGTCCGCTCTGCTCTCCGGGGTGCTGCTGCTGAGGATGTAGATCCGGTGGTGGATGCCGGGGACTTACAAATTAATCTGGCCGACCGGACTGTTAAACTCAAAGGTGAATTAATAAAACTCACAGCAACAGAATATAAACTAATCAGTCTTTTTGCCCGACAGGAAGGAAAAGTACTGACGCACCAGTACCTGCTCAGGGAAATATGGGGGCCTGGCTATATCAATCAATCACAATACCTGCGGGTATTTATTGCCCAACTCCGGAAAAAAATTGAAAAAGACCCCAACCGCCCCACATATATCCTGACCGATTCAGGAGTGGGATACCGGTTTATGGCGAAAGATTAAATCAACTTATACAAATCATACTGATGAAAACGAATAGCATCCATTCGAACAGGATCACTATGGCCTCTTTGCTCGTCGCCTTAGGGATAATTTACGGTGATATCGGCACCAGCCCGCTCTATGTACTCAAAGCCATTGTCGGTGAAAAAGAAATCAGCGAGGTATTAGTGCTGGGTGGGGTATCCTGTATTTTCTGGACCCTGGTACTACAAACTACCGTCAAATATATCTGGCTAACCCTGAAAGCAGATAATGATGGAGAAGGCGGCATCTTCTCTCTGTACGCCCTCGTAAGACGTTATGGAAAAAAACTGGTGATTCCCACAATCCTGGGTGCCACCACCCTGCTGGCAGATGGGATCATCACCCCGCCAATCTCCGTGGCATCGGCTGTGGAAGGACTGGAAGCGGTTATTCCAAATCTTCCCACCGTTCCCATTGTCATTGGCATTCTCTCTCTTCTGTTCTTCTTTCAGCGTTTCGGTACACAGAAAGTGGGTGGCTTCTTCGGACCAGTAATGGTGGTCTGGTTCACCATGTTGTTTACATTAGGTGTGGTACAGATCTCCCATTATCCCGGAATATTGAAAGCCCTGAACCCCGTGTATGCTTATGAATTACTGGCCCTTTATCCCGGTGGATTCTGGTTGCTGGGAGCGGTGTTCCTTTGTACCACCGGTGCTGAAGCGCTCTACTCCGATCTCGGGCATTGCGGCAGAAAAAATATCCGCATAACCTGGGCATTCGTAAAAATCTGTCTGCTGATCAATTATCTCGGTCAAGCCGCCTGGCTGATGCACCAGGGCGACCCCTTACTGGCCGGCCGGAACCCCTTTTTTGAAATCATGCCTCAATGGTTTCTGCTGACAGGTATTGCCATCGCCACTGCCGCCACCATCATTGCCTCTCAGGCCCTCATCAGCGGATCATATACCCTGATCAGTGAAGCTATGAATATGAACTTCTGGCCAAGAGTAGCGGTGCGACAGCCGTCTGACCTCAAAGGTCAGATCTATATCCCAAGTGTAAACACCATTCTCTGGATCGGCTGTGTCATGATGATCCTTTATTTCCGTACCTCCACCCATATGGAAGCCGCCTATGGATTTTCCATTACGATCACGATGATGATGACGACCATTCTTCTCAGTTATTACCTGATCTATAAACTAAAATGGAATAAATTATTCGTGGTGGGCGTCCTGCTGCTGTTCACCATTGTGGAGTCCGCCTTCTTTATTACTAATGTGGCGAAGATCAAAGAACGCTGGATGTTTCTTTTCTTTGAACTTTTTATTTTCCTGGTAATGTATACCTGGTTTAAAGCCCGCAAAATCAATAACCGCTTTACCCGCTTTGTGGACCTGGGCAAATTTGCCCCAACCATCAAAGAACTGAGTGAAGATGATGCGGTACCCAAATTTTCCACTCACCTGATCTACCTGACAAAGGCTAATAATCGCCACCAGGTGGAGGAAAAAATTATCAATTCCATCTTCGCCAAAAAACCCAAAAGGGCAGATGTGTACTGGTTTGTTCATATCAACCGGACCGAACACCCCTATACGCTGACCTATGACGTTGCTGAACTCCTCGATGACAAAGTGATAAAAGTAACCATACATGCCGGATTCCGGATACAGCCAAAAACAGAACTGTACTTTAAGAATATCGTGCAGGACCTGGTCGCTAAAAAAGAACTCAACCTGCATATCCGGCCGGATGGTTCCACCAAATACAACGCCCAGCCAGATTTTAAATTCATTGTGATCGAAAAATTCCTTTCCGTGGAAAATGAATTTGCACTGAAAGACGGATTACTTTTGAATTCCTACTTTTTTCTGAAAAACCTGGGACAGCGGGATGAAAAAGCCTTTGGACTCGATAAAAGCGATGTGGTGGTGGAAGATATTCCCCTGGTCTATCAACCTGCCAGGCAGATCCCATTAACGAGAACCGGAAACTGATTGTATGAAAAATATTGTCCTTATTCAATTAGTGTGGCTGTTTTCTATCCCTGCATGGTCACAGGACAGCACTGATTCTGGCAAACTCAGTATCACCGGGTATACAGAAATCTATTATCAGTATGATTTCAATAAACCGGCTGATGGTAACCGTCCCGGTTACATTTACAGTCATAACCGGCACAATGAGGTTAATCTGAATATGGGGTTTCTTAAAGCCTCCATTAACCGGAAGAACAGCCGGGCTAACCTGGCCGCTGCAGCCGGAACCTATATGAATGCCAACTACAGTGCCGAACCTGGTGTCTTGAAAAATATATTGGAAGCCAATGCCGGAATCCGGTTAAGCAAAAAACAAAATATCTGGCTGGACGCTGGTATACTTCCTTCCCATATCGGTTTTGAATCCGCCATCAGTAAGGATTGTCCCACACTTACCCGCAGTGTGCTGGCTGAAAACAGTCCGTATTTCGAAACCGGAGCCAAACTTACCTACACGGGAAAAAACGGGAAATGGAGTTTCAGCGGTTTGGTATTGAATGGATGGCAACGCATCACCCGGGTTGCAGGTAATACAAAGATGAACTGGGGAACACAAATTCAGTTTAAACCATCCGATCAGGTTTTACTGAATTACAGCACTTTTTTTGGCAGTGATAAACCGGACAGCAGTCATCAACGAAGAGCATTCCATAACTGGTACGGGGTGATCACCCTGTCCGATAAATGGGGACTGACCCTTGGCTTTGACCTGGGACGTGAAGATAAACCAGGGAATCGGGGTCGTTTCAATTACTGGTATTCGCCGGTTGGAATCATAAAATATTCCATTCACCCGCAATGGAGTGTCGCTGCCCGAACAGAATATTATGATGACCGGAATGGAGTGATTATCCCTTTGCAAAACAATACAGGATTCCGCGCCGGTGGTTTTTCATTCAACCTGGACTTTACCCCTGATAAAAATATCCTCCTGCGGATTGAAGGGAAAAGCTATAATAGTCGTGAGCCTTTATTCGCCAAAGGCGCTCAATTCAGCCGGCAAAATGCAGGGGTCATCTTATCCATGGCTGCTTCCTTTTAACCAGATTCGCAGGAAAAATATCTTACCGCGCTATCACCCGCATTCCACCTCCACTACCCGCATTATTCAAACCTGTCTTACTCAGACTATAGGTAAAACTCAACAAAAAGAACTGCCGCAATGTGAGCACCCTCGAGTCTTCAATAAAGTTGTTACTGGTATTGCGGCTGATGCCCACATTCCGGTTGAGCAGGTCGCGGGCACTGAACTTCAATTCACCACGATTGAAGCGCAGCATCTGTTTGCTGATGCTGGCATTCCACAACGGCACTTTCAGGTTAAAGCCGGCCGCCCTTTGACTGTTGACCGTATAGGTAAAATCCGTACTGAAGAAAAAACCTTTGGGCAGTTCCCAGTCAACGGAAGCAGAATACTCCTGTGACAGATAATTATTGCTCAGTCCGGGCTGCAGCGAATAAGTGGTGTTGTTATGATTCAGCGAAGTTCCAAGTACCAGGTTGAATTTTTCCGTGGGGTTCATGTCCAGGCGCAGTTCGGGGCCCACACTGAATACACCGATCGCATTTTCTTCCATCGGGCTGCTGAGCGTATTGATCAGCTGCTTACCTCGGTTATACCCGACATTGCTGCTGAGTTCAATATTGCCTTTCAGGAAACGGACCGGACGACTGTAACTGAAATTGGCACTGAGATTATACACCCCGTTTACATTCACCGGTTTTGTTTTCCGCACCCCGGTCAACTGGTTGAGTGAATCATAATTGACGATCTTATTCTGTGCTGCCTGCGCCCGCAGGAAGAAAAACAGGTTCTTGCTGCTGAAGGGACTGATCAGCGCCAGGTTGGCCTGCAGATTGTGATTATACTCCTGCTTCAGATCGGGGTTACCATTCCGGATATTCAACGGATTGCTTACATCCGGTACAGGCTGCAGCTGGGTCATCGATGGCTGATTGGTATTGGTGTTATAGGTCAGCGACAGATTCTTAAAGCGGGTAAAATTGTATTGAAACCGGGCATTGGGCAACAGGTTCTGAAACCGCTTGCTGATCAGCGAATCCTTGGTGCCACTGATGATCTTTCCATCCAGGTCCGATTGCTGCCAGTTGACGCCTAGTGAAAAATTATATTTTTTCTGCTGATTCCGGATACGGAAACCGGCATTGGTAAAGCCAAAGCTGTTTTCAAAATCATTACTCAGGAAAGCATTTTGTACATCATACTTGCCGTTGTTCTTATTATAATCATAAGTCAGTTTCTCCGACAGATTCCGCGTATTACTTTTCCCTAAACTGAATTCCATTAATGTCCGCTTGCCTAACGGTTCCGTATAAACTGCCCTGGCCGTATATCCTCTCAGACTGCCTGTAGTCGTATTCTGCTGATTGAGGGTATCCTTCCGGCTCAGACTACCGTTAGGTTGATAAAAACTATTGATGGAGGAGAGACTGCCATCGCCGTCTGTTTCATTCAGCGTGGTTTGAAGGGTCAGGGAAAAGGTTCTGCCTTTGCGCAGGAATTTTCGGCGCCAGGCTATCTCATTCCTGAAATTATACCCCTCGCTGTTGCTGATACTGTTACTGTACCCGTCATTGATCATTGACTGCTGTTTGGACAATGTCTGGTAATCCGTATTGGACCGGTTCCGGGTTTGCTGGTAACTGAAAGAGGGGATCACCCGGATCGAATTCAGTGAATCCAGCTGATAAAGCAGGTTCAGGTTGACCCGGTGTGTATTGTTCAGATTGTCAGCATAGGAGTTGGAATTATAATAAGAAGTGTCTGGTAAAAGATACTGCCGTTGGATATGACTTTCGGTATTCGGATTAAACCGGTTATAAAAATAATTGCTTTGCAGGTCGAGCTTTTTCCCGATGATATTATTGTAATTGAATCCGCCCCCCCAGGCGGTATTGATGCCGCTGTTGGAGCCTCCTCCGTTGATGCCCATGGCAGATGCGTCTGAAGCGGAAAGGTTGATATTGATGTTTCCGCCACCGCCCCGCTGCATGCGGGATAATTCACCGGTGAAACTCAGGATATCCATAAAGGAAAATCCTTCTGCATTCGTATTGTTGCCCATACCGATTGCCGAAAACTGGCGGGCCCCTTTAAAGGAGTTTACATTGAACTTGCCTTCATATCGCTCCTTATTCCCGGCCCCTGCATTTACTTTTCCAAACAGTCCTTTTTTCTTATCCTTCTTTAGTTTGAGATTGATGGTCTTTTCATAATTCCCATCCTCAAATCCGGTCAGCTGGGCCTGGTCGCTCTGTCGATCGTACGCCTGCACCTTATCAACTGCATCAGCGGGCAGGTTCTTCGTGGCCACTTTCGGATCATTGCCGAAAAATTCTTTTCCATCCACGAGTACCTTGGTTACCGTCTCCCCCTGTGCTTTCACGGTACCATCCTTTTCCACTTTCACTCCCGGCAGTTTCTTTAGTAATTGCTCCACGCTGGCATTCGGTGCTGTTTTAAAGGAACCGGCATTGTACTGTATGGTATCATTGATCAGCGTGATCGGCGGGGCTTCATTTTCCAGTACCACTTCGGCCAGTACCTTGGCCTTATCATTCATCACCATCATCCCCAGGTCGGCATTTTTGAGGGAATCATTAATGGAGAAGTATTTATTGCTGTTGTGGTAGTTGACATGGGAGATCAGCAGGCGATAATCCCCATTGGCCAGACCCTTGATTTCAAAACGTCCATCGGCCCCGGTCATGGTAAAAGTCACCAGCGAAGAGTCTTTCCGCTCCAGCACGGTAATGGTGGCCGCTCCCACCTGTTGCTTACTGAGGGTATCAAAGGCAATGCCCTTTACGGTCCCATTCTTCTGCGCCGCAAGCGGACCGGCAAGACTGACAATAAATAAAAGTGTAAAAAATCTTCTCATGGCTCCTGGTTTCTGCCACGAAAATAGTCGTACCGGCTATGTAAACGGGTTAAATGGAGTGGGTTTAAGGTTAATTATGGTTAATGAGCTGCGAGTTTCGAGTGGCGAGTGGCGAGCAGATTACGTAAAACGTGTAACAGCTTGTTGTTTTAGATACAAGTTCAAAGGAGGGGCTGTTGACTCCCGACTACTAACTCCCGACTAGTTCAGGAGGGGCTGTTGACTCCCGACTTCGAACTACTAACTACCGACTAGTTCAGGAGGGGCTGTTGACTCCCGACTACTAACTACTAACTCCCGACTATTCTTCCACTCTCCCCTGCTCCCCATCCTCTCTCTCCTTATCATACACCAGCACTTTCACCTGCCAGTCCATCGGGGCTTTGTACTGGAGCGTGAGCTCCACTTTTACTTTCTTCATATCCGGTGCGTTGGGTTCAAAGGCAAAAAGTACGGAGTTGAACTTGTTCTCTTCTGAAGGGGCTTCATAGACCCCACGAAGTTTGAAATGATCCTTACCCAACGTCACACCCAGGTTATTCAGCTGGGAAAAATAGTTTTTATACTTTTTCTTCGCGTCCTCAAAATCATCAGAAGTAAACATCACGGCCTCCCAGCTCACCACGCCATCCCGTTTGGAAGAATAACGGATAATGGTCGCTTCCTCCGCGCCATTGATCTTCAGGTTACATTCATATTCGGTGGATTGTTCGTGCTGTACTTTCACTTCGCCCATCAGGTGGATAAAACGACTGGGATAGTCCTCAATCACTTTTTTCATATCGGCTGTGAAACCGGTAGCCACCGGGAGCTTCAGCTGAGCTATTACAGAAATCGAAAAGAAGGAGAGGATCGTAATTAATACAAGGGTTTTTACTGTTTTTTTCATCTGTACGGGATTTAACGGGTTGATAACAGGACCCAATATTATTAAATTTTACTTTTATTACATACTTTTAAAGTCAACCTGATCGTTAACCCTTCGTAAACACATCCTGATATGAAAAACAAAGACCTCGTACATTATCACGAATCTGCCCGGATTTACCGGAATTATTACAAACCTTCTTTTAATGTTGTCCGTTTGCTGAAATCAGTACTGGCTGTATTTATTTCCGGTGCCAACCCGGTAGCCTCTGGCAGTTTCCGCAGACCCTGATCATTTCTTTACTAACCCCTACTATAATGAAAAGGGCTGTTTCAATCTAGAAACAGCCCTTTTTTAACTATTTGTCATCCCGGAGTTTACCCTGAGTTTGTCGAAGGGAAGGAGGGACCTTGTATTTTTTAAAACATCCTCACATCCCTTGTATTTCTTTCCATCATCCGGTTCATACCGCGTGGCATTCCAGGAGCAGCTTGTTGATTGGCACCGCCCATCCTGTTGAGGTTAAACAGGAAGCTCACCATAAAATAACGCTTCAGCACCATACTCCGGGTATCTTCCACATAGTTCAGTGTGGTGGTACGGGCAATGGCCTGGTTCTGATTGAGCAGGTCACGTACAGAGAATTTCAGTTCCCCGTTCTTATTCTTGAATAATTGCTTACTGAAACTGGCATTCCATACCGGGATGGTCTGGTTGTACCCGGGAGCACGGCCAGTATTCATCAGGATATTAAAGTCGGTGGACAGGATGAAATTTTTGGGGAAAGTATACGCCACATCACCTGAATAGTTGTGAGTATAATAGTCTTCGTTCTGGCTTGTATTGATTGAATACTTCACCGTATTATAGGCCAGGTTGGCTTTTACCCCGAAATCAAGTTTTTCCTTGTTGAAATTCAGCCCCACTCCCTGGTTAATCGTGAATACCTGGGTAATATTCTTTACACTGTTAAGTAAACTGATATCCTGGGTATAGCTCATGTTATTGGTTACATTGATGCTGGATCCTTTCAGTTTGGGATTGCGGAAAGGAAGACCCAGTGTAATAAAGGTGGAACCATTAAAATAGCCATCCATATTTTCATAAGTGGTCACCTGCCTGCGTCCGGTATAACTGATATTGTTGATGATCTTATTATCCGTGGTCGTAAAGTTGATATTGGCCGCGATAAACTTCATCGTCAGCATATTGAACGTATTAAACCCGAGGTTGAAACTATGGCTGAATTCCTGGTTCAGGTTCGGGTTACCAATGCGGATGTTCAGTGTATCGGTTACGTCAGGTACATTCTGTAACTGTGTGATCGAAGGCTGATTAGTCCGGCCATTATAACGGAAACGCAGGTTCTTGCTCCGGGATGGCGTAAAGTTGAAATTCGCCGTCGGGAAGAGATTGGTATAGGTCTGACTGGTCAGGAAGGTTTTGTTACTGTCGGCCCGGTAGCTGGAGTTGTCCAGCGAGGACTGCTGTACACCCACACCAAACTGGTAATTGTATTTGGCATTCTGCACCCGGAAGTTGATACCCGCCCTATGCGCTTCAAACACATTTCTGAAGTCATTGGTCTGACGCAGGTTTAAATTATCATATTTACCCGAATTGTCATTGAAGTTAAAGGTCTTCCTGTTAGACTCATTCACGTTTCTGGTATAAGCATAGTTTAACTCAATCAGCTTATTGAGTCCTACCGGCTCTGTGTATGAAGTACTGATCACGTTATTATTGGTGGTCGTCTTCTGCAGGTAATTCTGATTCTGGATAAACGCAGAGTCCAGTGTTCCGTCGGAAAGGTAAAACAGGTTACTGGAATAGGTCAGTCCGTCACTTTCACTGTTACCAATAGTATTATTCACTCCGAGTGTCAGGGTCCGTCCTGTCTTTTTGAACTTGTGGCGGAACAACAGGTTATTACCCAGGTTAAGTCCATCCCGGCCGTTGCTGTTCTGTGTACGGCCACGCACCGCGAGGTACTGCTTCAATGGGGTGATGGATTCCGTTAATGAACTGTCCAGACTGAAACTCTCCGAATGCTGGAAAGTTAAAGAAGGCGTGTACAGAATCGAATTCATAGAATCAATTGCGTATTCAAACCGTAAATTGAAACGGTGGTTCTGGTTCAGGTTATTGGATTGCGAAATATTTGATCTGGCTGCCGTAGAGTCATTGGGGAAGAATGTCTGACGGAACGTGCTCTGCTCCTGCAAGGGCCGGGTAGTGGAATAAAAATAACTACCGGTCACTTTGATTTTACTCCCCCATTCGTCAGTATAATTGAGACCTGCTGCGGTGGACTTTGTAATACCGGTACTGTTACCACCGAAATTAAGTCCGCCAAAGTTCATACCACCACCGCCTCGGCCACCACCGCCACCCATCGCACTCATACCACCCATGGAACTGATGATATCGGAAAAGGAGAACCCTTGTTTATTAATATTGTTGGAATTGAATAATAAAGAAATCCGTTGTGAACCTTTGAACTTGTTTACACTGAAATTGGCTTCATAACGGTCATCTGATCCGTAACCAAAGGTGGACCGGCCGAAATAACCTTTGTTCCGGTCTTTTTTCAATTTGATATTGATCGTCTTGCTCCGGCTGCCATCATCCACTTTCGTGAATTTGGCCTGGTCGCTCATATCATCAAATACCTGCACGCTCTCAATCATATCCGCCGTCAGGTTCTTTGTCGCCAGTTTGGGGTCGTTGCCAAAAAACTCTTTGCCATCCACCAGCACTTTCTGCACCTGTTCGCCCTGCGATTTCACCGTTCCTTCCTTATCCACTTCCATTCCCGGTATCTTTTTCAACAGATCTTCCAGGGTGGCATTGGGCTGGGTTTTAAAACCACTGGTATTGAACTGTATGGTATCGTTTTTTACCTGGATGGGCGATTCACTGGTAATCGTTACGCCTTCCATCATTTTATAGTCTTTCTGAACGGTGAGGCTACCCAGATCGAGCTGCTTTTCTGTTTCAGTTAATGTTACTTTCTTTTTGATCTCCTCATAGCCCTTACTGGTAATCACCAGGCGGTATTCACCGGCAACGAGGCCTTTTACTTCAAAAACGCCCTGTTTATTGGAAAGGGTAAAAGTGGCCAGCGAGGAGTCTTTGGCATTCAAAACAGACACGGTCGCATCTGCAATTGGTTGTTTAGCAGTGGTATCCATCAGTTTACCCTTGATGCCACCATCCGCTTTCTGGGCCTGTATTCCCGTAATTAGCGTGAATAAAACAAGGAATAAGGTTAAAATCTTCTTCATAATCAGCTATATATGTTGTACGAATAAAGACGTAATGGCGGGGGCGAACCTTCGCTCCGGCCCACGGTTTTTACAAAAATGAGGGTGAAATGGACGTTTTGACCGATGAACAGCTTAACTGAAGAGATATTCGACATCCTCCCGGGTCAGGGTCTTCACGAATGACGCATCATCGGAGATGATATCCTTTGCCAGGGCCCGTTTCTTCTCCTGTAATTGGAGGATCTTGTCTTCAATCGTATCCTTACAGATCATCCGGTAGGCAAATATGTTCTTGGTCTGACCAATACGGTGTGTCCGGTCAATGGCCTGTTGTTCAACGGCCGGGTTCCACCAGGGATCCACGATATAGACATAATCCGCCGCGGTGAGGTTCAAACCGACACCCCCGGCTTTCAGCGATATCAGGAACACCCGTACTTCATCGTTCTTCTGGAAACTTTGAATGGCTTTCTCCCGGTCAGGCGCCGATGTGCTGCCGTCAAAATACTCGTATTTGATACCCAGCTCGGTCAGCTTGGCCCGGATCAGGGCCAGCATACCCAGGAACTGGGAGAAAATAAGGGCTTTGTGATTACTCATGTCCTCACTCAGCTCACGGGCCAGCTCATCCAGTTTGATGGAGTGATTTTCAAACTTCTCCTGCTCATTCAGGATCGCCGGTGAATCACAGATCTGCCGCAGTTTCATCAATCCCTGCAGGATCGTTAACTGTGATTTCTGGATGCCCTGTGTTTCAATGGTACCCAGGATCTGGTTACGGAAATCATTCCGGTACGCATCGTAAATACTCCGCTGCTCTTCTTCCATTTCGCAAAACAGGATCATCTCCTGCTTTTCCGGAAGATCCTTGGCCACCTGTTCCTTGGTACGGCGAAGAATGAACGGATATAAAATCTTGCGCAGGTGATCCTTGCGGTCCTGCTCCCCGAATTTATCAATCGGAATGGCAAATTCCTGGCGGAAAAATTCCATCGTACCCAGCATACCGGGGTTCAGGAAATTCATCTGCGCAAAAATGTCAAACGTATTATTCTGCAACGGCGTACCACTCATGCACAACCGATTTTTCGCGTTCAGCAGGCAGGCCGCCTTGGTTACTTTACTGGAAGGATTCTTGATCGCCTGGGATTCATCCAGAATCACATAATCAAAATCCACACTCACCAGCAGTTTGATATCGCTTCTCAACGTACCATAAGTGGTAATCGTTACATCGTGATCGGTCAGCTCTTCTTTTACCCGCGTACGCAATGCCCCGTGGTGGATGCGGTAGGTAAGGCTGGGGGTGAACTTGCGGATCTCATTTTCCCAGTTATAGATCAGCGTGGTGGGACAAACCACCAGGGCTTTCAGTTTGCCCTGCTCCTGTTTAAAAAATTCCATGAAGGAGAGGGCCTGTACGGTTTTACCAAGACCCATATCATCGGCCAGTATCCCGCCCCATTTAATATCCTTCAGGTAATTGAGCCACTGGTAACCCGCCACCTGGTAAGGCCGGAGGATTTGTTTCAACTGACTCGAGGGATCGATCTCGCGGATCTTATTGAACTCTCTTAATTTTTCATATTTCTCTTCCAGTTGTACCACCAGTTCTTCTTCATCCCTGGATTCATAGAGTTCATCCACCACACTCAGGTGATAACGGGAGAGTTTCAGCGAATCGGTTTTGCCCTCTCCTACCCGGAACAACAGCGAATACTTTTTCAGCCACTCTTCCGGAAGGATACCCAGGGTACCATCACTCAGGTGTACAAATTGCTGTTTGTTGGCCAGCGCCCGCTTCACTTCCGCCACGGTTACTTTCTGATCGCCGAAGAGAATATCCACTTTGGCATCAAACCAGTCTGTATTGCTGCTGATAAAAATCTTGGTCTGCGGTTTAGCCGTATTGAAACGGAAATTTTTCAGGGCTTCAAAGCCGAATACCGGTGTTTTGTTTTCCTTCATCGCATCCACGAAAAGGAAAAACCAGTTATTCTTCAGCACATCAGAGCCCTTCAGCGCGAGTGTGGCAGAGTCTTCATTATAAACAAAATTGGAATGCAGGTTCTGCAGTGATTGGATAAACTCCTGTTCTTTCTCGCGGTTACGATGCACCACCAGCACTTTATCCGTCTGTGGTACAATCACTTCATCCCGGTCCTTGGCTTTTGTCTCGTATCCTTTGTAGGAGAAAGAGGGCTGAAACACGAGGTATTCCCCTTTTTCCATCAGGTATAACTTCACATCCGGATTGCCATCCTTCACTTCCTGGATCAGGGCTTTATCAAAATCCACCTTATGTTCACGGGCCAGGGGCATGATAAATTTCATCAGCGTATCCTGCCATTGCGCTACCGGAACACTCATCTTACCGGAAGGCAGGAACTTCTCCACCAGGTGGATCACATCATTACTTTCCCAGAGATGCGCCGTATTGTTATATAAAAAGAATAAAGGTGTCTCCGCTTCATTATCCCCCAGGTCAAATTCCAACGGACCCGCTTTTACCCGGCATTGAATACTGTAACTCGAGTTTTTACGGATGATAAAATGCGGCTTTGCATTTTCTGACTGCAACTGCAATTGTTCGAGGTTGCTGGTCTTAAAGGCTTTTCCGCTCGGCAACAGAAATACAAAGGGATTACCGGTACAATCAATGAACAATTTTTTCAGTTTGGGCAACATGTACTCGGCCATCAGTTCCTTGGTCTCATCCGGCAGGTCATCATCTTCCTGGTGAATGATATTTTCCCAGATGCCGGAAAAAGGAGAGTTGCGGCTGATATATTTATTGATCTCCGCATCCTGCAGTTTGCGCAACATGGTTAGCAGCTCGCGGTCACCATCGGGCAACTGGTCTGTATTCACGTAGCGGCTGATATCGGTTTTTTCCACTTTTCCGGTAAACGCGTCCTGGTTCTCATTCGGTTCACCAATCACCACATCAACGGTAAAGCGGGGATAGCTTTTTTTACTGAAATTAAAAACCACACCCAGTCGTTGCGAGGGAGCCGGCGCGGGTTCATCAGAAAGGACCAGTTTTTCCTCCACCGCGTCTTTTTCTTTCAGCGGTAGTAATACCGGCCTGTTGGGGGCAGCAACGGGGGCCACCCGTTTGATGGAAGCATCCAGTACCCGCAGAAAAGGTTTGCCGTCTTTATAGGCAAATTCAAACTTTCCTTTTAAATCATCTTCGAGGGAATACCCATAGGCTTCCAATAATTTATTTTTTTCTTTATCCCAGTTCCGGATGCTGTCGAAATAATTGGCCCCATGTGCATTGAGCAACTGAAGAAAAACGATCAGCTTGGGCAGGCAAAGCAGGTGGGTTTCATCTTCGTAATCACAACTGGTATCAAAATTCCGTTCTTCGTTTTTACGGAGAATGACTTTATACGGTTGCCCGTTCAGGGTTACGGTGGCTTTTACCGTTTCGTTTTCAGCGGATTCAATCTTGGCTTTATTGGTGCGTAAAAAAGTTTCGGCATCAATAAAGGTTTCGGGGGAACAAAGCAGGCGCAGGGTCTTGAGTTCGATGGCTTTCATCTTGGCGACCGTATGGCGCTGATCATACTTTATGTTTTCTGTCTGCAAATGGCCCCGGTCAATCAGTTCCTGTAGCTGGAAAAGCGCCGCCGCCTCATGCCGGCAGATATCACCCAGGTTATATGGACAGGCACAGCGCATGGAAGTGCCTTTAGGATCCTTGAATTTCTGAATATATACTTTATAGTAAGTAGAATAGCTGTCATCCTTCACCCGGAAAACCGCTGAACCAAACAGGTCATCGTATTCGACCAGTTCAACAAAACCAATTGCGTGTATTTTCTTTCCCCGGCGGATCACTTCATCCGTTCCATGGGTATAGATATACTTAATAAGGTGCGGTAACGCCATTCAGTATTTCAGTTTGCAGCTGGCAGTCTGCAGTTGGCAGTCGCAACGATTTTGATGCTGACTGCGGCCTGCCGGCTGCCGACTGATTATTGGGCAATCGGCAAATCTAAATGATTAAAAAGCGGAATTCCTCATGAAATGGCCGAAATAATAAATTAATTTTTTTCCGGATTTATGAGCGAAAAATGAAGTACCTTTGACCCCTTTTTTTATTTCACAATCAGCTTTCCTTCGGTGTATACCGGCAGTACATTAGCCAGATCGGGCGTGAGGCAAAAGTTAATATCTTCTATCAGTCCGAAGCGTTCCACCAGGCGGTGATAATGCGTAAGCTTCGGTGCAAAATCTGTCAGCTTGTTTTTATACTTCAAATACATGGTTTCTGCCATCAGTGAACTGTCACAATGAATCGTAAACTGTTTGGCGAGCCGGTTGATCACTGCGCCTGCAAATAAGGTATCCTCCAGGTTAAACCGGTCTTTCCAGCCGGCACAACCCAGTACTACATTCTTTTTCTCCTGTACCAGGAAATCACAAACAGCCGAAAGATTAGGAAAGGATCCGGAGATGATGGTATCCGCATTGCGGTCCAGTGCCATCTGCAATAAACGGGTGCCATTAGTTGTTGTCAGCACCAGTGTTTTATTTTCAATAAACTCCCGGGTATATTCCAATGGCGAATTGCCATGTTGCAATCCTTCCGCAATCATACCATCCCGCTCACCGGCAGCTATCCCATCGATGTTTCTACTGATCTCTATGGCCTTGGGTACTGAATCCACCGGTATCACACATTTAGCCCCGTTATATAAAGCAGAAGCGATGGTGGACGTAGCCCGGAATACATCAATGATCACGACCACGCTGTTGCTCAGATCGTAAAGGTGTAATAAAGCCGGGGAGATCGATGTATGGAGGGAGGGTTTCTGACTCATAGTAAGGTGCAAAATTACTTAATTAACAGCTTTCTCCACTTATCGCTCTCTGCATATTCCTGTATTGTTTTATTACGCTGTTCCAGGAGTTTTTTCATGTAGTTGGTAAGAAAGAGTGCGTTGAACCAACGGCCCAGCATCCCATACGGTGTTTCAAAGTGAAAGAGGTCGATCATGATCGTACCGTTTTCACAGGGTTTGAAATAATGTTCGTGTTTCATCATTTTGAAATCACCCTGCATCTGTTCATCGATAAACATATCGCCGCGCTTCAGTTCACTGATTTTTACCCGCATCAGCCGCTCTTTGAACAAATGCCGCGCTTTCCAGGTCACGGTCTCGTCTTTCTCTATAAGTCCGAAGCGCGTGCCGGCCACCGCCTCTTCCTTGTACTTTGACATGGACTCCTTGTGCAGTCCGATATGACGGCTCAGGTCAAAGACCACATTGTAAGGGGCGGCTATAAAAGTGGTGAGATGGATCGTTGGCATGGCAAAAAAGGTTTATTCATAGTACCTGTTACACAGGCTACCTCCCTTATGCAAAAACAAGACCACGGTTTAGGCCGTGAAAGGAATTTTCGACACTTTGGCTTTCAGGAGTTTATCCCGCACCTGGATGTAGATGGTCGCATCAATTCCTGCAAAATCAGTTCGTACATATCCCATCCCAATGGCTTTTGCCAGGCTGGGGGATTGGGTTCCGGACGTAACTACTCCCAGGGAATTACCATCCGCATCCTTGATTTCATAGCCATGACGGGGTATGCCTTTATCAATCATTTCAAAACCCACGAGCTTGCGGCTGACCCCGTCTGCTTTTTGTTTGGCGAATATTTCTTTGGAGGTAAATTCCTTGGTGAATTTGGTAATCCAGCTCAATCCTGCTTCAATCGGGGACGTGGTATCATCGATATCATTGCCATAGAGACAGAAGCCCATTTCAAGACGGAGGGTATCTCTTGCGCCCAGTCCGATCGGCTTTAATCCCTGGGGACCACCGGCAGCAAAAATCGCTTCCCAGATCTTATCGGCAGCTCCGTCTTTGTCTTCAAAGTAAATCTCAACCCCACCTGCTCCGGTATAACCGGTGGCACTGATCAGCACATTTTCCACGCCGGCAAAAACGCCTTTCACAAATGTGTAGTATTTCAGGTTGATGATATCCAGTTCGGTGAGCGGCTGCAGCATCTTGGTAGCATTGGGACCCTGGATGGCCAGCAGGCATGTTTTTTCTGACACATTGTGCATTTCCACCTTTTCAGTATTGTGCTTCGAAATCCAGTGCCAGTCCTTCTCAATATTGGAAGCATTCACCACCAGCATATAAACCTTGTTCTCTTCCACACAATACACCAGCAGATCATCTACAATACCACCTTCGGCATTGGGCAGGCAACTGTACTGGGCCTGTCCGTTTTTCAGTTTGGACGCATCGTTGCTGGTCACCCGCTGAATCAGGTCCAGCGCTTTTTCTCCTTTTAAAATAAACTCACCCATATGACTTACATCAAATACACCGGCGTTCTTCCGTACGGCAGCATGTTCATCATTGATGCCCGTATAGGAAATGGGCATATTATATCCGGCGAAGGGGGCCATTTTAGCACCAAGGGCAATATGTTTTTCAGTAAAGGGGGTGTTTTTTACAGACATAGTTTATTCTTAAAAGGTGAGCAAAGTTAAGCGATTAAGCGTTAGGTATTAATAGAGAAAGACTCCCCTGGGGGGAGTCTTCCGGCTGACCGGACTTCAACGGTCTGCCAACCATCCCGTAAAACGGGACTTCAACCTCGGTGCATTTCTTTATAAGACCAGTGAACCTACCGGGGAGGGAATGCCCACGATATCACCTTCTATGCGGGAGTCTTTTTTCTTTTTCAGAAACGAAACTGACTTTGCCGCTTTGGCCTTCTCTTCCAGTTCTTTTATTTTCCGCTCGCTTTCCTCGCGGATCTTTCTTTTTTCTTCTTCCAGTTGCTTTTGGGCTTCTTCCTCAGGAGTAGCTGCCGGAGCAACGGTATCGGCACTGTTATAGCGATAGTTACCGGTGTTGGTACGACGCGGTGTTGGTTCGGATTGCTTCAGGCCGTCCTGTTGCAGTTTGCCATCAATGCCCATCGTATAATCCACGCCGGTCATAAAGGAAAAATCATAGTCATTGTCTACAGAGATACCGATATTCCGGCGGTTACGACGGTTCACAGTAACCCGGCCCAGGTTGAGTTTATCCGTAACAGATGCATCAAACCTGATTTTCTTTCCTTTCGGCACCTGGATCAGGATTCCCACCTGTTGTATTCTGTATTTACTGTTCTTGCCAATGGAATAACTGCTGGCCAGGTCAAGCAGGCTGTCCTGCAGGAGTGTAGTATAAGTAAACTCGGCGGCGCGGATCTTTGCTTCCTCATCAGTACGTCCATTGGCCACACGACGAACGGTCAAATGATACAGTGAATCGGGAGAGGCGCTTACATCAAACCATACATTTGCCAGTCGCATACTGTCGCCTGTAAAATCCCAGCCATTGATGTCCCCATCGATCCATCCATAGTTACCGGTATATTCCAGTTCAGGCTGAGCTACTGTTACCACCAGTTTACCTTTCGGAGTACTGAATGTAATTGGAGGGTCATTATCCTTAAAATCACTCCGGGCAAAATCGCGGCTGATACTGGTGATCAGCAGGACCAGTGAAATCCATCCGAGGGTCCACATCGCCCCAAAGGTCCAGCCGATATAAGTGCTGCCGGCCCGGGCATTCATAATTCGTCGAACCACCCACACAATAAATGCAATCAGGGGGACCAGCATAAAGAAGATCAATGTGCCCCAGGCATATACCTGCTGCCAGCTGCTGGACCAGAGGAACTCATTCAGCCCCCACCACTGTGGAATGCTGAACAGCACGGCAATCAGGGCAATGAACAAGGCAAAGGCGATCGTGCCGAATATAAACAGGAAAAAAACTTTGAATAATACCCCGATGGCATGGCCGATACCACCAGACTTACCTACCGACTGGTTGACTTCAGCCGCAAACTCACGGCCACGGGTATTGGAAAATTCTTTGGCTTTAGTTGAAAAATTCTGGGCGGTTTCCTTCACCTCATCGCCCCAACCCTTCATCCGTTCTTTCATATTATCCACGCCTTCCTTTACATTCTGGCGGATCGCGTTCACGTCTACTTTCTCTCCACGCATTTCCATTTTCTGATAAGTGGTCCTGGCCTCAGGTAATACGATCCAGAGAACAATATAGATCAGGATAAAGGTTCCGGAGATCGAGCTGAAGCCAATATTCCAGAACAGGTCAAAATCATTCCAGCGGAATCCATTGAGTGTACCGAACAGAATATTGAGGATCATCGGGGCGGCGAAAATCAGCCGAACGGTAGATGTGCTCTTGCCAAAATAAGCCGCTAAACCACTGGCAACCCCGCCAATTACTTTCTCTTCCGGATTACGGAACAGGCGTTTACCAGAATATTCTTCCAGGTCTTTGGCCGGTAAAATCATCCACATGATGATATAGGCCAGGAAGCCAAAACCAAAACCACCAAAAGTGATGATGGCAAAAAGTATACGCACAATGGCAGGATCCACATTCATATAAGCGGCGATACCACTACATACACCCCCGATAAACTTATCACTGGTGTCACGGTACAAACGACCCTTCGGGGCTTTTTCCCTTTCGGCATGCGGGGCACCGGTGGTATGACTGCTGCTTTGTTGCTGGTATTGTTGCTGATTGCTCTGGGAAGATGAATTTCCTTTCAGGGGTATCTCACCACCAGGACTTACTTCCTCCGCTTCAAAATCTTCCGGACGACCCATTGATGTGGCAATCTCTTCCACATCCGCATCCGTAATACAGGAAGCGCCCTTGCGTACTTTCTCGCTCATCAGTTCCGCAATACGGCTTTCAATATCATTGATGATTTCATCACGGCTTTCTTCGTGGGCAAAATAGCGGCGCAGACTCTCAATATAGGCCTGCAGTTGCTCGTAAGCAGCATCTTCGATCGGGATGACCCGGCCACTGAGGTTTATGTTAATAATCTTTTTCATGATTCACGTATTTGGTTGAAGTTGGTTGGTTAGTATTGAAAAGGGTGTTCGGGTTTTTTACTGGTCAGGGCATTTACCCCGTTGGAGAGTTCATTCCAGGTCTGCTCCAGTTCCTTGTAAAATCCTTCTCCCTTTTCAGTCAGGGAAAAGTATTTACGGGGCGGGCCCGAATTGCTTTCCACCCATCGGTAGGTCAGCATACTCGCGTTCTTAAGGCGGGTTAATAAAGGGTACAGGGTGCCCTCCAGGATCTGGAGATTGGCCGCCTTCATCTCTTCCACAATATCACTGGGGTAGGCTTCGCCCCGGCGAATGATGGAGAGAATACAGAATTCCAGTATCCCCTTGCGCATCTGGCTCTGTGTGTTTTCGATATTCATACTTGTTCAGTTTAATGAATCTGAATCAAAGATAATGTCATATTTGGTACTATGCAAAACAAAGTACCTTATTTTTTTTGGTATTTTAGCGGGCGCTGTTCCGAAAATAAACATAACATGTTATTAATCTGCTTGTTATTGAATATTAGACCCCTTTTTCCTGACCTGGTTTCTTTATGAATGGTTTTAGGCCGTGATGAGCGATAAATCTCATAAATCGGCGTTTTTTCCCGATTTTTACCCTGATTACAATGAAAAAGACCCTTTATTCCTCCATTTTCCTCCTTTTGCTCCTGAGTGCCTGCGCCGATAAATACCTGGCCTTACAGTCCAGGTATCCGTTCAAAAGCCCTTCTGGTTCTCCGGATTTCAGCCAACTTGACTATTGGGCGGCCCACCCCTGGAAAAAGGATCCGTCTGACAGTATCCCGGCTTTCCTTAAATATGAAAAAAGAGATAGCCTGGCTGATGTGTTCTTCCTGCACCCAACCACTTTTACAAAAGCGAAGGATTCTGTAATTACAAATGCCCTTATCGACAATGCATACATCAATGCTAAGACCGATTACAGCACCATCTTATACCAGGCCAGTGTGTTCAATCAACAAAGCCGCGTTTTTGCCCCACGTTACCGCCAGGCACATATTCAGAATTTCTATAGTGCAGATACAGCGAAAAGCATCGCCGCTTTTGAATTAGCTTATGCAGATATCAAAGCAGCATTTATTTACTATCTCGCTCATTATAACCAGGGCCGGCCCATCATCATTGCGGGTCATAGTCAGGGGGCCTTCCTGAGCGAACGCTTACTGAAAGAGTTTTTCGAAGACAAACCATTAGCCCAACAGCTGGTAACGGCTTATATCATTGGCTGGCCCGTACCCGGACATTACTTCCGTACCTTATCGGTATGCAGTGACCCCTTGCAAACGGGCTGTTTTTGCAGCTGGAGGACGTTCCGCGAAGGCTATCGCCCTCCCTATTTAGCAAAAGAAACCGATACGGTTAAAGTCACCAACCCATTGAGCTGGACCACCGGACCGGAGTTTATCAGCCGCAAACAGAATAAAGGCGCCCTGGTCCGTTATAACAAACTCTACCGCAAAAGCACGGATGCGCAGATTAAAGACGGTTTATTATATACCAGAAAGCCCCGGTTTCCCTGGAGCTTTCTGTACCGCAGCAAAAATTATCATGTGGGAGATATCAATCTTTATTATATGGATATCCGTCATAATGTAGCTCAACGGATTGCTGCTTATCTTAAACAGACTAAGCAATAATTATTTTAAAACGCTTTCATCCACTCCAGCTCACTTAATGTCGGCTTAATGACTGCATATTTTTTCACCTGGTTAATCGCCATTTCATCCAGCACATCCACCACTTGTTTATAGGATGCATCCGGTGAAGATTTCACCAGCACCATCAGTCCGGCCCTTCCCTCCTTACCCGGATGAATGTCCAGCCATTGTTGCCGCTCCTGAATTTTTTGCCGCAATTCCTTAGTTCCATTGACCGGATATACAGCCTTCTTAGCCACAGCCGCTGGCCAATTCCCATGATAATACCACGCATTTTCCTGGCTGTCCAGTAATACGGTAAATGCATACGATTCCCCCAGGTCAGCCTCCCCGCCATCCTTCGGCATCGCCAGCGGCATAACAGTTGGTTTGCTGAGCTCTGTGGTAATCACAAAAAAACTGATCAGGAGAAAACCCAGATCCACCATCGGTGTCATATCAATGCGTAACTGGTGTTTCACGGGTCGCCGAAACCCGGCCCTGTGCCGTTGTACCGGCATTTCATTGTCAATGTTTGCCATAAGTGTTGTTTATTAATCAGACACCGTGGTCGTTTTTTTCCACAAAAAATCATTTCAATAAGTGATAGCAGTCATGACATCTTTCCGATAACTGTGTTAACTTCAAGACAAACCTTCAGCAATGAAAACCATTATTGTTCCTACTGATTTTTCACCCATCGCCACTAACGCCATGCATTATGCCATCGATATGGCCAAAAGTATAAACGCGAGTATTTTATTATTGCATGTATACCAGGTGCCGGTTAGTTTTACCGACACCCCCATTGTGCTGGTATCGATCGAAGATCTCCGCAAAGGAGCAGAGGAACAAATTGCACACCTGAAAACTGAAGTGGAACACCTGACTTCCGGCAGTCTGAAAGTATATACGGAAACGCGGCTCGGTAATGTGGCCGATGAACTGGAAAATCTCTGCAATAAAATAAATCCTTTTGCAGTAGTCATGGGAACCAAGGGGGCTTCCGGAGTAGAGCGTATCCTCTTTGGCAGCAATACCCTCACCGCGATCCGGCACCTGACCTGGCCGGTGATTTGTGTCCCGCCCGGTAAAACATTTGGAAATGGAATTAAAAAAATCGGATTCGCCTGCGACTTCAAGGATGTGGTGAAAACCACACCCACGCATTTCATTGTTGATTTTGTAAAAGAATTTAACGCGGAACTCGATGTGCTGAATGTGGACTATCACAATAAACATTTCAAACCCGAAACGCCGGAACAATCCGCTCTGCTGCATACATTACTGGAAGAAGCCAATCCTTTCTACCATTTTATCGAACATGCCGATATAGAAGACGGCATCAATGAATTTGCGGAAAAAAACAACCTCGATCTTATTATCACCATTCCTAAAAAACACCGCTTACTGGAAGGTGTATTCAAACCCAGTTCCTCCAAGCAACTGGTGTATCAGTCACATGTACCGGTGATGTGTGTGCACGAATAGTTGGCTAAGAGTTTAAAAGAGGAAAAGAGAGGAAGGAGAAAAGCCGGATAGAAATAAGTGTTTTTAAAACAGGAAAGAGGCCGTTACATTTTTGTAATGGCCTCTTTGCTTTTAGGCATGTGTGATTGTGTAGTGCTATTCAGTTTGACTCTTTTCCTCTCTTTTTTCTCTTTTGACCTCTTAGCCTAAAATTCCGCGCTTCCCGGCGTTCTCGGAAAAGCAATCACGTCCCGGATATTCGTCATACCCGTTACAAACTGCACCATCCGCTCAAAGCCCAGTCCGAAACCGGCATGCGGTACAGTTCCAAAGCGGCGTGTATCGAGGTACCACCAGAGTTCTTCTACCGGGATACCAATTTCTTTCATCCTGTTTTCCAGGTTTTCCTGGCGCTCTTCCCGTTGTGAACCTCCGACAATCTCACCGATACCTGGAGCCAGAATATCCATGGCCGCCACGGTCTGTTGTCCAGGAGCACAGCCATCATTCTGGCGCATATAAAAGGCTTTGATCGCTGCAGGATAGTTATAGAGGATGACCGGTTTCTTGAAATGTTTCTCCACCAGGTAACGTTCATGTTCACTCTGCAGATCCATTCCCCAGCCGGTAACGGGGTACTGGAATTTCTTTTTCTTATTGTGATTGCTCTCCCGGAGTATCTCAATCGCGTCTGTATACGTGAGGCGTTCAAAATTATTATTCAGTACAAACTCCAGTTTTTCAATCAGGCCCATTTCACTCCGCTTGTCCTGTGGTAATGCTTTCTCTTCCTCCGCCAGCCGCTGTGACAGGAACTCGAGGTCTTCGCGGTTATGCTCCATGGCATATTTGATAATATACCGGATGAACTCCTCGGCAAGATTCATATTGTCTTCGAGATCATAGAACGCCATCTCCGGTTCAATCATCCAGAACTCGGCCAGGTGACGGGTGGTATTGCTGTTTTCAGCACGGAAGGTGGGACCAAATGTATAGATCTCCCCAAAAGCCGTAGCACCCAGTTCTCCTTCAAGCTGACCGCTCACAGTAAGATTGGTACTGCGGCCAAAAAAGTCTTCTTTAAAATTGATACTGCCATCTTCATTCTTCGGAGCCGTGCCGTCAATCGGTAACGTGGTAACGCGAAACATTTCACCGGCCCCCTCCGCATCACTCGCGGTGATGATCGGTGTGTGCATATACACAAAGCCTTTTTCATTGAAGAATTGGTGAATGGCAAAGGCCAGTGAGTGGCGAACACGAAATACCGACCCGAACGTATTGGTACGGAAACGCAGGTGAGCGATCTCACGGAGAAACTCCAGCGAATGTTTTTTCGGTTGCAGCGGATACTTCTCTGCATCACTATCACCCAATACTTCAAGGCTTGCCGCATTGAGGTCCATTTTCTGTCCTTTTCCCAATGAAGCCACTACTGTACCGGTAACTTTCAAGGATGCAGACGTAGTGATCCTTTTTAAAGTCTCTTCCGGAAATTTTCCCAATGCTAGCACCACCTGCAGGTTATTATTGGTGCTGCCATCATTTAATGCTATAAACTGGTTATTGCGGAAGGTACGTACCCATCCCATAACAGTTACTTCCTGTCCGGCCGGCTCGGTGGCCAGCAGTTCCCTGATCTTGATTCGTTTGTTGAACATATCGTCGTTTTTTCCGAGGGGCAAAGGTAAAGCATGAAAGTCAGCATTGAGCGGGAGCGGGGTTTTTAACGTAAACCCTTGTAATTCTGTATAATGTCTGAAGATACTTAGTGGATAAAGCGGGTAAAAATTTTTGGTTTTGCCGAATTAGCTGTATACTTGCAGCGGAAAGAGGCCGATAAGTTTAGCTCTCCTTAGCATTTGGCTCATCATTTACCTGCCTGTTTCGTTCAATTTAACTCAAATTTTCACATTACAAGATTGGTGACCACGAGTTTTGACTAACCTCAAGTTTTTTTTATGTATGACATTCTCCAACTGAACGACATGCTCGTTCCTGAACTGCTGGATATAGCCGAGCAGCTGAAAATCCCCAATGCCAAAAAGCTGAGTAAACAGGATCTGGTTTATAAGATTCTTGACAGCCAGGCGATTGCCGGTTCTAAAGGAGCCAAACCTGCCGACGATGGCAAACGTAAGCGTATTGTAAAAACCAGCACCAGTACCGGCGGCAGTGAAGAAGCTGTAGTTGAAAGTGGTGGAGAAGAGAAGCCGGCCCCTAAAAAACCCAATATGCCAATAAAAAAAGAAGCCCCTGTGAAGAAAGCCCGGAAGAAACCGGATGAAAAGCCACAGATTGACGGAAACAGTACAGCCGGAGAAGGACAACAGCAGGATGCTGAACCGGATCAGGAACAACAAAATGGTTCTGAAAATAACAATGCTGAAATCGTTCTTGATAGTAAAACCGAACAACTGGCGCAAGCCATTCTCAATGAAGCCAGCCAGCAGGCGGGTGAAAATACGAATCAACAGAATAAATTCTATCCTCCCCGCCGTGAACAGCAGTTCAATGTGGAATTTGATGGGGTGATCCTTGGTGAAGGCGTACTGGAAATGATGCCCGATGGTTATGGCTTCCTCCGTTCCTCCGACTACAACTACTTATCTTCTCCCGATGACGTATACGTATCTCCTTCACAGATCAAGTTATTCGGTTTAAAAACCGGTGATACCGTACACGGATCTGTACGTCCTCCAAAAGAAGGTGAAAAATATTTCGCTTTACTGAAAGTGGATACGATCAATGGCAAGAGTCCCGAAGAAGTACGCGACCGTGTACCCTTCGATTACCTCACCCCCTTGTTCCCTTTTGAAAAGCTGAATCTCTTTACTACCGCCTCTGATTATTCCACCCGGATCATGGACCTCTTTACCCCTATTGGTAAAGGACAACGTGGATTGATCGTGGCCCAGCCGAAAACCGGTAAGACCATGTTGCTGAAAGCGGTGGCCAATGCCATTGCCGAAAATCACCCCGAGTGCTACCTGATGGTGGTACTGGTGGATGAGCGTCCGGAAGAGGTAACCGATATGGAACGCAGCATTAAAGGCGAAGTAATCGCTTCTACTTTTGATGAACCGGCAGAGAAACACGTTAAAGTGTCTACCATTGCCCTGCAAAAAGCAAAACGTCTCGTAGAGTGCGGACATGATGTGGTGATCCTCCTGGATTCTATTACACGTCTCGCCCGTGCCCACAATACCGTGGCTCCCGCATCTGGTAAAGTATTATCCGGTGGTGTGGAAGCAAACGCGATGCAGAAGCCCAAACAGTTCTTTGGTGCCGCCCGTAAAATTGAAGACGGAGGTTCCCTCACCATTATCGCTACCGCCCTGGTGGATACCGGAAGTAAGATGGATGAAGTGATCTTCGAGGAATTCAAAGGAACCGGTAACATGGAATTGCAACTGGATCGTCGCCTTTCCAACAAACGGATTTTCCCTGCCATCGATATTGTGGCCTCCAGTACCCGTCGCGACGACCTGCTGCTGGAACGCGATGTATTGCAGCGTATGAATCTCCTCCGTGTTTATCTCACAGACATGAATACCGAAGAAGCCATGCGCGAACTGCAGAACCGGATGAAGGGTACCAAGAGCAACGAAGAGTTTTTGGCGAGTATGAACCGATAAAGAATTAAAAATTCAATATAAAAGGTCGCCAGTGGCGGCCTTTTTTTTGCATATTTTTTCGGGGAGTTTAGTTCAACCCCTTCGGGGTTGAACTTTAAAAAAGGTATTTCTCTTCAAAATTGATATGGTGTTCCTGAAGCAACCTTCTGTATTCTTCTTCAAAGGTTTCTGTTGAATGATGTAGTTTCTGGCCTTTTATATACCCGATTATCCGGTCTCTTTCATTTTCTGAACAGGTAAAAGAACCATACCCTTCCTGCCAGCCCAAAAAAGATTGGAAAAGCCCGGACTTTTTCATCCACATACTGCTGGAAACTTTGATCTCCTTCACAAAATTACTTAGCGACATTGAAGGGTGAAGATCCGTTAACAAATGAACATGATCTGGCATTCCATTTATCTGGTATAGTTTACATTTTTGTGCTTTCACAATACCCCATATGTAGTTGTAAAGTTGTTTTTCAGCTGCAGGACTAATGGATGATTCCCTGAATTTTGTTCCAAAGACAAGATGATAATAAATCTGACGGTAGGTGCTCATAAAATAAGGTTTTTTTTAAAAAAATCCGGTGTTATTTCCGGGGCCATTGTAAAGTAATTCAGTTGTGAAAACAACGGTTAACCGTCGCCTATATGGTGAAATTTTTTCTGTTTAACCGGGTATAGTTCAACCCCATTCGGGGTTGGAGGGGGCAAAGGGGGACACGTTACCCCGGGTTGGCACGCGGGGCTATTAAAAATTTAAGCCCTCCGGGCTATCCAACCCTGGAATTAAATTTATCACACTGATTGACTTTAACTGCTAACCCCGAAGGGGGTTGAACCATTCATAGCCCCGGGTGCCAACCCGGGGGTAGGTGATCAGTTGAATGCCCTCCAACCCCAACGGGGTTGAACTATTAATGACCCGGAAAAAACATCTGGCACGATTTCAAAAACAAACAATATCCGGCACTAACAATATCCCTGTAATTGCCTTCTTCTGCTAACCCCGAACGGGGTTGAATTATACACTCATCAAAACAACTTCTGCCCAATGATATAAACCTCCTGTTCAACTTGCCCTTCGAATTGATTATTTTTACAAACAACCATGGCCGTCCAACGCATCCACATAGATGAATTCCTGAAACTGGCGGAAACACATCCTGTATTCGATGTGCGTTCTCCCGGCGAATACAACCATGCGCATATGCCGGGGGCGGTTTCGCTTCCACTATTCACTGATGAGGAACGCAAACAGGTCGGCACCGCCTACAAACAAATCAGCCGCGAACAAGCCATCAAAATCGGTCTCGATTACTTCGGCCCTAAAATGCGCAAGATGGTGGAAGAGGTAGAATCAGTCAGCAGCCGGCAATCGGCAGTTGGCAGTCAGCAACAAATAGATGCAGAGTCGTCCCTTGAAGGCTCGCAACTCGAAACTCACAACTCGAAACTAATTCTCGTCTACTGCTGGCGCGGTGGCATGCGCAGCGGCGCGGTATCCTGGCTGCTGGATATGTACGGATTCAAAGTATATACGCTTATCGGCGGATACAAGAAATTCCGGAACCATGTACTCGATACGTTTAAAAAACCTTACCACTTCAATATCATTGGCGGATACACCGGCTCGGGTAAAACCGAATTACTCAAAACCCTGAAAGAAAAAGGGGAGAAGGTGATTGATCTTGAAGCCATCGCCAACCATAAAGGCTCCGCCTTCGGCGCTATCGGCCTGCCTCCGCAACCTACCCAGGAGATGTTCGAAAATCTCCTCAGTACAGAATTGTCAGCTATAAGTTCTCAGGAGGGCCTACGAACTACTAACTACGAACTACTAACTAGTTGTATCTGGCTCGAAGATGAATCCCAGCGCATCGGCCTCATCAACATCCCAGGCGACCTCTGGAAAAACATGCGCCAATCGAAAGTCTGGTTCCTCGACATCCCTTTTGAAGAAAGACTGAAGCACATAACTCCCGAATATGGGATTTTAGAACAGGAAAAGCTGATTGCTGCCATTGAGCGAATCAGCCAGAAATTGGGTCATTTGAACGCAAAAACGGCCATTTTACTGCTAAAAGAGGGCAAAACAAGCGAAAGTTTCGAAATTTTGCTCCGGTACTATGACAAGTTTTATTTCCGGTCCCTGCACAATCGGGAGGGGTTAGAAACGTTATTACATACGATAAATTGTAAATCCGTTAGTCCAGAAAATGCCGATCTCCTTATCCATGAAGCCACTGCTCAAAGCCAGACACCTCTGGCTTAGTTTCCTGTTCCTGCTTGCCCCCCTGTTTTTTTATGGCCAGACCCTGACCGGACTCTGGGTGGGTGCTCTTCACAACGACAGCAGCTCTGTACGGAAAGATCAGTCTTTTGAAATCGCTCTTACCGAATACCGGGGAAAGGTATTTGGCTATTCCCGCAGTGAATTTATTGTAAACGATACCCTGTATTACATTGTTAAGCGTGTCAAAGGAACCATTGAAGGGGATATTTGTGAAGTAAAAGACGATGAAATCATTGCTTATAATTTCAGGGGGAAGCTGGACAAGGGAATCAAAGTAACCAGCACATTCCGGCGTAACCAGACTGACAGCACCTGGCAACTTGATGGAAGCTGGAAAACCAATGCCACTAAAAAATTCTATTCGGTTACAGGTAAGGTAAACCTGGCGGAGGAAAAAGACCTGACCGCATCCAAACTTTTTCCTCACCTGGAAGAGCTGAATAAAGCCGACGAAATTGCTTTTTATAAAGAACGAACCGAACCCACACCTTTTGTAAAAGTGGCAAAACCGGAGCGAATTCAGTCAGAATACACCGAAAAAGCTGATATTTTGGCCAAAAATGAGGAAAAATCGCTTTCCGTGAAAAAACCGGAACTGCCCCAACCGACGCCACGTGTAGTGCCAGAAGTAGCAGTACAAACAGTCCCGGTAACCAAGGAGGTACCCGTATTACCAGCAGATGCATTACCAGGAAACAATCCGGTCGCAACAAATAACCAGGCCCAGGAAAAACCGGGAGTAAAAAACGAGGCGGCGCTGACGGCTGTTCCGGAAAAGAAAAACCCGGATCCTCAGACCCAGGATAAACCGACGGCCAAAACCAAAACCGAAACAAATATTCCGGTTGTTACTGTAAAAACAGAAACCCCTCCCGTTAGAACGGCAGCCCCGGCTAATGCAGCTAACGAAACCGCAAACACCAGTACCGCTAACCCGGAAGTCGCCGCCGTAAAACCGGCCCCGGCAACCAGCCCTGTGATAAAAACACAGCCAACAACACCTCCTGTAACTACTGCAACCGTTAAACCGGGCCCGTCACAGGAAGAAAAAGCCGTTGTTAAAACAACAAACCCTGCGGCAAAAAATCAGCAAACTGAAGCGCCAAAAACAATAGTCGCGACTAAAGCACCTGAAGAAAAAACTCCGGCTGTTACTCCGGATAACCTGGCTAAAACAAAACCAACACCAACTGTACCGGCCACGACACCGGTCAGCAATAAAACGGTTATCGCCAACCCGGTTGAAACAAACCTGCCGAAACCGAGAGTCATCGATCCAGCGGCCCTGCTGGTTAAAAAATCAGTTGAAGACCCGATCAAAAAATCAACGATGATCGGTGGCCGTAAATCAGAATTCACCCAGGAAGTCTATTTCAAATCGGACAGCCTGATCCTGACCCTCTATGATAATGGCGAAATCGACGGCGACACCGTAAGCG
>DAORKK010000016.1:0-36813 GCA_035439525.1 Chitinophagaceae bacterium
CCAATGGCAGAACCGGAACAATTGACGAATATTACTTTCTTGCCAGCGGCTTTCAATGCCTGAAGGCAATGGCGTTGTACTTCCGGTAGCTGGATATCGGTACGGTCTCCTCCTTTAAAGCCCGGATAATTGACGGGCATTTCCTCTCCTTCCAGTTGAGTGCTCAGCCCGCCGGCAAAAATCACGACATCAATCCCTTCCAGTTTCCGGATGAGGTTGTTGAAATCAATATCGACTTCTTTCCCAAAATCGAATTCAAGATTGGCCTGCCAGTTATTTAGCTGGGCATAACGGATTTCAATCTGATAGGTTTTTCCCTTTTCTACGGAATAAGCCATTCTGGATGGAAGTGTCCGCCAGTTATTATAACGGGATAATGATTGCCCGTTTACGAACAGTTCGAAATAGCCGGTTGCCCCGGATTTAAACACAATTTCTTCAGTGGCCGGAGCCGTAAATTCTGTTTCATACCTGGCTGAAAACCCTTCCAGTTTCACACCGGATGCAAATTCATGATCACCTGCCGTAGTGATTTTAAAGGGGTTTGTGATCTGCACGGTGGTAACGGGCTCGCCAGACTGTTCCCGGTTATTCCAATACGTTGCTTTAAATCCTTTTTGACCATCTGCAACTGCATAGGAAAAATAACTCTGGGTCACTTTATTCTCCACCAGGTCACAGGCTTTATCATACACAATTTTATTGGGCGTCAGTTTTGATTTGATTCCATTCAGGATACTGATGGTACGCACTGGGGTTCCGTTATAATTCCCCCAAAGCATGGGTTCGTTCACCGCATTGGGTCCTATGACGGCTATTTTCTTCAGCCTCGTATTCAGCGGCAGGATATTGTTTTTATTTTGCAACAAGGTCATGGATTCCCGCGCCATATCCAGGGCCAGTTTCCGGTGTTCATTATTGTTGACTACTGAGAACGGAATAGTTGCCCAGGGAACATCCTTTGCTGCATCCATATCTCCTAATTCAAATCGTCCGGAAAGGACTTTAAACAGATGTTCGTCAATCTGCTTTTCCGTAATGAGCCCGTTGGATACAGCGGCAGGTAAACTGGCATAGGCATAACCCTGCCAGACACATTCAATGTCTGTGCCGGCCAATACGGCTTTGGAGGAAGCATGTGCGGCATCGGAAGATGTTTTATGACTGGTATAAAAATCCGTAACTGCGCCGCAATCAGAAACAACAATATACTTGTAACCCCAGGTGTCGCGCAGAATGGTTTGTAACAGCCGGGTATTTCCACAACAGGGTTCATCATCTAGCCGTTGGTAGGCACACATTACCTGGCGCACTTCACCGTCTACAACCAGTGATTTAAATGCGGGTAAATAAGTTTCCCATAAATCCCTTGGATTAATGTTATTCAGATTTAATACATGCCTGCTCCACTCCGGGCCCGAGTGTACCGCAAAGTGTTTGGCACAGGCTAATAACTTCCGGTATTTTGAATCAGCAGGTCCCTGCAGTCCTTTAACAACGGATAGCCCCATACGGGAAGTGAGGAAGGGGTCTTCGCCGTAAGTTTCCTGGCCTCTTCCCCAGCGGGGATCGCGGAAGATGTTGATATTGGGAGTCCAGACAGAAAGACTCAGGAATCGCCTGTTTTCTTTGCCATTACGTAAAGCCTGATGATATTTTGCCCTCACTTCGTCGGATGTGGCATTGAATACCCGGTATACCAGCTCATCATTAAAAGAAGCGGCCATGCCAATCGGTTCCGGGAAAACAGTCACGCTGTCATTATTGGCCAGTCCATGCAAGGCTTCACTCCACCAGTTGAATTTATTAATACCAAGACGGGGAATGGCCGGTGACTGATCAAACATCAGTGAGGCTTTTTCTTCGAGCGTTAACCGGGACATTAAATCTCTAACCCTTTCTTCCACAGTCAGTGCCGGATTCTGATAGGGGAATGGTTGTGCCCGTATCCCTGCATTTAATAGCAGGCTGGTCAGCAGTATCAAAAAGTTATGGACTACATTTTTTTTCATCAAACGCTATTTGCCAGGTAGAAAATTATCTAAAAAGAATTTGCGCAAACTGGTACAGGTTATTCCTCCAGACCGGCCAGGTATGACCACCCGGGTATTCACTGTAACTATATTTTATACCCATTTCATCAAAACGGCTCATCATTATTTTGCAGTTATTGTAAGCGATATCTTCTTTGCCGCCCATCGAGATCCAGCAACTTTTCAGGTTGCTGTTAATCTGATCACTGTTCTGTTTCATAAAATCATAAAGCGGGGAAGACAGGGCCGGTTGATTGGCCCAAAAGCCGGAACTGAAAATGCCGAGATAGGCAAACTGAGATGAGTTTTTAAAGCCGGCATATATGGTTTGTAGTCCTCCCATAGATAATCCGGCTAATGCCCGGTTGCCGGCATCTGTTTCTGTACGGAAATTGCTTTCAATGAATGGCATCAGTACCTGTTTCAGTTCATTTTCGAATGTTTTCAAGGATTGTTCTCCGAATTGCCTGAGTCCACCGCTGCCAAAATTGCCATCCATCATAACTATAATCATGGGCTTTGCTTTTTTGGCCGCAATCAGGTTGTCGAGTATGAGGTCTGTTTTTCCCTGTTGTGCCCAACCCCGCTGATCTTCGCCGCCACCATGTAAGAGATAGAGCACCGGAAATTTTGCCGTAAAGCTGGAGTCATAAGCCGGTGGTGTATAAACATAACATTGTCTCCAGCTGTTGGTTATTTTTGAGTAGTACCGTTTGATCCTGATATCTCCGTGGGGTACATTCCGGATGGCATAATAATTACCGCCGGCAAAAGGAATTTCTATACCACTGGCCATCCGCCCCATTCCATAAAAAGATTCACTGGCGGGATCCGCCACGGCCACCCCATCAATTAATAATGAATAATAATGAAATCCTTCACTGATTGAGTCGGTCGTGACTGTCCAGGTACCTTGTTCATCCTTTACTAAATCATATTTTCTGCCGAGGTCGATCTGTATTTTTTTTGCTTCAGGAGCTTTTACACTGAATTTCACGCGGCTGTCACTCATGACCTGCGGGTAGGCCCCATTGCGGATATTGGTAGATGCCGGAGCGCCGGCAACAGGATACTTTGGAAAAGCAGTGACATCAACCGGTTTAAAAATAAGTTGAGAGAACATATACAAACTGCTTTTCCAGATTTTAAAATCATGGAAACCGGGTTCAATAAAGTAGATATGCGGAACATTGTTTTTTTCAAAATAATCATGGGTTCGTTTACTGAAAGCAACCAGTCCGTCACTCGCCCCGCAGGAGATCCATAGCAGTTTGAGTTTATTTCTGGCCGCTTCGGCGTCTGGCAACAATTCCTGTGGTGGTTTTGTATTTGGTGCAGATGAAAATCCACCGACCCATGAAAATACATCCAGGTTGCCCAGACCGAAATTGAGGGATTGACCGCCACCCATGGATAGTCCGGCCACCGCCCGGTGATCTTTATCAGCCAGCACGGGATATTTCTTTTCAATAAACGGAATAAGATCGTTTAAAAGGTCTTTTTCGAAGTCGGCAAATGCCTGTACTTTATCCGGTGCCATTATATTACCTGTGGCCCGGTCATCTTTCATGGCCCTGCCATTTGGCATGACCACGATCATGGGTTCGATTTTACCTTCCGCGTACAAGTTGTCCAATATGACCTGGGGCTGGCCACCGTTCAGCCATTCCTTTTCATCCCCGCCAATTCCATGAAGCAGATACAGGACAGGGTATTTGCTTTTTTTAGAAAAGCCCGGTGGAGTATAGATCGTGGCTTTTCTTTTTACTCCAACAGTTTTTGATGTATAGATTACTGTATCCACCATGCCATGTGCGATGGAAGCACGTACGGTATCAAATCCTGCTGCAGGAGGAGGTACCTGTGCCGATACTGAGCACAGACTACCCAGTATAAGTAGTAATGCCAATTGCTTTTTCATAAATTAACCTATTTAATTTTTTTAACTTAACAGATATTCTGGTAAGTGTTTCATAACGCTATTGAATAAATTGTACACTGCTGATTTTTACAGAAGCCGGTGTTCCGGGCATTATCCTGAAATACAGATCATGATGCCCGGTCAATGTTGAAATCGCTTTTCTGATAATCTGCCTGGTGTTTTTTCCGGTTGCGGGGATTGGGATTACGGCTATTCTTTTTCCCGTACCCAGGTCGTCGGCCCAAACTTCAACTGTACCTTTTGTTTCTGCAGAAACAGTAATTTCTACCGCCTTTGGGGATGTATTGCCCAATTCCACACCGGACAACATAAACCAGCCTCCGTTTTCAGTCGTGGTGGTTACATATTTCCATGAGTTTTCATTCACACTATGAATACCAAAATAATTACTGTAACTATATGCAGGCAGGGGAGAATAGCCGTCTTTACAAATGAATAAATCAAAATCAGCATTGATACTCTCTGCAAAAAGGCCGACACTGGTTCCTACCCATGAATTGTAATTGGGTTGGGTTTTGTCCAGGTTTTTTGTATTCACCGGCATGCCGAAGGATGTCCAGGTTTTACCATTGTGGCTATAGTAACCGTATAGTTCATGGCTATTCCTTTCAATTTTAAGCCAGATTGTTTTTCCGGGAGGGGTTGAAATAACACGGATGGCTGTATCACATTGCAGCACGAGTTTATTTCCGTTATCATAGGTACTGTATAAACGGGCCATCACTTTCTGATTGCCATTCGTCAGGTATATACCGGCTTTGGCAAGACTATCGGTGGCCGCCATTTCCATTTTTGTGATTGCCGAGTAAAAATGATCCGTTTCTTTCTGAACCAGGTGGGCACGACTGGTATCTCCTTTTAGCCTGACCCAGCCTTTTCTTTCTGTGAGGGAATAACTGCCTGCTGCTTTGCGGTTCAGGAAATGCCAATCCAGTTTTAAGGAGGGGCTGTCAAAATAATCGCTTTGTACACTTCTCCAGGAAATGCCAGACTTGGGTAAGTTGGGCATTGGTACAGGCGAAGTAGTAGGCGCCATCCCCCACGGACGATCGCCTTCCCATATAACCGGGTACAACGAAGTTTGCCGGCCTGATCCGGACCAGTCATCCTGGTCATATTTTTCATAACTCTGACCAATGGTCCACCAGGTGCCGTCTTCCAGCTGAAGTGGGGCTGCAATATGATTGGGGCGACGAAAACCCGTGCGGGGATCCGTAATGGGTTTGAAGAATTCTCCCAGTCGTTCCCATTTTGTAGAGTCCGCGGTAAGTTCACGCGTTCTCATTACATACTGGCCACCGGAAACATCTCCTGCGGGGAAGTAGAAATACCAGCCATTTCGTTTACACATCACCGGTCCCTCCGCCCAGCTGTACTGAAGGTTTTGGTTGATCCAATCCAGGTTGATTACAGTATCTGTCAGTTGGCCGTCTTTTCCAAGAGCCTGTAAGCGGTTAACTTTTTGTCCGTTTTTAATTACCATATAGGGTTTGCCATCATCATCGATAAAAATGGAGTTGTCATATCCTAACGGACCTGTAACCGGATTGGTTATAACCTGTACCGGTTCAGACCAGGGACCGTAAGGTGAATCCGCTTTACAAAACCATTGGCCACCGGATGAAAAATAAATCCAGTAGGAGCCATAGAAATACGTAATCGCGCCCTGCCAGATTCCCCCGGATGGCCGGTCCGCAACAAATGCGGCTTTTGATGATGGTACCACCCGGCTGATAATTTTCCAGTGTACCATGTCGGTTGAATGATAGATGGGCAGGTATGGGTTGAAGTGAAAGGATGATCCGCAATGGTAAAAATCCTTCCCGATTCTTAATAAGGTAGGGTCGGGGTGATCGCCCGGTAACACCGGATTCAGGTAGGTCGCAACCTGTTGATAGGGTTTTAATTCATCAGCGGCCGGTTGTTGCCCATGGGCCGTAATTCCGGTAAGAAGAAGCAGTACTGTTAGTTTCTGGAACATTGATTTCATGGCAATATCATTCATGGTTTATTTTCCCGGTTGTAACCGATTGCAAAATCAGGGTTGGGTTTTTCAGAAGATACTGGTCTGCGATCGCCTTATTCCGACTTCATTTCCATGGGATGTAATCCGGGATCAAATAGCCACTTTTCGTCTCTGCACAACTGAATTATGCCTGAATTAATACCGGCATATTGTAAACAGGATCAGTCTTGATTCCTGTCAGTTCCCCGGTGCAAATGGGAAACGAAGGCTTTTATAATAGTCAAGCGTTTTTTCCGGTTGTTCATATTCTGCCGGAATCGGCATTTTACTAAACGTCTGGAAATACAATAAACAGGAGTTACGCCACCAGATGGCCTCTTCCCGTTGAATAGCCAATAGTTGCTTCACGTGAGAAAACCGTTCCGGGTCTACAAAAGATTTCAACCGGTCCCAAGTCTGCTGCATCTCTTTCACCTGATCGGCTCCGTTATAATATCGGTAGCAGAGTTCATTCCAGAGGGAGCGTCCGCTTTTGGTGGTATATGTCCAGGGCACATGGTGAAACCAAAGCAGGTATTTCTCGTCAATGGTGCTGAGGTTTTCCCATTGTTTCCGGGCCTCCGGATAATATTGAGCTAATGCGTTACTGCCGCTGGGGGTCCGGTTAAATCCTACGCCAATACTATCCGCTTTATGGTAATAAACCGAGTTCCATTCCGGCCGGTTCAGGAAGCTGACCCAGGGGCCTGGTCCATAATGTCCATTGGCACCCATGATATGGTGTAATCCCAGCGGGTTAGAAAAATTCACCATGGTTTCCCGGCTCTCCAGCATCATCGATCTGGCCGGTGCTATAAATTGCAAATCATTGGAGAAAGTACTGCGCAACCATTCTTCTGCGAGGGCCGCGCTGCTCAGGCTGTAGTCCCAGCATAATCTTCCATATGCATACCAGTTGGCTTGTGCAAACGGGTGGCCGCACCAGTTGATATCATTTCCGATATTGGATACGCCGGCCATTCCGTTCAGGCGATCTTGATTCGTGCTGCCATCAATGATGCGGGCAACGGTACTGCCAGGACCGTTACTATAGGTATCACTTTCCAGTACTTCTTTAAACATCGGAGCCAGGTATACAAGATTCGTGGATTGTCCCGTATATTCCTGGGTAATCTGAAATTCAGGCATCAGGGGCGTGCGGGGCATGGCGCCAAAAAGGGGATGAAAGGGTTCCCTTGGCATAAAATCAATCGCGCCGTTTTTCACCTGTACCATCACGTTATTCCTGAACTGTCCGTCAAGCGGCACAAATTCATCATAGGCCTGTTTATGGCGGTCCACCGGGTTTTCGGATGCGTATACAAAAGCACGCCAGATCACATTTCCTTTAAAAGGGGCGACTGCATCTGCCAGCATATTCGCACCGTCTGCATGTGTTCTTTTGTAATCCTGTGGACCGGGTTGTCCCTCGCTGTTTGCTTTGACCAGGAATCCGCCAAAGTCAGGAATCAGTGAATAGATTTCTTTGACTTTATCTTTCCACCATTGCCTTACTTCTTCATTCAGGGGATCGGCTGTTTTTAATTTACCTGTCTCAATGGGCGAACTGAATTTAGCAGAGAGATAAACTTTGATGCCGTAGGGGCGAAATACATCGGCTAATATTTTTACTTTCTGCAGGTATTGGTTGGTCAGGATGAGTGCATTGGCATTTACGTTATTTAATACCGCACCGTTAATACCAATGGAGGCATTGGCCCTGGCATAATCAATGTATCGTTTGTCTACATAGCCCGGTAGTTTATGCCAGTCCCATATACTGAAACCCGCATACCCTCTTTCGACTGTTCTGTTCAGGTTATCCCAATGATTGAGCAGCCGGAGTTTTAATCGGGGTATGGATACAATGTCAAGCTGCCGGAGATCCTGTTGGGTTTGCATCAGGCGCAGAAAATGGAAAACCCCATAGAGCACTCCTATATCCGTATTCGCTGTGATCAGGGTACGGCCATTGTTTTTTTTATCACTGCTGATCAGGAAACCTTCACTTCCGAGGCCGATCAGGTTTTTTTCATTTGCCGGGGAGAGCCTGAGGGATGGGGTACCCGCTACACCGATTACCAGGGTGGATTTAGTGGTAATGGAATTATTGACCGGTATATGATAGCCAAGCAAACCGCTTAGCCCTTTTTGTAATTCCTCTTTTGCTGCCAGCAGGGTAGGAGAACTGCCGGCCAAAGCAGGTGAACTGACCAGTTTTTTGTATTGGGCAAGAGTTCCGGAATGGGTGATTTTTAAGTAGCGGAGCCATAAGTCGTATCCGTTTTCAGCATAGGCCGTGCTGAAGGAAAGAAAAAGGAGGGATGCAATGAATAGCTTTTTCATATCTGGCGGATGAGTTTCATTTTTTATTTTTCAGAGAGGAGCCCCGGATAATCAGATCCGAACGGACAACAATGGTGTTCGTATGTTTCAGGTCACTAAGTCCTTTCAGGTGATTGATCAGGTTGCGGGCGGCGATTTCGCCCATATCAATACCGGGATAATCGATGGTGGTCATTTGTGGTTCCACCAGTTTACTGATGGCATCATTATTGAAACCCACGATAGCGATATCTTCTGGTACCCGCACACCGTGTTCCCGCAGGGTACGCATACATACGGCAGCAGAGAAATCGTTGGTGATAAACACCCCGTCCGGCAGCGGTTTCATTTTCAGTATCTGCAGCGCCGCTTCCACGCCGCATTGTTCACTCAGGTCTTTGATCAGTACCCGTTCTTTTTCATAGGTGATACCACTGTCATAGAGGGCATCCGTGTATCCTTTGTGGCGTTGGGCGTAAACGTTACGTTTCAGACTGGCGGTAACGAGTACGATCTTTTTACATCCCTGTTCAATCAGGTGCCGGGTGGCCTGGTAGCCGCATTTATAGTTATCAATAATGACTTTGGTGCTTTCACTTTTTTCCTCCACCCGGTCAAAGAAAATCACAGGGATTCCTTTTTCTTCATACGACCGGTAGTGCTCCAGGTCTTTAGTATCAAAAGCCAACGAGGCAATCAGGCCGTCCACCCTTTTATGGAAGAGGTTCAACGCGTTGGCTGCTTCTTTGGTATAGCTCTCTGATGAGTGGGCAATGATCAGGTCATATCCTGCTTCGGTGGTGACTTTCTCAATACCTGCCAGAACTGAAGTGATGAAGTTACTGTTCAACTCATGTACGATCACCCCGATCGTATTTGTTTTTTGTTTTCGCAGGCTGCTGGCAAATGTATTGTGCCGGTAACCCAGGTCTTTTGCTGTTTGCTGGATCTTTTTCCGCGTGTTTTTATTAATAGCAGGGTGGTCCTGCAGCGCACGGCTCACGGTTGCGGAAGAGAGCGATAATCGCTGGGCGATATCATAGATAGTTATATCTTTTTTGGGTTTCATATTGCAATCGGTTGCATGAAATTCGGAAAAAAAAGTAAATTACAAAGATTTCTTTTTTTGTGAGGACGCTCTGATAATTAATTCTGATCTCAGGATGATTTTTGGTGTGGTTTTCATATCTGCTATACCCTCCAGGTGAAGGATCAGGTGCGTTACAGCCGTTTCTCCGACCCGGTATCCGGGGTAGTTTGTTGTGGTTAATTTAGGGGACACCACCTGGCTGATCGGGTCATTATTAAAACCGGCGAATCCGATATCCTGCGGAATCCGGATGCCGGCTTCTTTCAGCGCCAGCATGCAGAATACGGCCGATGTATCGTTGGCTGCAAACACGGCATCCGGCCGGTCTTTTTCTTTCATGGTAAGAATTTTCGCGGCTAATTCAGTGCCTGCTTTTTCGGTCAGCGGGGAAAACAGTACCCGTTTGTCTTCAAAGGGAATTTTTGCTTCCTGCAGGGCATTTTTATATCCGGTCAACCGGTCGGCATACACATTCTGCCGGAGGTTACCAGCCAGGTGGATGATTTTCCTGAAACCCTGATCCAGCAAATGTTTGGTAACATTATAGGCGGCCTGAACATTATCAATTTCAACCGCTATGGTGTCTTTATGGGGCCAGGAACGGTCAAAGAAAACCACGGGAATATTTTTGCGGAAAAACGGGTCAAGGTGGTCGATATTATCCGTGTCAAAGGCGGTGGAAATCAGGAGACCATCCACCCGTTTATTGAAAATGGTAAGGGCGTTGGCCTTTTCCTTTTCCATACTTTCATTCGAGTGGTTGATAATTAATGTGTAACCTTTCAGGCTGGCGGCATCTTCCATACCGGCGAGTACGGAGGCCATAAAATAACTGTTAATGCGGGGAATAATCACCCCGATTGTGTTGGTTTTTTTGCTACGTAAACTGCTGGCAAACATATTGGAACGATAGCCCAGCAACCTGGCCGCTTCGGCAATTTTCTTGCGGGTGTTTTTATTGATCGCCGGATGATTTTTCAACCCGCGACTGACCGTGGTTGCTGAAATGTTCAGGTATTTAGCGATATCATAAATGGTTATTTCCCGGTCTTCTGCCATGCTTACAAAGGACGGCAACATAATTTTAAAAAAAAATTGCAATCGGTTGCAATTTTTAAAAAAATTCCTATATTCGTTTCCGGAAGGTTGATTTTAATGGATCAACCCTTTGCTAAAAATTGCCTGCTGCTATATGAAAAATTGGAAACCAAACACTCAATTTTACGGGTTCTTCCTCGTGGACATACACGTCCAGTCTCCCGCCGGGGCGATGCTCCAAACTTCCGATTCTGCCAATCATCAGGCTTCTTTTTTGTCACTTCCAAAAACAGACATATGAAAAAAACTGCAAACATTACAAAACGACTGCTGCGGCTGTTGGTACTTATCCAACTGCTGCTAACGGCTGACCAGGCCCTTGCGCAGAACCTGACCATTAAAGGACGGGTGCTCAAGGATGACGGACAGCCAGCTCAAAGTGCTTCAGTACTTTTAAAAGGTACCAATACCGGTACCACTACCAATCAGAACGGTGAATTCACCATTTCAGCGCCTTCAAACGGGACATTGATCATTTCTACCGTTGACTTTATTACACAGGAAGTAGCGGTGAACGGGTCAGCCACCATGAGTGTTACATTGGTTTCTGCCACCCGTAGTCTGGGTGAAGTGGTAGTGGTGGGATATGGCACCCAGCGTAAAAGAGATGTTACGGGTTCCACTATCACGGTAAAAGGGGAGACCCTCAACCAGATCAAGGCACCGAACCTCTTTAATCAGTTACAGGGCCGGGCGGCTGGTGTAGATATAGTGAACAATAGTTCCCAGATTGGGGCGGGTGGTGAAATCCGCATCCGGGGTAACCGTTCTATCACCGGTAATAATAACCCGCTCATCGTGGTGGATGGAATGGCTTTTGGCGGAAGTGTGAATGATATAAATCCTGAAAATATTGCTACGGTAGACATCCTGAAGGACGCTTCTGCCACCGCTATTTTTGGTTCAAGGGGTTCCAATGGTGTAATAATTATTACTACCAAACATGGAAGAACCGGTAAGCCTGTTACTACCTATAATGGATATGTCGGGATTTCCAGCGCGATTGATACCTGGGAACAATTCAATGGCCAGGAATATGCAAAATATAAGGAAGATGCCCGGCAGGGACAACCGGCCTTCCTGACAAATCCTAACGTGACTTCTCCTTATGCCCTTACAGCAATTGAGCAAACGAACCTGGCAGCCGGTGTGAACACCAACTGGCAGGATCTTTTGTTAACCACCGGTATCAGAACCGGGCATGATCTGAATGTTGCTGGTGGTAATGACCGGACACAATACTTTTTCGGATTTGGGTATTTCAGGGAAACAGGGATAATTCCTGACCAGGCCCTGGATCGCTATACATTGAATGTGAATATCGATCATAAAATGACAGAGCGGATTAGAATCGGCTTTACCAGTTTTAATACGATGATTTATCAGAAGCGGCTTGGCACCAACGCGTATGGTACGGCTATGCGCATCGGCCCGCTGTTTAAGCCTTATAATGATGATGGAACCCTGAATTTCCAGCCGACGATCCAGCAAGGCGTGGACAATACCACTATTAACCCGCTGACTTCTATTGGAAATAATGATATCATTAAAGCGAATTCACGCCGGTATCAGTTCCAGCACAACTTTTTTGCAGAAGTGAAAATACTGAAGGACCTTAAGTTCAAATCCACATTTGGTTTTGGCTGGTCACAGACCTTCAACAGTAATTATACAGGCCCTAACAACGTGTTTAATAATAATGCGAATACGGCGGGCGCTAATCTCAGTCAGTCCAATGCAGAAGGCTGGCAGTATACCATCAATAACTCACTGGATTATAACCGCACGTTTGCCGGGAAACATAAAGTACAGGTTCTCGCATTGCAGGAAGTACAGAAGAATAAATTTCAGTCCCAGCAATTCAACGGACAGGGTGTGCCGGCTGATTATATCCAGGATTATAATTTCCAGTTAGTAAATACGGTTACACCACAGGCCTCCGGCTATAGTGAGTCCGGACTGATTGGTTATATGGGACGTGTTACTTATTCATTTGACGATAAATACCTGCTGACCGCCACGGTCAGAACAGACGGATCATCCGTACTGGCCAAAGGAAATCAGTGGGTGACCTATCCAGCCGTTTCACTAGGTTGGAATATGGAGAAGGAAAGATTCATGGAAGGGTTAAAGTTTGTAAACAGCCTGAAACTGAGAGCGGGTCTGGGAATCAGCTCCAATGCAGGTATAGGCCCGTATACAACTTTGGGTAGCCTGAGTTCCGGTTTCTATAACTATGGACAGGGCTCGACTCCGTTAGTCAATTATGTGAACGGTTATACCATTAATACCTTGCCGAATCCAAATCTGACCTGGGAAAAAACAAGAGGGTTTAATATAGGACTGGATTTCGCGGTTTTAAACAGCCGGCTTTCTGGAAGTATTGAATACTATGATACCAAAACCACGGATATTCTCTTAAGCAAAAGCCTTCCGCGTAGTAACGGAGCCAACTCCATTCTGGACAATGTGGGCGTTACAGCTTCCAAAGGAATCGAGCTGACCTTGAGCAGTGTGAATATTAAAAGTAAAAGCAGTGGTGGATTTACCTGGCGTACCGATTTCACCGGTTTCTTCAACCGGGAGAAAATTGTATCCCTGCAGCAGGGATTACAGCAGGATCTCGGGAATGGCTGGTTTGTTGGTCACCCCATCACTACAATTTATGATGTAAGGAAAATCGGCATCTGGCAAACCAGTGAAGCAACACAAGCGGCTGTTTATGGTGCTGCACCTGGCGATATTAAACTGGAGGATGTGGACAAGAACAATTCCATTGGTGCCAGCGACCGTCAGATCATTGGTGATTTCCAGCCCGATTTTGTAGCTGGTATGACGCAGCATTTTGAATACAAGAATTTTGATATGAATATCGTGATGTTCGGTCGTTTCGGACAAACCGTGGTTGCCACTTATTTGTCAGCAGATGGTGGAGCAAACGGATATCCGTTCTTCCTGAACAGCCGCGTAAATATTCATAAGGTGGATTACTGGACACCCACTAATCCTACCAATGCGTTCCCTCAACCGGATGCGAGCCGCGACGGATTGCTTTATACCTCAACACTGACGTATCAGGATGGTTCTTTCATCAAGATCAGGACAATTGATCTGGGTTATAACCTGCCAAACAGAATACTTGAGAAGGCAAAGATCCAGGGACTTAGGGTGTATGTTTCTGCCCAGAATCCGTTTATCCTCTGGTCTCCACTCGTGAAGGCTGGTTTAGGTATTGATCCTGAAGGTAACGGAACGGGTAATGCGGTTAACTCTACAGCAGGAGGTTCTCCTGTACAAACCCGTGCAATTACGGTGAATATGGGTGTGCCTCCAACCCGCCAGTTTATTTTTGGAATAAACCTGAAATTCTAATCTAAAAATTATTAATTATATGAAACAGAAAAATAAAATCTTCCTGATACTCTGCGCCGCTGTATTGTTTACAGCTACAGGGTGTAAGAAAATTCTGGAGGAGCAACCCCGGGCATCCATTGACCCCTCGTACTTTAAAACACCTGAAGGGATACAGGGAGGTATAGCCGGTATTTATTCTTCATTCCGGGGGCATTGGGGTACTCAGATTTTCACCCAGTTATTCAGTGCCGGTACTGATGAATCGCTCAAAGGTGCTGCCGCTGATGTACAACATTGGTTTACGTACAATAATCCCCTGATTAAAAGTACAACAAACGATTACGCCGGTTTCTGGAATGGGTTGTTTATTGACATTAATACAGCAAACGGTGTACTTGAATATGGTGCGAACGCCAATATGCCCGCCGCCACCAAAACACAGATTCTGGCGCAGGCCAAATTCCTGCGTGCTTTCTGTTACTTCTACCTGGTGACTACTTTTGGAGAAGTTCCCCTGCATACCACGTTTAATACCGATCCTTCCACCGCGGATAGCCGGGCACCATTAGCGGATGTATATGCACAGATCATCACTGACCTTACCGAAGCGGCAGCCGACTTACCCAATACGCCTGCTGCAGGAACAGGTAAACCAGCGTATAAAGCAACGGCTTTGTACCTGCTCGCGAAGACTTACCTGTGGAGAGCCTGGTCGTCAGCTGCATTACCGACTGACTTTACCAGTGCCTATACTACGGCCAAGAGTGTCATAGATAATAAAGCAACCTATGGATTAAACCTCATGCCTTATTTCGGGGATACTTTCAAAGAAGGAAATGAATACGGTCCTGAAGTGTTGATGGTGATAGATCATACCAAGGATTTAAAATTTGGTCAGAATTCAGCTCCCGGAAGTTTTGCGTCCGGACCTCTTGAGAATAAATCCAATTTCTTCTGGCGTCCCAATTACCCGACGGTTAATGCCAATTATCCTTCAGGAGGTGGCGCTTCCGTTTGTGTAAGGGATATCCGGAACGGACGTCCTTTCCAGCGGATCAGGCCCAATACCAAATACATTATTGATGTGGCATTTGCCAATCGGGCTACTGACTCCCGTTTTGATGGTACATTCCAAACTGTATTTCTGTCAAACAGTACTCAGATGGCTGCCGTGGGATCTCCAGGTGCCACCACACCCAGGGGGCAATTAATTAATGCGGTTGATACCGCCATCTGGTTCGCGGACAGGGTAGTAACACCTGCCGAAAGAGCAGCTTTCAAAGGAATAATCTTTGAACCCGATCATCTTCCCGGGGCTACCGTAAAGTATACGGCCAGTTATTTTCCTAATCTCCGGAAGTTTAATGATTCAACAAGGGCTGACCTGAACGATTATTCTGACAGACCCTTTATTTTATTCCGGTTCTCCGATTTGTACCTGATTGCAGCAGAAGCCGCTTTCAAAGGAGGTGCTACCATGCAGGATGCAGCTGACATGATCAATGTACTCCGGACAAGAGCTGCCTTAAAGTTGAACCAGTCTCCGGCAGAATATGCAGCAGCAGTAATTGCACAGCAGATTACACCTGCCCAGATTACACTGGATTTCCTGTTGGATGAGAGAAGCCGTGAATTATTTGCCGAAGATTGCCGTTGGTGGGATCTTTCCAGGACCAAGACTTTAGTAGCCAGGGTACAGTTACATAATCCCGAAGGAGCGGCTGGTGTTCAGCCTTACAATATGTTAAGGCCAATACCTCAGCAACAGATTGACCTGGTAACCGAAGGACCTGCTTTCCCGCAAAATCCCGGATATTAAGTTTCGTTCATGTTGAATAAAAGACTTTAAGAGGCTTAGCAGAGCAGTTGTTTTTTTTAGCAGGAGGGAGATGTCCATCCCTCCTGTTTTTTTAGCCTCTTTGTTGTAGAATTTTTATAAATCACGGAAGAAAGGTTTTCAAAAAATGCGGTTCTGTAAGGCAAGGCATTTTACGCTAAAGAGTGATCATAAATAAGTATTGCACGGCGCATATTTAGTTTTAAAACGAGTTTAATGTTTCCGAGCCGATTTCTAAAAATACTGTTACCTTTTTTTACAGTAATGCTTTTGTTATCCTGTAAAAAGAATAATGGCGGAAACAACAATGATGGCAACAATACTGCTGTTGATGCTGAAATTACTGTATATGGGAATCAGCAAAACCAGGTCATACAGGGATTCGGGTGTGCTACTGTATTTAATCCACCCAATACTACCGTATTGACGGTGGAGGAATTTGACCGGCTTTTTGGTTCGGGAGCCGGGCAGGTAGGACTTAATTTTCTGCGTATCCGTATTGCCTCGGACGATGCCTGGCGGGCCACCGAATTAAATCATGCCAAAGCGGCTATCCAGCGTGGGGCCAGTGTATTTGCCTCCCCCTGGAGCCCTCCGTCCCGGATGAAAACAAATAACAACATTATTGGTGGCAAACTGATTCCTGACAGTGCAATGGCTTATGCAAAATACCTGAATGATTTTGCCCTGTATATGGCTGCAAACGGAGCGCCGCTTTATGGAGTGTCGGTACAGAATGAGCCGGACTGGGAACCCGGGTATGAAGGGTGTGTATGGACGGCGGAAGAGATGCGTGATTTTCTGAAAAACCACGGGGCGCTGATTTCAGCCACCCGTTTAATGGCGCCGGAACTAGTTAATAATAATCAGACCTATGTGAATACCATTTTATCGGATGACGTGGCAACCGCCAACCTGGATATTGTCGGTACTCATTTGTATGGCGGAGGATTGGTTGAAAACGCCCTGGCAAAAGCGAAGGGTAAGGAAGTATGGATGACTGAACACCTGGATACCCTTACCTCCTGGAATGCCTGCATCAATACGGCGATTGAAATTCATGATTGTTTTACCAGGGCCAATTTCAATGCGTACATCTGGTGGTATGGTAAACGGTTTTATGGTTTGATCGGCCAGGAGGGTGCAGTCACCAAAAGGGGATCCGTTGTTTCACAGTTCGCCCGTTTTATCAGGCAAGGAGCAGTTCGTTTATCCACCACTGCCAATACCCGTCCAGAAGTGCTGGTGTCGAGCTATAGAAATGGGGCTAAAAGAGTGTTGGTGCTGATCAACAGAGGTGTTTTTAAGGTGAAACAGGCGATACATTTCCAGGATATTACGGTGGGTTCTTTTTTACCTTATACCAGCACCGCTACCGAAAATGTGGTGCAAGGGACAACCGTTTCAGCAACCGGGAATAGTATTGTGTATACGTTGCAGGCGGGCAGTATCACCACATTGGTGGAACAGTAATACTATTGGCAATAGTTCTTTGGAGTCTGTAATTTTTAAAGTAAACAGAACCCGTCTGAAAAGTCAGGATTGTAATAAAGCTTTTTTTTGGCAAAGCAGTTCAAACAAGCAATCGTTACGAGGGGTGAATTCTTTCATCCCTCCTTTATTTTTAAATTAACTTGCGTGCTATTATTAAAAGGTGAAATATGTTATTGCTCGGAATAGATTTAGGAACGTCATCGGTTAAGGTTTCGGTTATTGATGCCACTTCTCAACAAACCGTGGCTTCTGCCCAATATCCTGAGTCAGAAGCTGAAATTATATCCGTTCACCCCGGGTGGGCGGAACAATCCCCGGAATCCTGGTGGGAGCAGGTGCAACTGGCGGTATTAAAAGTACATGCCCAACGGGCTTACAACCCGGCAGACATCGGTGCTATCGGGATCGCTTACCAGATGCATGGACTGGTGGCCGTGGATAAAGACCAGCAGGTGTTGAGGCATAGTATCATCTGGTGCGACAGCCGGGCGGTGGAAACGGGGGATAAGGCTTTTGAATCCATTGGCCGTGAAAAATGCCTGTTGCACCTGCTCAACTCTCCGGGAAATTTTACCGCGTCCAAACTGGCCTGGGTAAAGGAGCATGAGCCGGATGTATATGAAAAAATTGATAAGATCATGCTTCCGGGTGATTTTATTGCTATGAAACTTACCGGTACCATAACAACAAGTATCGAAGCCTTATCGGAGGGTGTATTCTGGGATTTTAAGGAAAACGGCCTTTCGGAGGATGTGTTTAATTATTATGGATTTTCACGTACCCTGATCCCCGAGATCCGGGATGTGTTTTCGGCGCATGGGCAACTGACCCCAAAAGTGGCCGGGGCCCTTTCTTTACGGGCAGGTATACCTGTAACTTACAAAGCGGGCGACCAGCCGAACAATGCCCTTTCGCTGAATGTACTGGAGCCGGGCGAAGTAGCAGCTACCGCAGGTACATCCGGTGTGATTTACGGGGTAAGTGATCAGCTTGCTTATGATCATGAATCCCGGATCAATACGTTTGCCCATGTAAACTATACCCGGGAGCAACGTCGGCTCGGGGTACTTTTATGTATTAATGGTACCGGTATTCTGAATCGCTGGGTGAAAAATATATCCGGCGATCTGATGGGATACGCGGAACTGAACCATAAAGCCGCAGCAGTGGCACCCGGCAGTGAAGGCATCATGGTATTTCCTTTTGGCAACGGGGCAGAACGAATGCTGAACAACCGGGTGATGAATGCCCAATTCCTGCATATCGATTTCAATAAGCACGGTATTGCGCATGTATACCGGGCGGCACAGGAAGGTATTGTTTTTGCCTTCCGGTATGGTCTGGATATTATGCGGCAGAATGGCATGCAGCCAGCGGTGATCCGGGCCGGAAAAGCGAATATGTTCCTGAGTGAAGTATTCACTTCCGCTTTTGTAAACACCCTGAATGTGCCGGTGGAGTTATATCAGTGCGATGGCAGCCACGGAGCGGCTATCGGGAGTGGAATCGGGGCGGGTTTTTATAAAAATCCGGGCGAAGCTTTTAGTAATTTTGCACCGGTGGAAACCATACGTCCTGCTGCCGGACATCAATATGATGAGCTTTACGCAAAGTGGCTGGAACAACTGGAAAAGAACCTTAATTAATTCTATCATTATTTAAATAAACTATCATGGGAGTCGTTACAGGAAACAAGGAATATTTTAAAGGGATTGGCCAGATAAAATACGAAGGTCTTGGGTCGGATAATCCACTCGCTTTCCGATGGTATGATGAAAACAAAATAGTGGCCGGAAAACCAATGAAGGAACACCTCCGTTTTGCCTGTGCATACTGGCATAGCTTCTGTGGCAGCGGGGCCGATCCGTTTGGGGAACCTACTCACCTTTTTCCCTGGAGCGAAAAAACAGATCCGGTGGAAAGAGCGAAAGACAAAGCCGATGCGGCCTTTGAATTCATTACCAAACTCGGACTTCCATACTATTGTTTTCATGATGTAGACGCGGTTGATTACTCCAATGATATCAATGAAAATGACCGCCGCCTGCAAGCCATAACCGCCTATTTCAGTGAAAAGCAAAAAGCCAGCGGGGTAAAATTATTATGGGGTACCGCCAACCTGTTTTCCAACCGTCGTTATATGAACGGCGCGGCCACCAATCCTGATTTCCAGGTATTGACCCATGCAGCGGCCCAGGTGAAAGCAGCGCTGGATGCGACAATAGCTTTAGGTGGGGAGAACTATGTATTCTGGGGTGGAAGAGAAGGGTACATGAGTTTACTCAATACCAACATGAAACGGGAAAAGGAACACCTGGCCCGTTTTCTGCACGCCGCAAAAGACTATGCGCGGAAACAGGGTTTCAACGGAAAGTTCTTTATTGAACCCAAACCCTGTGAACCATCCAAACACCAGTATGATTATGATTGTGAAACGGTGATTGGTTTTCTCCGTCAGCATGACCTGCTGAATGATTTCAGTCTGAATATTGAAGTGAATCACGCCACCCTGGCCGGACATACCTTCACGCATGAACTGCAGGTAGCGGCCGATGCGGGACTGTTAGGCAGTATGGATGCCAACCGGGGCGATTACCAGAATGGCTGGGATACCGATCAGTTTCCCAATGATATCAATGAACTGACCGAAGCGATGCTGGTTATACTTGAAGCCGGGGGCTTCAAGGGAGGCGGAATTAATTTTGATGCCAAGATCCGCCGGAATTCAACGGATCCGGAAGACCTGTTTTATGCGCATATTGGCGGAATGGATGTATTCGCGCGTGCGCTCATCACCGCGGATAAAATTTTACAGCAATCGGATTATAAAAAAGTAAGGGCCGACCGTTATTCTTCTTTTGATACTGGTAAAGGAAAGGATTTTGAAACAGGAAAATTGTCGCTTGAAGAGCTGCGGGGGTTGGCCTTGGAAAACGGAGAGCCGTCAGTGGTCAGCGGTAAACAGGAACTCCTGGAAAACCTGATCAACCGATATATCTGATCGTATTGAAATAAAAACAGATCAATATGCCTGCAGCTATTGCCTGAATTCCAGGCCTGCAGGCATTTTAATGAAATGAATGATATACGTATGAAAAGAATGGAACAAACCATGCGTTGGTTCGGACCCAATGATCCGGTTAGTCTGGCGGATATCCGTCAGGCAGGATGTACGGGGGTGGTAACAGCCCTGCACCATATTCCTGTCGGGGACGTATGGACGGTGGAAGAGATTCTAAAACGCAAAGCGCTGATTGAAGAAGCCGGTATGACCTGGACGGTGATTGAAAGCCTGCCCGTGAGTGAGGATATTAAAAAACAACAGGATAATTATATAATACATATTGAAAATTATAAGCGGAGCTTGCAGCATGTGGCGGCTTGCGGACTTAAAGTAGTAACGTATAATTTCATGCCTGTGCTGGACTGGATGCGTACGGACATATCCTGGTTGATGCCCGATGGAAGCCGGGCCCTTTATTTTGAACGTGCTGCTTTTGTGGCCTTTGATCTTTTTATGTTGAAACGCCCGGGGGCGGAAAAAGACTATACAGCTGCTGAAATACGAAAAGCACAGTTCAGGTTTGACCGGATGACCGATGAGGAAGAGGAACGATTGTTTCATAATGCCTTGCTGGGATTGCCCGGCAGTGAAGACCGGTTTACGGAAGACCAGATTCTGACCGCCCTGGAAACGTATAAAGGGATAGATGCAGTCCGGTTAAAGCAACATCTTTTTTATTTTTTACGGGAAGTGATTCCTGTAGCTGAGACCCTTGGATTACAGATGGCGATACACCCGGATGATCCGCCATATCCGGTACTTGGTTTACCGCGTGTTGTAAGTACAGAAAAAGATGCAGCGGAATTACTGGCAGCAGCCCCGTCAACGGCGAATGGATTATGTTTTTGTACCGGGTCTTTCGGGGCGAGAAAGGATAATGATCTTCTTCAGATGTTGAAACGTTTCGGGGATCAGGTACATTTTCTGCATTTAAGAAATACGAAACGCGATGCAGATGGAAATTTCTATGAAGCCGATCACCTGGGTGGCGACACCGATATGTATGAAATTATAAAAGAAGTGTTATTGATCCAGCAACGGAGGAATTGCTCGATCCCTATGCGGCCGGATCATGGCCACCAGCTGCTGGATGATCTTCAAAAGGAAACATATCCGGGGTATTCAGCAATCGGGAGACTGAAAGGGCTGGCAGAATTGAGAGGTCTGGAGTATGGAATCTGGCGTAAAATGACTGACACTGAGGGGTAATCATTACTTATTCTTAAGCAGTTTTGGTTTAGACAATTAAGTTAAAAGCTAAAGGAAATCGTAAAACTACATATACGGACTAAGGGGATTTACTTAAAATTCATTTTTTTATACCAATAAAAGGGCTATAAGACAATGATTTATGCAGGTTTCATTGAAAATTTACTTAATTTTTCAATGGAAAAAACCTTGACCGCTCAACGCAAACCACTATCCGTATGGGAAAAATTACTATTCTGCTTGTCGATGACCATAAACTGATCCGGGATTCCTGGTCATTTATCTTAAACAGCGACAGTCGTTTCCAGGTTATTGGCGAAACCAGTAACGCTGATGAAGCCGTTGAAATCGCCCGCACCAAAAAGCCCGATATTGTGCTGATGGATATCAACATGACACCGGTTAACGGTTTCGAAGCCACCAAGATAGTTCGAAAATTTTCACCGGGTTCCAAGATCATCGGTATTTCAATGCATTCCATGCCGGCTTATGCACGACGTATGTTGCAGATCGGCGCTATGGGGTATGTGACCAAGAATTCTTCCAAGGACGAACTGATTAACTCAATCGTGGAAGTATATGGTGGTAAAAAATATATTTGTGAAGAGGTGAAAAATATCCTGGCGCAACAGGAGCTTGAGGATGAAGGGGGCACACCGGATATGAATGTATTATCCCGGCGCGAACTGGATATCGTACAACTAATAAAAGAAGGGCTATCGTCCAAAGAGATTGCGATACGACTGGATATATCCCTGAAAACGGTTGAAGTTCACCGGTATAATATATTAAAGAAACTTAGTCTTAAAAATACCGCTGCCCTTGTCAACTTTATAAATGTGCACGGACTCTGATAGTTGCCTAATTGTGCTTTTCCTGAAGTAAAGCAATACGGTTCACATGAATCGAATTTATACCCGTCAGAGTATTACCATCGCTGTGGTGATCACTTTTGTGCTGGTCTCTTTTTTTGCATGGTATTCCTATGTAAATATGAAAAGGGCACGGTACGAGACTTTACAGGTCAATAAGACATTACAAAGTCTGAAAGTACTGGAAAACCTGATGGATGATGTGCAGGATATCGAAACAGCCAACCGCGGTTTCCTGATCTCCGCCAACCGCGACTTTCTTACACCTTATGATGCGGCAATTTCCAATCTTTCTACAGATACTACCGCCATATTAAGTCTGGATGGAATATCAGAAAGCCGGAAGGATTCTTTAAAGATCCTCGTCCGCCTTACAAACAAAAAACTGAGAATTGCGGCTCTGACAGAAGCGTTAGTGTCAAAGAATAAGGTTGATTCTGCGTTGTTGTTGGTTCGGTCAGGGGCCGGAATGGAGATTATGGACAGTATCCGGAATCTGGTGCTGGCCTTAGAAACAACAGACCGCAAAGTGCTGAATTCCTCCAATAGCAGTCGTGAAATCGCGGCTACAAATACCGCCCGGCTTTTTGTCATAATGAGTATTTGTTTCATACTCCTGACCTCCTTAATCTTTTTTATCATTCACAGGGATCTTAAACGAAAAGAGCAATATGAAGCTCGTATCGCCTACCTCGCTGAACTTACTGAGCGAACCAGCGACGCGATTATTTCTATCGACCCTCAGCAATTTATAATCAGCTGGAATAAAGGAGCGCACAACATTTATGGCTATTCATCGGAAGAGGCAATCGGGAGAAAAATCAGTGAACTGATCCGGAGCAGTGCACTTGAAAATGGGGATCAGGCTATTCAACGGGAAATTGCGATCAAAGGCGGGATTGAATTTGAGTCGAATGATTTTACGAAAGACGGGAAAAGTATTTATTGTCACATTTCTGCGACCGCTCTCAGGGATGTTCATGGTAAACTGACTGGTTTTGTATCCGTGGTCAGGGATATTACGCAACGGAAACTGGCTGAGAAACTTATATATGAATTCAATCATGAGCTGGCAGCAAAAGTTAAAGAGAAAACAGAAGATATCCGTAAAGGAGAGGAAAAGCTCCGGCAGGTGCTGGACAGTGCGGCTGGGGAATTCTATGTGATCGACCTGGATTACCGCGTGATCTTAATGAGCCGGATGGCAGAAGTGAACCTCGAATCGGTCTGGAAACATGTTATACGTTCGGGAGACCGGATAACGGATTTTATACCTGAAAACAGAAAAGAAGCCGTTCTTGAAAGTTATAACAGGGCATTTGGCGGAGAAACTATCGAATATGAAACCCTGGTGGAAGCGGATCAGCAATTCAGGTGGGTCAGTATTCAGTTAACTCCTGTGCGCAACGAATTTAATGAGATTACCGGTGCATTTGTAGGCACCAGGGATATTTCGGCCCGGAAGAAAGCAGAAGCCGGATTACAGGAAAGTGAATCCAGGTACAGGACACTGGTAGAGCAGGCGACAGAGACCATTGTACTCGTTGATGAACGGGGTCATTTTATACAGGTGAATGAAGCCGGTGTTCGTCTCCTGGGTTATACACGGGAAGAAGTAATGTTGATGAGTCTGATGGATATTCTGGTACTGGAACCCGGAGATCCTCCCCTCAGATTTGAACAACTGCGCACAGGAGCCAGTATCCTGAGTAACCGGAAAGTGCGACGGAAAGACGGCGTGGTTATTGAGCTGGAGCTCAGTACAAAGATGCTATCCAATGGTCATTTCATAGGTATTGGACGGGATATTTCAGAACGAATGCAGGTACAAAAAGCGCTGACAGAAAGTGAAAACCGGTTCCGGGCCATTTTCAATACACAGCTGAATATGGTGACCTTGCTGGATAAAGATGGCCGGATCCTGGAAGCGAATAAAACGGCCCTTGCTATTACCGGATACCGGAATGAGGATGTGATCGGCAGGTATTTCTGGGAAATCAGACTCTGGCAGAATGAGGAAGAGCGGGTGGCAAGAGTCGCCAGGGTGAAAGAAGCCATTCACCGGGCTGCTGCCGGTGAACTGATCCGGTATGAGGGTGAGATATGTATGAAAGAAGGCGATATTGAAGTGGTGGACCTGTCCATCAAACCAATACCCGGGGCTGATGGTAAACCCATGTTACTGATTATGGAGGGCCGGCTGATTACCGAGATTAAAAAAGCGGAAAATGAAGTAAAAGAAAGCGAGGCTAAATACCGGGCATTTTTCGAGTACAGTATGGATGGTATTCTATTATCCTCACCGGATGGTGCCATACTTTCTGCAAATCCATCCGCCTGCCGGATGTTTGGTATGACTGAAAAGGAAATTGTTGCGGTCGGGCGGGTTGGTCTGATTGATAATGAGGATCATCGGATACAGGGATTACTGGACATCAGAAAGAAAACGGGTTATCTGGCCGGAGAACTCAACTTTGTGCGCAAAGATGGAACCCGGTTTCCCGGCGAATTCAGTTCTGCCATTTTCAAAGATGCTTTTGGACGTGAACGGACCAGCCTGATTATCCGTGACGTGACTGAACGAAAAAGGATTGAAGAAGAGATCCGTCAATCCAACAAACGGTTCGAAATGATTTCCCGTACCACGAATGATGCCATTTGGGAATGGGATATCATCACCGGGAAAAAATGGGCGAATGAAAATCATCAGTTGTTATATGGTATTACGGTTAAGGACCCGGTTCCGGAAGAGTATATATGGCGGAGCCGGATACATCCGGATGACCGGCAACTGATCGTCAGCCGGCAGGAATCCACACTGGCGTCATCTAAAAATGTGTTCATTTCAGAATACCGGTTTTTAAAGGATAATAATGAATATGTTTACCTGTTTGACCGGTGTTATATTGAAAGGAATGAGGCCGGTAAGCCGGTCAGGATGACGGGGAGTATGATGGATATCACCGATCGTAAACGTTCGGAAGAACAATTAATGGAAAGTGAACAGCGGTTGCGGCTTTCGATGGAAGCAGCCAAGCAGGGTTTATATGATCTGAATATTCAGACAGGCGAAGCAATCGTAAATGAACAGTATGCCCTGATGCTGGAGTATGATCCCCGTGATTTTAATGAAACCAATGAATTCTGGCTGGAGCGAATGCATCCGGACGACCTGCCTGCCGCACAAAAAGCCTTTTCAGAATATATATCCGGACAAACGGCAGAATACCGGATTGAATTCCGGCAACTTACCCGGAGTGGTCACTGGAAATGGATTCTCTCCATAGGAAAAATCGTGGAATATGATGAACAGGGCAGGGCATTACGTATGTTGGGAACTCATACGGATATCAACAGCCTGAAAAGTGCAGAAGAAGAGCTGATCAGGACCCAAAAGCGTTTTCAGAACCTGGTAGAAAATATTTCCGGTGTCTATTGGGTGAATGACCTGGAAACACAGCAAACATTATACATCAGTCCGTCTTATGAAACAGTTTGGGGAAGGAAATGTGAGGACCTTTATCAGAACCCCGCTGATTTTGTTAAGTCAGTTCACCCGGATGACCTGAAGAAACTGGTGGATGCGTATCATCGCATTGCAGAAAAGAAGCAGTTCAATATCAATTACCGCATTGTCCGGCCTCAGGGAGATGTACGCTGGATTGCTGTAAAAATAAATGTAGTAACCGGTGCGGATGCCCATCGCATGGAATATGGGTATGCAGAAGATATTACAGAACAACGCAGGGCAGAAACAGACCTGCTGGAGTCAAATGCCCGTTTTCAGATTGTATCCAGGGCTACCAGTGACCTGGTATGGGACTGGAACCTGATTACCGGCCAGTTATGGTGGAACGACAACTATTATTCGAGTCTTGGGTATAAAAAAACAGCTGATCTGGTGGATGAGAAAGAATGGTATGACCGTATCCATCCTGACGAGCGGGAACGGGTCCGGTTGAATGCCAATAAAACATTTAAAGGTAAGAGCTCCGTCTGGAGAGATGAATACCGCTATCGTAAGGCCGATGGCAGTTACCTGCATTTTCTTGATCGAGGGTTTATTATGCGTGATCCGGGTGGTCAGGCCATTCGGATGATCGGCTCCATGATCGATATGACGCCTATTTATACTGTCCAGCGGAAGATAGAGGAAAGTGAAATGCGGTTGCGGACGATTCTGGATACGGACCCGGAATGTATCAAACTTATGGACGAAGATGCCTGTCTGCTGGATATTAACAGGGCTGGTTTGCTGATGGTGGAGGCGGATAATAAAGACAAAATACTTGGCATTTCCGCTTTACTTCTCGTGGATGGCAGTCAGCAGAAACAATTTGCCCGGATGGTGAAAGATGCATTTAAAGGTAAATCAGGCAATCTTGAGTTTGAAATGATTACATTTAAGGGGAACAGGCGCTGGTGTGAATTAAGCGTGGTCCCGTTTCTTAATACGGATAAAAAAGTGATCAGTGCGCTGGGTGTAACGAAGGATATCACTGAACGTAAACAGGCAGAAACAGCAGTCCGGGTGAGCGAGGAAAAATACAGAACCCTGGTAGAGCAGGCCGCTGACTCGATCGCCTTATATAATTCGGATGGTCTTTTACTGGACACCAATACTTCAGCATCCCGTTTATTGGGTTATTCAAGGGAAGAGTTCAATGGAATGAGACTTTCCGATGTTCTCCTGCCGGAAGAAATCGCGGAGAATCCGGTACAGTTTGATGTACTCAGTTCAGGTATATCCACTGTTAAAATCCGCCGTATGCGGCGTAAGGATGGTACAGTTGTGATCACCGAGGTCCGGTCGCAGCAATTGCCGGATGGCCGTTTTCTTTCAGTGATCAGGGATATGACGGAGCGGATAAAAGCAGAAGAAGAGCTGAAGTCCTCGTATAAAGCAGTACGGAGTCTTACTGCCCACCTGCAGAATATCCGGGAGGAAGAGCGGACCAATATTGCCCGGGAAATTCATGATGAACTCGGACAACAGCTGACGGTTTTAAAAATGGATGTGGCCTGGCTGAATAAAAGGTTCCAGGGGACGGATGAAAAAGTAAACCAACGGTTGAAAGACCTCCTGATCATGCTTGATGAAACCGTTCAGTCAGTAAGACGGATTTCTTCCCAGTTAAGGCCAAGCCTGCTGGACGATCTGGGACTGACGGCAGCTATGGAGTGGCAATTGGGTGAATTTGAAAAGAGAGCGGGTATTAAAACCAGTTTTAATGCGCCAAATGAAGAGATTCCGATACCTGAATCATCCAAAACCGCATTGTTCCGGATCTTTCAGGAATCGCTTACCAATGTGGTTCGTCATTCCGCAGCAAAAAAACTGACCGTTACACTTAAAGAATCAGACAGCTGCCTGGTCATGACCATCACGGATAACGGTAAAGGATTTGATCCGTTGAAAGTGGCAGAAAAAAGAACATTGGGAATACTTGGAATGAAAGAACGGACAGAAATGATCGGAGGAACCTATGAGATTAATAGTATTCCCGATCAGGGAACTTCCGTAATAGTATCAGTACCGGTTATTAAATTTGCAGATAAACAGGATACAATATGATCCGAATATTAATTGCCGATGATCATGCGATCGTCAGAAGGGGAATGAAGCAATTATTGCTGGAGCAATATCCGTTTGCCGAAATCGGGGAGGCGTCCAATGTGGAAGACCTGATCAGCCTGATCGTCAACCAGAAAAAATGGGACGTGGTGGTTTGTGATATGAATATGCCGGGCCGGAGCGGACTGGATGCCATCATGCAGATAAAAGAAATTGCCCCTGGTCTGCCGGTACTCATTATGAGTATGTACCCGGAAGACCAATATGCTTTACGGGTGCTAAAATCCGGTGCAGCTGGTTACCTGGCCAAGGAAACCATCCATGATGATATCGTAAAAGCTATAGAAACGGTAATCAAGGGAAAACGATATATCACGCTATCACTGGCGGAGAAACTTGCAGAGTCGGTTAACAATGAAACAAAAAAAGCACTCCATGAGGTGCTTTCCGACAGGGAATTTGATGTGTTTAAGCTGCTGGCCTCAGGTAAGACCATCACCGAAATTGCGAGTCAGTTATCGCTGAGTTCAACAACCGTCAGTACATACCGTTCAAGGATCATGGAAAAAATGAAAATGAAAAGCAACGCAGAACTCGCCCGCTATGCCATCGAATCGCGATTGATTTAAACCCGGACTTGTAGACTAAAGGCTACAAAGTTTTGGCCATTGTATTACAGCCCCTTAATGGGGCTTTTCTTTTATTTGTATCGTAATACCAACCTGATTCCTGTCCTGAAAAACACACTTAACATACTGATTGTGGATGATAATCTGAATTTCATCAAACGAATGATCAGTATTCTCGACGATGTTAAGTATCCAAAGAAAATCAGTATTGCTTCCGATTTTAACAGTGCCATGCATGAAATGGCAGCAGGCGGCCATGATATCCTGTTACTGGATATTAATATGCCCGGCAAAAGCGGCATTGAATTACTGCGCTATATCCGGGAAAGGAATTCCGGAACGGAAGTGGTAATGCTGACCAATCATGCTGAAGCGTTTTACAGGGAGCAGTGCAGGGAACTCGGCGCCCAGCATTTTCTGGATAAGTCGAATGATTTCTTACAGGTGCCGGAGATCGTTAATGCGTATTGCAGGAAGAATATTGAAACAAGCCAATCAGATTAGTATGCGGATTAATTGGAGTGATTTAAAAAAGGTTATCGGGGAAGTGCAGCTTTCACGGGATAAGTATATTTCGCTGATCAGGGAAGATGGAACGATCCTTTCTGCCAATTCAAGGATGACCCGTTCCCTGCACCTGAGCAGTTGTAAAGAAAACGTATTAAATCTTTTTGACCTTTTGCATCCGGTTAACAGGAAGAGTTTCGCAGAACGCCTGTCAGAGTCGGATAAAAAGGGGACCGTAAGTTGTGTGGAAGCCTACCTGAAAAACGGGTTATATCATCCGATGAAATGGCATATCACCCCGATGCCGGCTAACGGGGAATCAAGAGCATATCTATGTCAGGGTTATAAATTACTGGATGAGGACCGTACCCGTGCATTCTACCGGTTAGGTGAATATAACTACCAACTCATTTTTGACAGCCTGGACGCCGGCATTTTATTTCAGGATGCCCGGGGAGAAATCATTGCAGCGAATCAGAAGACAGCGGAGATATTGAATATATCCCTGGAGGATTTGTACAATCTGACCCGGATCGCCATCCAATGGAATAAATCATGGGATATCCGGAACGAACAGGATCAGCCCGTTTTGTTTGCGGATACTTCATTTATTAAGGCCCTTGAAACCCGGAAAAGACATGCCGAGGTACTGGTTATCCGATTGAAAAACGGTGAGCAGCGCTGGCTGCACCTGAGTTCTCAGCCCTTGTTCCGCGATCACAGCAGTATCCCATTTGCGGTTGTATCCAGCATCACGGACCTGACCCTTGAGAAAAAGCTGATACGTGAACTTAAAGAACGAAAAGCAGTACTTCGTTCTTTCATGAAACAAACACCGAACCTTGCATGGGTAGTGGATGACCAGTCCAACCTGCTTTTTGCCAGCCGCCATTTTTACGAGTTTTTCGGAATTGACGAAACGAATGCCCCTGATAAAAGTATTCTTTCACTGGTTCCCCCCGCAGTAGCCGAAGCCCTGCTTGGGATTCATCTACGGGTATTGGAAACCGGTAAATCGGAGGACCATATCCAGCGTATTAAATGGGCCGATGGTTCTGATTATGTATTTCATATTGATATTTTCCCGATAGAAGGTATTTCCGGAAGGAAAGTACTGGGTGGACATGCCGTTAACCTGACCGAAAAATATAATGCGGAAAAGCGACTCCGGGAAACCAACGACCGTTTATTGCTTTTATCCCGCGCCACAAGTGATGCAATCTGGGAATGGGATATGCAAACCGGTCAGATATTCCGCAATGATGCCCTCATGGATTTAATCGGATATCATACCGATATACCCAAAGGACTTTCCTGGTGGCTCCGGCGCATTCATCCGGAAGACCGGAACCGGGTAGGGGATGCGGTAAAACAAAGTACTGAAGAAGGAAAGCAATCCTGGGAAGGACAGTACCGGTTTAAATGTGCGGATGGAGAATATAAGCACATGCGGGATAAAGGATACATTGTTTATGAAAATGGGCTTCCGGTAAAGATGATCGGCTCAATTCAGGATATAAGCAATTTCAAGGAGCTGGAAAAAATGCTGATAGAAGAACGGCTGAAAAGGCATAAAGACGTTTCTGAACTGGTGATCCAGGCCCAGGAGAAGGAACGGACACAGATCGGACATGAACTGCATGATAATGTGAACCAGATCCTGTCATCTGCGAAATTGTTTGTTGAAATGATACAAGCGGATGCTGCGGATCAGCGGTTGTACCAGTCGAAAGGATTGGATTATATCAGCCTGGCCATTGAAGAAATCCGGAAACTATCGAAGGAACTGGTGGCACCCAGGTTGAAGGAAAATAATCTTATTTCCTGTATCAGCCAGTTACTGGAAGATACCCGGATGGCCAGTAAGATTGATATTCATTTTAAGCAGGACCTGAGCGCTGACTTATTATCCGAAGGGAAAAGAGTCACTTTATTCAGAATTCTCCAGGAACAGTTGAAAAATATATTGAAGCATAGTTCGGCCACCCGGGTGGATGTAATTCTTGAAAGTGATAATCAGTGGGTCCGGATGCTCGTTAAGGATAACGGGATCGGCTTTGAGGCCAACCAGACCTTCAGGGGCATTGGCTTGTCGAATATTTATGAGCGGGTGCGCTTTTATGATGGTGCGGCTGATATTAAAACGGCTGCCGGTGAAGGTTGCCTGCTTATAGTCAGCATGCCGATCCTGTAAAAATTTCTATTTATGCCTTTTTTCCAGTGTGTGGACCACATCCGCGAGTGTGAACCCTTTGTGTTGCAGTAAAACCAGGTAATGAAAAAGCAGGTCAGCGGCCTCCCCTAAAAACAGTTCCTGGTTGTCATCTTTACTCTCAATTACCAGTTCCACCGCTTCTTCTCCCACTTTCTGCGCCACTTTATTAATTCCTTTGGCAAACAAATATGCTGTATAAGATTTATCGGCAGGATTATTCTTCCGGTCCGTAATGATCCGTTCCAGTTGATGCAGACTGAAAGAAGGATTGGTTTCATTGAAACAGGTATCCGTACCCGCGTGGCAAACGGGACCGGCCGGCAACACCCGGATCAGCAGGGTGTCATTGTCACAATCTGCTTTTATCTCCTGGATATGCAGGAAATTGCCAGAGGTCTCCCCCTTGGTCCATAAGCGTTGTTTACTGCGGCTGAAGAAAGTGACTTTCCCTTCCTGCAGGGATCGCTGATAAGCCGCTTCATTCATAAATCCCAGCATCAACACCTGTAATGTTCCGGCGTCCTGAATTATAGTTGGTACCAGGCCATCGCTGTATTTGGAAAAATCCGGTTGCATATTATTCAGTTGATTGAGTATTATTAGTTGCTTCGCGCTCTTTCTTTCTGAGCATTTTCAGCAGTTGGTCAAAAGACTCTTTTCGCTTCTCCAGTTGTTCTTCGATCCGGTCCATTCGTTTATTTTCAAAATACTGATAAAAGTACCAGGCAATACAAAGGGATATGAAAAGGATCAGTATCATATACGGACCGGAATCTGTTGATCCTGTAAATATCGTTTTAATTCCTGAACCGGTATTTCCCGGAAGTGGAAAATGCTGGCTGCGAGGGCCGCATCGGCATTGGCCTTTTTGAATACATCGGAAAAATGTTCCATCGTTCCGGCTCCACCAGAAGCGATGACGGGAATGGCAACCGCTTCACTGATGGTTTTTGTGATATCCAGGGCAAATCCGTTTTTCGTACCGTCATTTTCCATCGATGTCAGTAGTATTTCACCCGCCCCACGCGCTGCGGCTTCCCCGGCCCAATCCAATGCTGTTAATGAAGTTGGGGTGCGTCCGCCATGTGTGACGACCATCCAGGAATTATTTATCAGCTTTGCATCAATGGCAACCACCACACACTGACTGCCAAACTGCATAGCCAGTTCATTGATCAGTTCCGGGCGTTTCACCGCTGAGGTATTCACGGATATTTTATCAGCCCCGTTATCCAGCAAGACCCTAACGTCTTCCACCGTATTAATTCCACCACCTACGGTAAAGGGGATATTGATATGGGTGGCTATCTCCCTGACCAGGGCCGCCAGTGTTTTCCTTTTTTCAGTGGTGGCCGTGATATCCAGGAATACAAGTTCATCCGCCCCCTCTTCACAATAGCGCATGGCCAGTTCCACGGGGTCGCCGGCATCACGGAGTTCCAGGAAATTGGTTCCTTTCACCGTGCGGCCGTTTTTAATATCCAGGCAGGGTATGATCCGTTTAGTGAGCATTTTATAAAAAGCGTTTTAGATCGGCCAGAGTAATCCTGTTTTCATAGATCGCTTTACCAATAATGGCGCCATCACAACCCGCCTGCCTTAATTCATCCAGCTCCGCTATTTCAGTAATACCGCCACTGGCAATCAGGTCAATAGAGGGATGCTGGTTCAGTATTTTTTTATATAGTTCTATAGCCGTTCCCTGTAACAGTCCATCTTTTTCCACATCGGTACAGAAGAACTGTTTCACCCCTTTGGTTTTGTATCGTCCGATCAGTTCAGCTACGGTGAGCGTAGTGGATTCTGTCCAGCCACGGATCACGACTTTGCCTTCTTTGGTATCGGCACCAATTATAAATTTTTCCGCACCAAATGCCAGTAACCATCCGGAAAAAGTGAATTCATCTTTTACAGCAATACTACCAACTGCGGCAAAGGCCGCCCCGGAATTAAAAGTGATCTCCACATTTTTCTGTGTACTGATCCCTCCACTGAAATCAATGGCCAGTTTGGTTTTGCCGGCAATTTTTTCCAGCACTTTCCAGTTCTTTACTTCACCGGCTTTGGCGCCGTCCAGGTCTACCAGGTGAAGCCTTTTCAGACCGGCGCCCTCGAACTGAAGTGCTACTTCCAACGGATCTTCGTTATATATCTTTTTCTGTTCGTAATCGCCTTTGGTCAGGCGCACACATTTTCCGTCAATGATATCTATGGCTGGAATAATCGTCATCGTCTATAGCGTTAAAAAGTTTTTTAAAATCTGTTCCCCGGCTTTTGCACTTTTTTCCGGATGAAACTGTACGCCATAAAAGTTATTCCGTTGCAGTGCCGAACTATACGGATGAATATACTCCGTAGTGCCGGTGGTGAATGTGTTCAATATGGCATAATAGCTATGAACAAAATAGCAGTATTCATTTTCCTTTACCTGGGTAAAAAGAGGTCCTTTTAATTGCTGTATGGAGTTCCATCCGGTCTGGGGGACTTTAAAAGCCGTTTCTTCATTCCGGAATTTGCGGACGGGCACCTGTTCAAATACACCAAGACAGGTGGTGTCATTTTCTTCGGAATACGCACAAAGCAATTGCATGCCCAGGCAGATTCCCAATACGGGCTGTTTCAGCGAAACAATGAGTTTATCCAGTTCCCGCTCTTTCAGGTATTGCATCGCTGTACTGGCTTCACCCACACCGGGGAAAATCACTTTTTCCGCCGCAAGAATTTCCTCCGGATCATCCGTTACGACGGCCTGCACCCCGATGCGTTCCAGGGCAAAGAGTACCGATTGGATATTTCCCGCGTTGTATTTTATGATGACGGTCTTCATTATAAAATTCCTTTGGTACTGGGCAGTTGCATATTTTCAGGATCCCTTTTCAGGGCCATTTTTATGGTTTTCGCCAGTGCTTTAAATATGGATTCGATCTTATGATGTTCATTTTCTCCTTCCACCTTAATGTTCAGGTTACACTTAGCAGCATCGGAGAAGGATTTGAAGAAATGATAAAACATTTCGGTCGGCATGTCCCCGATTTTTTCCCTTTTAAATTCGGCTGTCCATACCAGCCAGCTGCGTCCGCCAAAATCCAGGGCTACCTGGGCCAGCGCATCATCCATGGGCAACGTAAATCCATATCGGGCCACCCCTTTTTTATTTCCTAAGGCCAGACCTATGGCTTCGCCGAGCGCGATGCCGGTGTCCTCTATAGTATGGTGTTCGTCAATCTGGAGGTCACCCTGTACGGTGATCGCCAGGTCAATACCACTGTGTCTGCCCAGCTGGTCCAGCATATGATCAAAAAAATGAAGCCCTGTGTGGATGTCGGTTTTTCCTTGTCCATCCAGGTTCAGCGCAATACGGATCTTCGTTTCATTGGTATTTCGTTCATGTACCAGTTCCCGTTGTCCCAGGCGCAGGTATTCCCAGATATCTTTCCAGCTGATTGTTTCGAGACCAATCACATCGCGAAGGGTGGTCATGTCATTATTTACTTCAGCTGCACCAAGGCTGGCATCATTGTTCAGCCAGATTGCTTTGCAACCCAGGTTTTTTGCGAGCTGCACATCGGTGATCCGGTCGCCAATTACATAAGATCCGGGTATATCATAGTCCGGATTGTTCAGGTATTGGGTCAGCATTCCGGTAGCAGGTTTACGCGTCGGGGAGTGATCTGCAGGGAAAGTACGGTCTATATGCACATTGCTGAAAAATATCGATTCATTTTCCAGCGCCGTCATGACAAATTCATGCACCGGCCAGAATGTCTCTTCCGGAAAAGAGGCCGTGCCAAGACCATCCTGGTTGGTCACCATTATCAGTTCAAAGTCCAGTTCATTGGCAATTTTCTTCATCCAGGTGAACATGTCCGGGTAAAAGGCCAGTTTGGAAAAGGAGTCCAGCTGGTAAGTGGGAGGGGCTTCCTGGATCAGGGTGCCATCCCGGTCGATGAATAATATCTTTCTCATGCCATATATTTTTTAAGGGCTTCCAGTAATTGGTTGTTTTCCTCGGGGGTGCCAATAGTGATGCGCAGGCAATCGTCACACAACATAACTTTAGAACGATCCCGGACAATAATCCCACGGCCTGCAAGATATTCATAGATCCGGCGGGCATCGGTCATTTTTACCAGGATAAAATTGGCATCAGAAGGATATACTTTTTCTGTAACGGGCAAAGCGAGCAAGGCTTCACTCAGGTTGTCTTTCTGTACTACGGTTGTTTTTGTCCAGTTATTAACGCTACTGATATTACTCAGTGCTTCCAGTGCCAGCTGTTGTGTGGCGGTATTTATATTATACGGGTACTTGACCCTGTTCATATAATCAATTACCGGCTGCCCGGCAAATGCCATGCCCAGCCGCAGTCCGGCCAATCCCCAGGCTTTTGACAGGGTTTGGAGAATCACGAGATTGGGGTACTCCGTTAGTTCAGTAATAAACGTTTTCTGGCGGGCGTAATTAATATAGGCTTCATCGATTACTACCAGTCCGGCAAAATTATTCAGCAGTACTTCGACAGCACTGCGTTCAATACTGTTGCCGGTCGGGTTATTGGGTGAACAGACAAAAATCAGTTTAGTGTTTGCATCCACAGCCGCTTCCGTTGCCTCCAGATCCAGCTGGTAGTCTGTAGTCATCGAAACTTTTTTTACCGCCACGTTATTGATTTCGGCACATACTTCATACATGCCATAGGTCGGCGGGAAGATGATGATGTTATCCTTCCCCGGTTCACAAAAAATCCTGAAGAGCAGGTCGATGGCTTCATCACTGCCATTGCCCAGGAAAATATTGGATGGGGGCACGCCTTTGATCTGACTGATTTTTTCCTTCAGTGGCCATTGCAGCGGATCCGGGTAGCGGTTATAATTAACTGGAAGGGGGGACCCGAATGCATTTTCGTTGGCATCCAGGAACACCGTGGCTGCCCCGCTGAATTCGTGACGGGCGGAGGAGTAGGGGGTCATCTTTTTAATATTCTCCCTGACCAGTGTATCGAGATTAAATTCCATGTTGTGTATTTAAGCGGATGGCGATGGCATTTTTGTGAGCATCCAGTCCTTCAGCGGCGGCCATAGTCATAACGGCTTCGCCTATGCGCTGCAGACCTTCCTGACTCAGTTGCTGAAAGGTGATTTTTTTCATAAAGCTGTCCAATGATACCCCGCTGTACATGGCGGCATAGCCGTTGGTGGGCAGTGTATGGTTGGTGCCACTGGCATAATCCCCGGCACTTTCCGGGGAATAGTGACCGATAAAAACGGAACCGGCAGCTGTTACCTGCTGTGCGATGGATTCCGCATCATCACAGGACAGGATAAGGTGTTCCGGTGCATAGTAATTGGAAAATGCCACGGCTTCCTGCATGTTGTTGAACAGGATTGTTCTGCTGTTGGCCAGTGCCTTTTCGGCAATGGCTTTACGGGGGAGCTGGTTCAATTGCTTTTCCACTTCTTTTTCCACTTCTCCGGCCAATGCGGCAGAGGGGGTCAGCAGGATTACCTGAGAATCGGCACCATGTTCGGCCTGGGATAACAAATCCGACGCTACAAAAGCGGGGT
>DAORKK010000017.1:0-36773 GCA_035439525.1 Chitinophagaceae bacterium
CCGGCCTGCAAGGGATAAAGCTGAAGTTTACGGATGGTATGTACATAAAACTCTTTCCCATTCAATTGTTCGGTGCTGAGTTTTTGTTCCTGAAGCCCAATCATATCTTGTACGGTAAATCCATAAAATCCGGGGTTCTTGATGATATCAGTACTGGATTCCAGCCTGGAATATAATTTATAGGTAACCAGTATCGGTTCGCCTGTATAACAACTTTTTTTATCAGTGCTCATCCGCAAAAAGAGATTCTGCCTGATCTTTTCTTCTGCGTTTTCATCCGGCCCGAGATAATATCCAGTTGGGACATTGGCATTTTGCATCGCTTCCATAGAACGGGCCGCACTGATTACTTTGATACGGGCGATACTGCTTTGCAGGATACTGTTACCAGTACGCAGACTGGCACCGGGTATAAGGTAGTCACCCGGCTTTGAGGCCACGAGGGTAAAAACATAGTTTTTAAAAAGCAGTCCGGTTCCGTCGGATTTTACCGGATATACATCAGGGCCTTCCACTACACGGAATGGAGAGAAGTCGGGCGCGGTAAGTTCATGTACCGGTGATCCCTCCACATAAAACTGGATACGGAATGACACACCGGCCACAACCGGCTCTGTGGGGGCAATTGTTTTAAACACAACCTGGGATGATCCCGTAAGTGTAATCAGGAGGAGGAAAAGTATAGCCTTGGTTTTCTTCATGTAAACAGGGCTAAAAGTAAAGCCCGCCCTTCAATAAAAAACCTAAAAAATGGTTAAACGGCCCGGAGCCGTGTTACAGATCGCCCAGCTGAGGGCGGATCACGATATCCTCCACACAGGCCTGGACAGATAACGAAGAGGCGGCCCAAACCAATTTGGCGATATCCGCGGCTTCCATGATACGGTTGGATGAATTATCAAAATCACCCCAGGAATCAGTCAGTACGGCTCCGGGATGAACAGACGTAACCTTGATGCCGTGGGGCTTGAGCTCTTCCCGCAGGTTTTTACTGAAGCCATACATAGCGAACTTACTGATACTATATGCACCGCCATTGGCATAGGCATGAAGAGAGGCGATGGAACACATATTGAAGATATGCCCCTGTTTACGGGCCATCATAGCCGGTAATAAAGTCCGGGTCAGGTGATAAGCACTGAAGAGGTTTATACTGAGCTGGCTTTCAAGTAAACCATCGGGTTCGCTGTGTACACTGCCGGGTTCAAACAGTCCGGCATTGTTGACCAGTATATCCGGAACGGACTGCGACAGGCACCAGTTTCCAAAGGCGATGGCTTCCTCCTTCACACTCAGATCGGCCGGACGGGCTTTCACGGTGGCTTGCGGAAAACGGGTCTGCAAGTCCTCCATGGTTTTATAAAGGGCCACTTCGCCCCTTGAACAGAGGTAAAGACTGGCGCCATTGGCGGCAAATAGTTCGGCTATTGCTTTCCCGATTCCTTTCGAAGCACCGGTCACCACCACGTTGAGCTGATTATTCCTTTCCATACCTGTCTGAATTGTTCTGTAAATTGCAAACTTATCTATGAATAAAGAAATTAATTCCCCCGGCGGAAAGCGTTATACTCACCTGTTCTTTGACCTGGACCATACGCTCTGGGATTTTGAAGCCAACAGCCGGGTCACCCTGCTGGATTTGTTTAATGAGCTGCAACTCGGTGAACGCGGGGTGCATGACTTTGATCTGTTTCACAAAAACTACCTGGTGCATAATGATAAATTATGGGACCGGTACCGCAACGGGTATATTAAAGTGGACGAACTGCGCTGGAAAAGAATGTGGCTGACCCTGCTGGATTTTAAGATCGCCGATGAACCACTGGCCCGTAAGATGGGCGTCCTGTTTCTCGACCTGCTACCCACCCGAAAATTATTATTCCCCTATACCCTCGAAATACTCGACTATCTGCAGGCGAAGCAATACCAGCTGCATATGATCACCAATGGGTTTGAGAAAACACAGTACAGCAAACTGGAGAACTCCGGGCTGGATAAATACTTCACCCATGTGATCACTTCCGAAGGCAGTAACAGCCTCAAACCCCATAAAGAAATTTTTGATTTTGCTTTTCAGAAAGCCGGCGCCGATCCGGCCGGCAGCATCATGATCGGGGATACACTCGAAGTGGATATACTGGGGGGAATGAATGCGGGAATCGATCAGGTGCATGTCAATCACCTGAATAAAAACCGGGAAGCGGTCAGCAATCAGCAGCTGCCCACTTACACTGTTTTCTCATTAAAAGAATTGGAAACGATCTTCTGATCCATTACCAGGAAGCGATCACGGTCACGCCGCCCTGGGGTTTATCACCCAGCTTTACATGGATCTTAGCATCCAGAGGCAGAAGCAGGTCTACCCGTGAGCCGAGCTTGATAAAGCCCATTTCATCAGTTTGTTTTACACGCTGACCAGCCTTCAGATAGTTCACGATCCGCTTAGCCAGGGCACCGGCAATTTGTTTCACCAGTATTTCTTTCCCGTCTTTCCGGTACACCACGGAATGGCGTTCATTCTCGGTAGAGGATTTGGGATGCCAGGCCACCAGGTACTTGCCTTTGTGGTACTGACTATACATGACTTCCCCGCTGATGGGATTGCGGTTTACGTGTACATTCAGCGGACTCATAAAAATGGAGACCTGTATACGCCGGTCATTAAAATATTCATCGGCCTGTACTTCTTCAATCACCACCACTTTTCCATCGGCCGGGGCCACAATCGCGTTATCCTGTATCGTGAGCTGGCGGTTCGGAATCCGGAAAAAGGAGATCAGGAAGAGCAATAAACCAAGGGTCACAATAAACAACAGCAGGCTTACTACCGGCATTCCGGCACTGATAAAATAAAAAGATGCGAGATTGATTGCCGCAAAAACAGAAGTGGCAATCGCAATGGTTTTGTAGCCTTCTTTGTGGATGGTCATGGAGGAAACTTTATGGGGCAAATATAAGATAAGAAGGGCAAGCTGCGAGGGGCGAGTTGCGAGACCTATAGTACGGTTACTGTTTACAGGCTCGTAACTCGTAGCTTGTAACTCGCAGCTCAGTTTACCGGGCAGTTCTGATGATAATCGATCAGTTCGATCGGGGTTTTTTCAAACTGGTGACCAGCGTAGACCCGTTCGATCTCATTCAGGACTTCATCGATTTCCTCCACGGTTTTGAGGGTAACCAGTTTACCCCGGTATTCTTTAATGTTCGGAAGACCTTTGAGGTAATTGGTGTAATGCCGGCGCATTTCGTTGATGCCCACCACGGGGTTCTTCCATTCAACGGATTTGTATAAATGTTTGCGGGCTACGGCCACACGGTCTTGTATCGTTGGAGAAGGCAGGTGGGTACCGGTCTTTACAAAATGTTTGATCTCATTGAATATCCACGGATAACCGATTGCTGCGCGGCCGATCATGATGCCATCCACGCCATAACGGTTTTTATACTCCACCGCTTTCTCTGGGGAATCAATATCGCCGTTCCCGAAAATAGGGATTTGTATCCGCGGATTATTTTTCACTTTGCCGATCAGCGTCCAGTCAGCTTCCCCTTTGTACATCTGCGTGCGGGTACGTCCGTGGATCGCAAGTGCTTTGATCCCTACATCCTGTAACCGTTCGGCTACTTCTTCAATATTCTTTGTGTTATCATCCCAACCCAGTCGGGTCTTTACGGTAACAGGTAATGAAGTAGATTTAACCACGGCCGAGGTAAGACGTACCATCAGGTCAATATCTTTCAGCACCCCGGCACCGGCCCCTTTCAGTGCTACTTTTTTTACAGGGCACCCAAAATTGATATCCAGCAGATCGGGATTGGTAACTTCTACAATTCTGGCCGCCATGGCCAGACTTTCCTCATCACCCCCAAAAATCTGGATACCTACCGGTCGTTCATATTCAAAAATGTCGAGCTTTTTCCGGCTTTTGATTGCATCCCGGATCAGTCCTTCCGAAGAAATAAACTCTGTGTACATCAGGTCCGCCCCGTTATCCTTGCATACGGCACGGAAAGGGGGATCACTGACATCCTCCATAGGAGCCAGAAGCAGCGGGAATTCAGGAAGTTGTATGTTGCCAATTTTTACCATTCCGTTGGTATTTACCTATTTTTGCCCGAAGGACTTAAAGGTTAAGCCTGCAAAATTACAATCAAAACGCCAGAGTAGTAGCATGAAGGGATTATTTAAGAATAAATCAGCTGGAAATCAATTACTTCTGATGGTCTGCATCGCCCTGGTGGGTGTGTTTATAATCGGCTCTCTCCTGGGTACCATTATATTGTCCGCTATTACCGGTATTCAATCCACCGAACTGCTTGACTTTAATAAACTCGATTTTAATAAACCGGGGATGATTACTTATATCCGGGGACTGCAGGTTTTCCAGTTTCTCGGTCTCTTCCTGGTGCCTTCTTTACTTTGTGCCTGGTTCTTCAGCAACAACAGCAAAAAATACCTGGGTCTTCGTCAGCCACATGGCGAATCGTACTGGATCATCGGGATGCTGGTAATGATACTGGCCATCCCTTTTGTACAGTGGCTGGGTGAAATGAACCGGGGCATTCAGTTTCCCGGGGCTGTGGAGCAATGGATGAAAGAAAAAGAAAACGGGGCTAACAAAACCGTGATGGCCCTGCTCTCCCGCCGTACACTCCAGGATCTTTTCCTGAATATAATCTGCATAGCCGGACTGGCGGCCGTTGGTGAAGAATTATTATTCCGTGGCGTAGCCCAGCGATTGTTTATCAGATTATTCAAGCGGGCCTGGCCGGGTATCATCATTACCGCCTTTCTTTTTTCCGCCATGCACCTTCAGTTCTATGGCTTCTTCCCCCGTTTTGTACTGGGCATTCTGCTTGGTGTGATCTATTGGTACAGTGGCAGCTTATGGACCGCTATTCTCGCTCACTTTGTCTACGATGCACTGCTGATCACCCTGGCGTACTTTAATCCCCGGCTGATCAATGAAGAGAATACCGTGAAGATGTCTTCAATTGCATTGACCGCAGCCTTCAGTTTCATCCTGGTGGGACTGGCCGTAAACTGGATGATCAAACATTCCAAAACCCGTTACCAGGAAGTATTTGAAGAAGACACTGCTCCGGTGGACAACCGGCAGTAATGAATTAACTTTAGTATATGGCATTTAACTGGAAGACATTTAATACAAGGGCGCTTACCGCACTTGTATTTGTAGCCGTCATGATGACCGGGCTGCTGCTGAACCACTGGAGTTTTTTCCTTTTATTTTCGGTGATCCATTTCGGTTGCTGGTGGGAATATTTCCAACTCACGGAAAAAAACTACCAGGCCACCTTTCACATTTATACCAAACTCGGCTTTATGTTGCTGGGGTACGGACTGATGCTCTGGTTCTGCGGGGATATGTTTCAGCTCGGCAACTATTCACTCCGCGATAATTTCTCCATGACCGTATCTGTTGCGGGTTTTATTCTTACGGTTACCGGTATTTTCAAACAGGGGCCCTTGCACCTGAATGCATTTGGATCGGCCCTGTTAGGTATCTTTTATATTTCGATGAGCTGGGGAATGATGATGCAGTTATACGGGGTGGAAACCAATAACCCGGAGCTGATCAATCAACGGGGTTATGCCATTTATTTTCCGTTGGTAGCCATCGGTACCATGTGGGTCAATGATACGATGGCCTATATCGTTGGTTCATTGATCGGACGTACCCCCCTATCAAAAATATCCCCGAAGAAGACCTGGGAAGGAACGGTTGGTGGAATTATATTAGCTGCCCTGGTGATCGGCTGGCTGGCGGCACATTTTGATAAAGCAGTTGTCTTTGATCAGTCCTTTACCTGGTGGACCCTGCTGGCAGCCGTGGCCGCAATCATTGGTACGGTTGGCGACCTGCTTGAATCCAAACTGAAACGGATGGCAGGGGTAAAAGACAGTGGTTCACTGATGCCGGGTCACGGGGGCTTCCTGGACCGCTTTGATTCATTGTTGCTGGCGACACCGTTTGTGTGGGGGTTTGTGCAGTTGTTTCTTTAAGTGTCTTCTCGCTGAGCACCTGACATCTCGTATCTCACTGCTATCACTGAATCTGTTGTCGGATGTCAGTTGTCGGATGTCAGGAAACAGCCCCTCCTGAGAATTGATACTTATAAAACGATCTGCATCTCGTTTTATAGCATTCCTATCATGCTTCTGGCTTCTAGTACTTTTTATTTTTAGTTCAACCCCAAAGGTTTGAACTAAAAAAAAGCCGGCCCAAATTTGAGCCCGCTTTTCAATATTACAACAAGTACTCCGGCGAACCTTCGTACTTCGTACCTCGTACTTTCTTCTTACTTCGTTTTTTTACAAAATTCTTCCAATCCCCTGATGTATTTCTTTCCTCTTTGTTCTGCAAAAAAATCAGCAATTAAAGCGATCAGTGCCATCACGGCCAGGGCCAGTCCGAATCCGCGCCAGAAATCGTTGTTGAAATCGCGGATAAAATAAATGTAGAGTCCGATGCCCAGGAGAGCAAGTATGATTTCGGTATAGCGGTAGATGATAAAATTGCGCATCACGGTCTTCATGCGGGGGATTTCTTTCTCTTTCAGTTCAGCGGGATTCATGTCATAAGCATATACGTTACGGATCCGATCGCTGTCACTTCTTTTATAAATCGTAAAACCGACCACGGCGAGTAAAAGACCGATAACCGCCAATGGTATGGCGGCACCCGTATAAAAACGGCCGTCGCCAAACAGGACCGACAGCAGGGCAGTAAGCAGGGCAAGGATCCCCAGTAAAAGGAAGACCCGGCTTTCTTCTTTTTCCCCGTCGAAGTATTTTTCAATATCGGCTTTGGTGAACATAGTCGTTGGTTTTATTCGTTGATGGCGGCTTTTACTTCCTCGCTTGCTGGTGATACAGAAGGATCGAAATAATGGGTCAATATCCCTTTCTCATTCACCAGGTATTTGGAAAAATTCCAGCTGGGAGCCTTGCTGTTCCACCCGTTTTTTGCGGAATCGCTGAGCCATTGAAAGACCGGATGCTGGGCGGCTGATTTTATCACCACGGCTTTTTGTGCTAATGGAAAAGTAACCCCGTAATTTTTTTTACAAAAAGCCCCGATCTCTTCATCGGTTCCTTTTTCCTGTTCTTTAAAATCATTGGCCGGAAAACCAATGACCAGCAGCTTTTGTCCATACGCAACAGAAAGGGCCTGCAGGTCTTCGTACTGATGCGTGTAGCCACAATCACTGGCGGTATTAACCAGGAGGACTTTCCGGCCCTGCAGCGTGGAGAAGTCGAGGCTGTCCCCGTTATTCAGCTTTACCTGTAAGGTTGAGAACGGCACGGGAGGGACTTTATCTTTATTAGCAAGTTTCGCGGAATTGGTACCGGTCACCCGGGTGATCCACATAAAGGCCGGGTAGACAGCTTTGAGTATTTTCTGGCGATAGGTCATGTTAACTGAATTACGGTTTACAATTTCCACATATACCGCAAACGAGGCAATGAGGAATAAGAGAACAAGCCCGAACCGTTTTAGTTTTTTCATCCGGCTTATTTAATAAAGAATTTGAGCAATTTCATTTTCCCTTTCAATGGTGGATACTTCAGGGCCGGATCAAACCAGGCCGGTGTTTTCATAACGGACTTATAATGAGTAAACACATCAAAACTATCCCTTCCGTGATAAGCGCCAATACCGCTTTGTCCAACCCCGCCAAAAGGCAGGTGGTGATTGGTAAACTGCATGGCGGTATTATTTACGCAACCGGAGCCGAACTGCACCTGTTCAATCCAGTCTTTTTCCCTTTTGCTGCTACTGGTAAAAATATAAAAGGAAAGCGGATTGGGATGGCGTCGGATCATGGCCAGAGCTTCTCCGGGTTCACTGAATGTAAAGACCGGCAGGATGGGGCCGAAGATTTCTTCCTGCATGACCGGGGCATCCGGGCTTACATCCTCCAGTATCGTGGGAGCGATAAATAAACTTTCGCGGTTATACTGCCCCCCGGTTATTATTTTTCCATCGCTAAGGTACCGGGTCAGGCGATCAAAATTTTTCAGGTTGATGATCTTGTTGTAACCGTAAGTAGCTTCCGGGTTCTCTCCGAAAAACTGCACGATATATTTTTTCATCAATTCCATCAGCCGGTCTTTGACACCAGCGTGTACCAGCAGGTAATCGGGTGATACGCACATTTGACCGGCATTGGAATATTTACCTAAAGTAATCCGCCGGGCGGCTACTTCCAGGTTGGCATCGGCTTCCACCACACAGGGATCCTTACCACCCAGTTCCAGGGTTACAGGTACCAGGTCTTTTGCCGCGAGCTGATAGATCGCTTTCCCAACAGGAATACTGCCAGTATAAAACACATGGTCAAACCGGAAGTTATTCATCATGGCCGGTACTACTTCAGCACCATCACCCGCGACAACCTGCACCAGTTTTTCATCAAATGTTTCCCTTATCATTTTTTCAATCAGGGTCGCGGTGGCCGGGGCATATTCACTGGGTTTCAATACCACACAATTGCCGGCCGCAATAGCGCCTATTGCGGGAATTAATAATAATTGTAAGGGAAAATTCCAGGGACCGATGATCAGCACCACGCCGAGGGGTGAAGGATACAGGCGGCTGGATGAAGGCAGGTTTACCAGGTTGGTACGGGTGCGTACCGGCTGCATCCACTCCTCCAGGTGAGACAGGGTATGATTGATCTCCTGCATCAGCAGTCCGTTTTCGGTGAACCAGCTTTCCTCCGGTACTTTTTTCAGGTCGGCATAGAGCGCTGTATAAATTTCAGGTTCATACTTTTTGATACAGGCTTTAAATGCCAGCAGTTGTTGTTTCCGGAATGCATAAGTGCGGGTGGTTCCGCTGTCAAAATAGTGGCGCATATCCTGCAAGCGGGATATATTGGTCATTCGTGCTAATTTTATCCCAAGTTATACCAAATAGAGATAGCTTAGCTTATAACATGACCGATGAATATTATATGATGCAGGCGCTCAAGGAAGCGCGGATCGCCTATGATGATGAAGAAATCCCGATCGGGGCGGTGGTGGTGATGAATAATACTATTGTGGCCCGGGGTCATAATATGACCGAGCGGCTGAATGACCCCACGGCCCATGCTGAAATGATCGCATTGACCGCCGCATTTAATTCACTGGGCAGCAAGTACCTGCCCGATGCCACCCTGTTTGTAACCGTGGAGCCCTGTTCCATGTGTGCCGGGGCGGCTTACTGGAGCAAGATCGGACGGGTGGTGTACGGCGCAGAGGACGAGAAGAACGGGTATAAAAAAACAGCAGGTGCCAACTGGCCCTTTCATCCAAAGACCGAGCTGGTGCATGGGGTTTTAAAGGAGGAATGTGCCCAGCTGATGAAGGATTTCTTCAAAAGCAGGCGGTAATGCCCGGTTTCCGAAATCAGAAACAATTAATACACAACCCTGCTTGGTAAACCCGCAGGGCTTAATTTTGTTATTCGTTTAAACAACATTGAATCAATCACAATTAAATCTATATTATTATGGCATTTACTTTAGCACCTCTTCCTTATGCACATGATGCACTGGAACCGCATATCGATACCCTGACCATGCAGATCCATCATGGAAAACACCACCAGGCCTATGTAGATAACCTGAATAAAGCCGTGGCCGGCACTCCTAACGAGAGTAAATCACTGGAAGAACTGGTTGCCGTGGCAGGTACCATTTCTCCGGCTGTACGCAACAACGGTGGAGGTCACTGGAATCATACCTTTTTCTGGGAAAGCCTGGCGCCGAATGCCGGTGGTGCCCCGACTGGAAAACTGGCGGAAGCTATTGATGCCGCCTTTGGTTCATTTGATGCGTTCAAAGAAAAATTCGCCAATGCCGGTATGACCCGTTTTGGCAGTGGCTGGGCCTGGTTGCTGGTAAAAGACGGCAAGCTGGAAATCAGTTCCACCCCCAACCAGGATAACCCCCTGATGGATGTGGCTGAAGTAAAAGGCACCCCGATCCTGGGTGTGGATGTATGGGAACATGCGTATTACCTGAAGTACCAGAACAGAAGAGCAGAGTACCTGGGTGCATTCTGGAATGTGGTGAACTGGAGTAAGGTAGCGGAAAGATTCGGGAAATAAGTACGAGAAGCAAGTACGAAGTACGAAGTACGAGGTACGAAGGTTCGCCGGAGTACTTGTTAGATAATTGAAAAGCTGGCTCTGTTAGGGCCGGCTTTTTTTTAGTTCAACCCCTTCGGGGTTGGAGGGCGCTTAATAATTGACGAACCCCCGGTTTCACCGGGGGCTATTAAAAGTTCAACCCCATTCGGGGTTAGGAGCTGCAAACATGATCAATAAGCTACACCCATGGAATATCTTCAAAAAATCCTTTTTTGATTGCCGGGACGATATCAAGTCTCCGGGGTTAGGAGTAATAAATATTGCTATAACCAGTTCCTGAATGGATTCTTTTTAATACTCCCCGTGTTGATTGCCTTGGCAGGATTAACCCTTCGGGGATGAGCGCATCGAAAATGGATACAAACAAAAACAACCAGAATGATTAGGGGCAATATCTTCCTTTCGGGCTAAGGCAAAATGAACATTTCTATGACCGGTTGCTAAATATATTCATGGAAAACTTCCGGAGCTGATTGACTGGATGGTAATCCTTTTCTTGCCTGGGCGAAATGAATACACTCAATTGTGCAATTTCCTAATGGTACCTTTTCGAATTCAATGAATAACACCGGCAATCAGGGTAAATAGCCCGAAGGGCTTAAACTTTTAATAGCCCCGGGTGAAACCCGGGGTAAGGGCACATAATGACCCTTCCAACCCCGAAGGGGTTGAATTAAAGAATACAACAATACACATGATGTACGTACTGAAAGAGAAAAGTGTTTTAAAGACCAGGAAATTTTTAACAGAACAACCCTATTACAAGCTTGAAACAAACAGTTCGGCCGTACTTCGTACTTTACTTATCGCTGGTTGAGCTTATTCACCGCCTCAATCCGGTTGTTGACGTGAAGTTTGGTGTAGATATTCTTCAGGTGTTTAGTCACCGTGTGCGCACTTAAATGCAGTTCAGCCGCTGCTTCTTTAATAGCTACGCCCGTAGCAATCAGTTTAAGAATTTCATTTTCTCTTTCGGTGAGTTCGGATAAATTCGGGACTTCCGGTTTTTCCTGGAATACGGAAATTACTTTGCGGGCAATATAGCGGCTCATCGGGGCGCCGCCGCCATATAATTCTCTCAGTGATTCAATAATCTCGTGGGCCAGCGAATCTTTCAGCAGGTAACCACTGGCTCCATTACGGAGTGCATTAAAAATAAATTCATTGTCATCGTAAAAGGAACAAACCATGCACTGGATTCCCGGTCGCATTTTTTTTATCCGGTAAATCAGATCCACACCACTGGCACCGGGTAATTTAATGTCCACAATCGCAATGGCCGGCGGATGTTCGATGATATGGGGGTAAGCCGTTTCAGCAGAGGGATAACTGTTCAGTACCCTGAATTCACCAGAGGCATTGATGAAATCCTCAAGCCCTTCACGGTAGCTCTGATCATCTTCTATGATGGAAACAGATATCAATTCACACACTTTAAACAGCAAGGTACTGAATAATCAGTGACCATTTATGAATGATACGTTAATGCAACCTTAATCACGGAACGGGATCATATCCGCTTCCGCCCCAGGGGTGACAACGGCTGATTCGTCTGACGGATAACCAGAACCCTTTAAAGAGTCCATGCTTTTTCAGGGCTTCTGCCGCATAATGGGAACAGGTGGGCGTAAAACGGCATTTGGGACCCAGCCAGGGAGAGATGACCCATTGATAGATTTTGATCACTATCAGGAAGGGAATACTCAGGATTCGCCCCAGCACCTGTATGAATTCCTTACCCATTGACCCGTTCATTTAATTTACGAATAATAAGACCGGTGGCCTTGCTGATAACGGCAGATACGGGTAGTTCTTTATCCGTATAAATAAAAAACACATCTAATCCCTGCCCTTTCTCCATTAATTGCTTTTCGAATTCATTTTTCTGTAAGCGCCAGGCTTCCCGTACTACCCGTTTGACCCGGTTGCGGTCCACCGCTTTTTTGAAGAGTTTACTACTCACCGCCACGCCAAACTTTAAACCGGTACCGCTAGTCTTACGAAATAAGATCCGGATGGGTGGTTGGGAAAAGCGTTGCCCGTCACTGAACAACTGATCAATGGATTTCCGGCTTTTCAGCCGTTCCTGCCTGCCAAGGGTGAATTGTTTTGCCACGGTATAAAAAAAGGGCTGTACCCATAAAGATACAGCCCTGTAAAATTATCGAAACCGCCGTTGAATCAACGGGGAACCTTTTTACTTCAGCTTACGCTCATCAGAAACAGTCAGCTTCTTACGGCCTTTGGCACGACGGCTGGCTAATACTTTACGGCCATTGGCAGTTTCCATACGTTTACGGAAACCATGGACCGACTTACGACGCTTACGATGAGGTTGGAATGTACGTTTCATAATTATTTCGCTTTTTCACTTTTATTCTCCGTTGCTGTTACTCGGGAGATCGTTGAAATATGGACCGGGAGAACGGCCCTGGTTTCATTTCGACAACGGGTCACCACACCCACTGTTCGTGAAAGGACGGCAAAGGTAAGGGTTGGGAAGCAGAATAGGAAAAGAAGCCGGATTATTTTACCCGGTACCGGCCGGGCGTTCTATGAAAATCAAAGTGATAAATGAGTCTATAATTAATTGATTTTCATCTTACTGCGGCATCCAGATCCACATGTTTTGACTGTACTTCCTGTCCAAAGAAAACCGTGGCATGCTGGTCGAAATCGGTGGTGGAATCGGTGGTATAGAAACTACGGCGGCCTTCTTTGCTGCAGCGGCCTTCGATTTCCGGGTGCCGTTGCAGGTAATCAGCCAGGCTTTCGGCCACAATCTCTCCTTGTGAAAGGAGTTTAACCCCGACCGGCAGGTATTCTTCAATCGTCTCTTTCAATAAGGGATAATGGGTACAGGCCAGCAGGATCACATCAATATCTTCTCCTTTTTCAAATATGTTTTCCAGGTTCTTCTTTACAAAATATTCAGCGCCTTTACTCTGCTGCTCATTGTTCTCTACCAGGGGCACCCACATAGGACAGGCTTCCTGGATCACCGTCAGTTCAGGGAAGAATTTTCCAATCTCCATCGGGTAGGATTCAGAAGCCACGGTACCATTTGTGGCGAGTACACCCACTTTACCCGTTTCGGAAAACTGTCCGATAATCTCCGCTGTCGGACGAATCACTCCCAGCACCCGGTTATCAGGTGCCAGTTTGGGCAGGTCATGCTGCTGAATGGTACGAAGGGCTTTTGCGGATGCCGTATTGCAGGCCAGGATCACGAGGGAGCAACCCTGATCAAAAAACCATTTCACGCACTGAAGCGTGTATTGGTATACCGTATCAAAGGACCGGTTCCCATAGGGCGAACGGGCGCTGTCGCCGAGATAGAGATAGTCGTATTGCGGTAACTGATGTACAATTTCCTTTAATACAGTCAGCCCACCATAGCCAGAATCAAAAACCCCAATAGGATTGCGTTGAGACATGGGACAAAGTTAGTAGTTAGCAGTTAGTAGTTAGTAGTCAATACACCTCCTGAGAGAAATAACTTAATCCGTGTTTATCAGTGTTATCCGTGGCTCCTTTTTGCCAAAGGCAAATCCTTGTATTTTTCGTGTCCCTTTTGTGTCATTCGCGGCTAACCCTTTTTGCCTGCGGCAAAAAAATGATTGCCGGGAAGAAAGGAAGGGCGGGAAGGAATAACCGCTACGCGGTTATTTTGGGGGCCACTAAATCACACGAAAACTCACGAAAAATACAAGGCCACGGATCACACGGATTTGCACGGATTAACTTTCCCTATTATAAGGAGTTGTCTAATCATTTGTAAACAAAAATCCGTGCAAATCCGTGTGACCTGCCTGCCGGCAAAGGCAGGTCCGTGGCCTGCCTTTCTGTATTCTTTCGTGTGTATTCGTGTGCTTTCGTGGCTACCCCTTTTTGCCGCAGGCAAAAAAAAAGCCGTCACGGATACCGGGACGGCTTTCAGTATTTTATTCAACCCTTATTTAGGGGCTGTCGGAGGAATTTTCAGTTTCAGCTTGGCAGCCACCAGCGCCAGCATATCATCACCATCCGGGGCAACCAGGAAGGCTTCTTTGCTTAACACATGGGTGTATCCTTTTTCCTTAGCCACCACTTTGATAGCATCATAAGCTTTGCGGTAAAGCGGGGACAGGATTTCATTTTGCTTGGCTTCCAGGGCCTGGTTTACAATTTGCTGCCAGTTCTGGATCTGGTAGATCAATGTAGGCAGTTTCTTGGCAATCTCATCACGTACGGCCTTAGGTGTATGCAAAGAGTCACGGTAAAGACTATCATTGAACTGATAGTTGGTTACAATAGAGGCATATTCAGGATTCAGTGAATCGGACTGATAGCGCTCAAGAACAGAGTCAATTTTAGCCGTTTCAGGAAACAGGCTTACCACATCATCAATTTTGATATAGCCGATTTTAATTTGTGCATTAGCGGTACCTGAGAATGCCAGCAAACCCACGATAGCAATGACTGAAAGGATCTTTTTCATCTCGATTTTTTTGTTATGCTTTATATGATACTAAAAAAAGGCAGTTAGTTGCGCCTTAACTTTCTTTAACATTTACTTTACCCCCAGGTCCTTCAGTACATCCTCGCTCTTGTCCAGTTTGGGGTCGGCAAATATAATGGTAATTCCTTCACTTTTATCCAGTACAAAATCATAGCCCCGGCTCACTGCCATTTTCTGAACGGCGTTGTACACTTTATCCTGAATGGGTTTGATCAGTTCCTGGCGTTTTTTGAACAGATCTCCCTCAAAACCAAAGCGTTTGCGCTGCAGATCCCGGAGGTCTTTTTCCTTATTAAAGAGCTGATCCTCCCTTTTTTTCCGGAGTTCTTCGGTCAGCATCACCTGCTCGGCATCATAATCCTTGTACATTTTGTCCAGTTCGGCCTGTTTAGCGTCGATTTCCTTCTGCCAGCCGGCCGCAATATTGTCCAGTTGTTTCTGGGCCTCTTTATACTCCGGCATCTTGTCCAGTATGTAGCGGGTGTCGATGATCGCATATTTCTGAGAAATACCGGCAAAGCCCAGTCCCAGCATACAGGCAAGAAGAAGTATCTTTTTCATATAGAGGAATTTGTGGTTAAACAATTTATTCCGGCTCAAAGCCCAGCATAAAGGTAAAGCGGGATGCGCCTTTCAGACCGGTCTGACCCGGCTGGATACGATCCAGTCCCACGCCATAGTCAAATCCAAGTAAACCGAACATCGGCAGGAAGAAACGCATACCTACACCCACGCTTCTGCGTAAACGGAAGGGGTTATAATCTTTATAGTTGTACCAGCCATTGGCCGCTTCAAAGAAGGTCAGCGCATAAATGGTACTGCTCGGGTTGGTCACGAGCGGGAAACGCATTTCGAGCTGATATTTATTAAAGATGGTAAAGAACTGGCTGGCGTTCTGCTGATCAGGGTTCACTGTAGGATCAGAGGACTCATACACCGGGTAACCACGGTGCGCGATGATATCGTAACCGAGTAACCCGAAGTTATTGGTCAGGCCCGCATCACCCACCTGGAAACGTTCGAACGGAGAGTATTCCAGTTTCTTGTTGTAACGGCCCATAAACCCATATTTCGCAGCAATCTTCATTACAAACTGGCGGTTCTTTTCAGCACCCATTGGCTTTCCGATCGGCACATACCATTCTGCATTAAAACGCCATTTGTGATACTCAGGGGTTTTATAGGGATCCACTGAAGTAACAATATCCGGGTTGAATAATGAATACGGTGGGGTGAACTGTAAGCTCGCCAGGAAATTGGAACCACTGGTCGGGAAGATCGGGTTGAACACGGAAGAACGCTGTAAGGCGATCTTGAAGCTCAGGTTATCCGATACCCCGGTTGGACTGGCGCCCTGGAAGATGCCATAGTTCTGACGCTTATACCGGGTATAATTTAAGGTATACACAAGGGTAAAGAAGTCATCGGGCCATTTCAGCTGCTTACCCAGCGATAAAGAGATACCGGTGGTCTTCAGGAAAACCGTATCTGATTTAGCACGGTCGATGGTTCCGGTATACGGATTATAGGCACTGGAATATTTACTGTTATTGAATCCGAGGGTCAGTGAATTTCTTTTCTTACCGCCCAGCCAGGGTTCCGTGAAGGAAGCACTATAGGAGCGATAGGCGCGACCGTTGGATTGTAAACGGAGACTTAACTTCTGACCATCTCCTGTTGGAAGCGGATCCCAGGCGGATTTCTTCCAGATATTGCGGATGGAGAAGTTGTTGAAGGTAACTCCCAATGTACCGGTCAGTCCGATACCACCACCCCAACCGGCAGAAAGTTCCAGCTGGTCTGAAGATTTCTCTTCGAGTTTCCAGTTGATATCCACGGTACCATCATCGGCATTGGGTACAACGCCTGGATTGATGGTTTCCTGGTTGAAATATTGCAGGTTGGCCAGCTCACGCTGGGAACGGATCAGGTCGGAGCGGCTGAACAGTTCACCAGGAACGGTGCGCAGTTCACGACGGATCACATAGTCTTTTGTTTTATCATTACCGGCAATGGTAACATTTTTGATACGGGCCTGGGGACCTTCCATGATACGGATCTCGTAATCGATGGTGTCATTGTATACCGCTGTTTCAATCGGCTCGGCACGGAAGAAGAGGTAACCGTCATCCATGTACAGCCCGCTGATATCCCCGCCTTCCTGGGCAGCTTCTTTACCCAGTCGCTTATTCAGGATCGCCACGTTATAGATATCGCCTTTATTGATCCCGAGGATAACAGTCAGTAAGGAGTCGGTATATTTTGAATTTCCTTTCCAGACGATATTCCCGAAATAATAGCGGCGGCCTTCTTTTACTTTCAGGTCCACATTCAGGTTGCCGGCTGCTGTTCTGTACTGGGTATCGGCTATGATCTGGGCATCACGATATCCCATGGAGTTATAGTAATCAAGGATATTATCCTTGTCTTCTTCATATTTCTTTTCGTCAAATTTGGCGTTGCTCAGCAGTTTAAAACGGAAATAGGGATCGAGCAGGGCCTTTGTTTTACTGATGGAGAGAAAGCCCCAGTCACGCATATACTGATTAAAAGCGAAGGGTTTGTTTTCCCCGTATGGACTGACCGATTTATCAGGATAGAAAGTAAAGCGGGACATTTCTTTGGTTCCCTTCAACTGCTTTTTCAGTTTCAGGTCATCAATATTGTCATTGCCATAGAAACCAATGGACCCGATCCTTACTTTATCGCCTTTATCCACGTAGATATTGAGGATATTTGAGTTGATATAAGTGGTGTCCGGTTTTTCCTCGATACGGACCTTTACATTGCGGAAACCTTTATCCGCAAAATGCTTGGTCACTTTTTCATTCAGTTCGCGGCGGATATTTTCGGTAATGATGGTTTGTTTGGTCAGGGTGACTTTGCCAAGGATATCTTCCTCTTCCGATTTTTTTACCCCGTAGAATTTATAATTACCCAGTCGCGGACGTTCCTGCACAGCGATTTCGATCCACACTTTATCGTCTTCAATCCGCGTCACTAAGATCTGAACGTTGGCGAAAAGTTTCTGTCGCCAGAGGTTAGTAATGGCTTTTCCAAAAATTTCCGCACCGGGATGTACAAATTTGTCACCGGGCTGAATATTCGCGATGGAGTAGACAATGGACGTATCGAGATAGCGGATACCGGTGATGTTAACGCCACCGATGGTGTATTCTTTGGCAATACGTGCCGTGGTCCAATCAAGAAGTTTAGGATCCACAGAAGTGGGGTTGGTGGTATCCGGTGTTTCCTGTGCGTTTGCAGCGAAACCCGTAAGAACCGCTAACAGTACTATGATGCCGAACCGTTGTAAAAATCGTTGCATGTGTTATTGTTCTGGTCTCAGTCCCGGTATAAGGGAGTTTAATTAGTTTATTTTCCGCGATTTATAAAAATACCGCCTTCTTGAACCGGCGGCAAATTAACGGTTAAAATCGAAAGTCTTTGTTAAAAGAAAGCCAGTCTTCCCTCAGGCCGGGGCCTTTGTTTCATCGAGCTGATCACTGGTTTTTCCAAACCTTCTTTCCCGGTTCTGGTAGTCCAGGATGGCCTCATACAGGTTTTCTTTCCTGAAATCGGGCCAGCGCACATTCGTGAAATACAATTCAGCATAAGCCAGCTGGTAAAGCAGGAAATTGCTGATCCGGAATTCCCCGCTTGTACGGATCATTAATTCGGGATCCGGAAACTCGCTGGTACAGAGAAAATGCTGCAGGGTATCCTGGCTGATCTCCTCCACACTGAGTTTGCCTTGCTTCACTTCATGCGCTATATTTTTCACCGCATTCAACAGTTCCCAACGGCCACTGTAACTGAGGGCCATGACCAGGTTAAGTCCGGTATTGGGCCGGGTAATATCAAGCGCCTCATTGAGTTCTGTCCGGGCATAATCGGGCAACATACTCATATCGCCTATCACATGCAGCCGGATATTGTTCTTATTCAGGCTTTCCACTTCCTTACGTATGGTACTGACCAGCAGTTCCATCAGGCCGCTCACTTCATATTCCGGGCGGTCCCAGTTTTCGGTGGAAAATGCATAAAGGGTCAGGTATTCCACCCCCAGTTCGGCCGCACCTTCCACAATATTCCGCACACTTTCCACACCATGAAAATGGCCAAACAGGCGGTCTTCTCCCTTCTCCTTCGCCCACCGGCCATTTCCATCCATAATGATGGCAATATGCCGGGGCAGGCGGCTTTTATCTATTTTTTCGAGTAAGGCAGACATAAAAAAATCCCCATTAAACGGGGGCACGAAGGTACCGTCAATTTTTGGGATTCCCTCCTTTTTTAAAGGTAAAAGACCTAAAGAAGTAAGTACGAAGTAAGAAGTACGAAGTACGAGGAATGGCCGTAAAACGAGGAAAACCGGTTTTTTTAGCCTCAGGCACCTTAGTTGGGGCTGTTTCCTGACACCCGACAGCTGACACCCGACACCCTTTCTAGTACCCCGATGAAGTCGGACACTTATACGACTGCAGGTTAAAAGTGAGGTGAAACATGGCCGTTACAAACTGATCCCGCTGGCGACTGTTGCCTCTTTGCATCCCATCGGTTCCAATAGGGGTGCCCAGCTCCCAGGAACGGTCGCTCAGTAATGCGGCATCGGAGGGACTGCCATCGGGATTGTTGGGGAAAGTGGCGGCGCTGACATAGGTCTTACTTACATCATCGAGGTAATCGGTATTGGTAAAGCGGTGCAGGACTTCAAAAGCGATATTCATCCTGCTGTTGAGTGCATACTTGATACCACCACCAAAGGGAATGCAGAGGGCCATGGTGCTGTACGGTTTGCGGTCCGGGTAGAGTGCACTGCCCTGTCCTTCTGTACCCAGCGGACGTAAATAGATCTTCTCCCCGCGCAGATAGGCATAAGGATCATAATTAAATACCCCGGCCCCAAACGTGATATAGGGCGTAAAACTAAAGCCGGGCTCCCCGGGCATAAAGCGGAAAAAATTGAAATCACCCTGTAATGTCAGTTCCCAGACCTTCGAATTGAAGCTCAGGTTGCGGGCAGGCAGTACCTTGCTATGCGTATTGTAAATATCAGAATAACCAAGCTGGGCAAAAGAAAGACCCACCCGGCCGGCGATATAATTACCGAAATTTTTGCGGAAAAAAACTGTGGCCGCAAATTTGGCCCTGTTGAGCCGGGCCTGTGTGTTGATGTCACCAAAATAATGGGCAGCACCGGCACCAAATCCAAATTCACCTTCCTGCACAACGGCATCCTGGGATTTCACCGTACCGGTTACCACACTGAGGGAAAGTACAAAAGCTAGTATTTTCTTTTTCATAACTATAAAAGGACGGGATTCAATAGAACGCTAAAAATAGCAATTTCTTATAATCAGGACCGGGTTTAATTGCGTTTATCCAGTCCCCAGGTGAGTTTATTACGAAGCGTCTGAAGAAAATTATTCTCGCTGAGACGGACCAGGTTGATTCTGAAATCTTCTTTTTTAACTGCGAGCGTTACGTTTTTGTGTACGATTTCTCGGCGGGAGTCAAGGGCACAGATTATTTTATCGGTCCTGCTCTCCACTTCAAAGGAAATAATATTGGTATCGGGTACCACTATGGGGCGGACATTGAGGTTATGCGGGGCAACTGGTGTGATCACAAAACTGCCGGAGTCCGGGAAGACCACGGGACCGTTGCAGCTGAGCGAATAGCCGGTAGAACCGGTAGGAGTGGCCACGATCAGGCCATCAGCCCAATATGAGTTCAGAAATTCGCCATTGAGATACGTGTGGATCTTGATCATGGAAGCCACATCCTGTTTATGGATCGAAAACTCATTCATGGCATAGGGAATATTGCCAAAAAGCGGCATATCCGCATCCACATGGATCAGGGTACGGGAGTCGTTGACATAGGTGCGGCGGGCAATCGCTTTCACGGCTGATTTTACTTCATTTCGGCCGATACTGGCCAGGAAGCCCAGCCGGCCGAAATTGATTCCCATAATGGAGATCTTTTTATCCCTTACCAGGGTAATGGTGTCAAGCAGGGTGCCATCACCACCGAGACTGATGATGAATTCAATTTCGTCGGTCAGATCTTCGGATAATTGAAAGGTCTTGGTCTCAGCCGGAATACGGATATCTGTCCTGATCTGTTCGTAAAAGGGCTGGTAGATCACGGGCTCGATCTGCTGCTGTTCCAGTTCGTCAAAGAAAAGCTGCACTTCTTCCTTATGTTCTGCATCAAATATCCTGCTGTAAATCGCTGCCTTCATGTTAGAAAATAGACTTTCTGTGTAAATATAATCCGTTTTGGCCTAACTGATTGAAGCTATAGTCAAAGCGGAGGATCACGTCATAGAAGGTAACGATATCAATACCGATACCGGCGGAGTGCAGCAGTGTATTACTGAGCGCATTTTCACCGGGCTGCGGATTGTGGACATAGCCGCTGTTGCCATACACTTTTCCATAAACCCGGAAGGGAATCATATCGGCAGTTCCCCGCTTGTTTTTCGGAATACGGATCGAAAAGTTGAGAAATTCCCGGGCAAACGTAGCTTTCAAGTATCCGCCGGCCACGCCGTCTACCACATAATACTCATAGCCTTGCATAAACACATCCCCGTATCCGAGAAAACGGGTGTTGAAATAGGGCTGTTTAAACGGGGCTTTAATACCGGCAAAGGCGGAAAGGGACAAAAACGATTTTGGCGAGAGGTGCCAGCTTCCCAGTCCCTTTAACTGAAGCTGCCAGAGATTGTTGGTGCGATTGATGCCGCTTTTCCGGAGCATGATATTGGCCGCATATCCTTTCGTAGGGTAAGGGATATAGTCCACATTGTAATAGGTCATGTTGTAATAAATCTCGGGAAAACGCAGCCTGTTCCGGCCTGCTTTGAAGTAAGAAGGATTCAGCTGAACAATCGTGTCTTCCACTTCTTCACTGGTGTAACCGATACCGATACTGTGCCGGGTATTGATGGCGCGGCGGTAAGTAAGTTCGGCCTGGGTATTCACAAAACTGCGGACATAACGGTCATTGTCTTTCAGGAATACCTGTTTATCATCAACCGTATTGTAATTCAGTTCACGGTTTTTACCCATGGCAAAATTGAACCGCATGCCCCACTTCATCGCTTTATCAATATAGAGGCGATCATAACCGAGAGATAACTGCTTCGTATAACCGGAAACCAGCCAGAGACGGAGTTTATCATTATTACCGGTTGCATTATTATACAACAGTTTGGCGCCATAGTTCACCCTGGAGAGACTGGCTTTTTGTTCCACCAGCCATTGGTTCAGGTTCCGGTCCACCGGTTTAAAATACGGAAGGGGAAAAAGGTACCATCGTTCCTTTACAGACACATCAATATCGATCACATTCCCGCGAAAGCCTTTGGCCGCCACCAGTACGGAGTGGAAAAGCGTCGTGTTCATGAGCTGGCGCCGGGCATCTTCAAATTTTTTTACCAGATCGGAAAGCGAGTAGGCATCACCGGTACGAACCGGAATTTCGCGGAGAATGATCGGGTCACGGGTTTTTTTATTGCCGGTTATGACAATGTTTCCGATAATGTACTTAGCAGGGGCCGGGGCTACGCTGGTATCGGCCGGTACATCCGTCAGGGAGGCCAGCTGAGCACAGAGACCATTACAGATCAGCAATGCCAGGATCAGCGCAGGGTAATATTTTTTTAGTTTGCTCAAAAAAAGATTTCCTGTATCTACATTAAAATACAAGTGAATTCAATGCTGTAAAATACGGGTAAATGGGATCAGAACTTCAGATAATTCATCAGGTTGTCGTAATTGCTCTTCAATTCGTTCGTATACAGTTCTTCCCCGAAAAAATATTTCACATTATACTCATACCGCTGGAAGGTGGCAATAATGTCGGACACTTCCGGTTTATTGATCCGGATGGTGACCTGCATGATGCCGGTTTCCGGGTCGTTGCTGGTATTCAGCTGCGTGATCTGTGCGTCATTGGTTTCCACCAGTTTGCTGATTTCATTGAATGAATACTGGTTGCTGTCCACTTCCAGTACGATCAGTCCGCCGGGTTCATTCAGGCTCATGAATTCAGAAGCTTGTTTCAGGAGGTCATTGTAAGCCACGGTGCTGATCAGTTCGCCTTCTTCATTGATCACAGGCACCACACTTAGTCCGTTGTCGGCGGCAACCTGAACGGCTTTCAGGAAATGTTCATGCCCTTTTACGGCGGAATTGGCAAAGGATTGCTGAAGTGTGCCCAGTTCAGCATGGTCATTATCCGCCATCAGCAGGTCGTCTTCACTGATCAATCCGGAGTATTTGTCCCCTTCCACAATGGGCAGGTGGGTAACATGATTATCATTCATTAGCTGGAGCGCCTGGTACACCTTATCGGTAAGGTGCAAATAAGGGAGTGATTGAGATTCGAGTTCCCGGGTTAACATGGATAGCGGCTTTATATGTTATTAGAACGGCTGCAACAGGTGGCGGCAGTTCTGTCAAGACTGCATTGTTCAGGCAACTGCTGCAGGTTCATTCAGTTTCTTTAAAAATTTGTGCAGGATGGCATTGAACTCATCCGGCACTTCCATCATCGGGGCATGTCCGCATTTATCGACAAAATGCAATTCACTGTTCGGTATCAGCTTATTGAACTCCCGGCCGACAAAAGGCGGAGTAATGGTATCATTATTCCCCCATACTAATAACGTGGGTTGTTTGATCTGGTTCAGTTCCTCGCCCAGGTTATTCCGGATGGCACTTTTGGCCAGGGCAATGATCTTGATCGCTTTTAACCGGTTATTGGTGATACTGTAGACCTCATCCACCAGTTCCTTTGTGGCGGTCTTCGGATCATAGAACGTCAGTTCGGTCTTTTTGCGTATGTATTCATAATCCCCGCGTTTGGGATAACTGTCGCCCATTCCATTTTCAAAGAGCCCTGAACTGCCGGTCAGGATCAGGGATTTGATCCGTTCGGGGTGCTTCAGGGTATGGACCAGGGCCACATGACCACCGAGTGAATTCCCCATCAGGTGTACCCCGTTGAGGTCGCGGGTCTCCATGAATTTATTGACAAATTTGGCCAGTCCGCCCACGGAAGTATGCAGGATATCCATATCCAGCAAGGGCAGCATGGGCACAATCACTTTATTGTACTGACGGAAGTATTCGATCAGGCTTCTGAAATTGCTGAGCGCCCCGAAAAGCCCATGCAGGAGCAACAGCGGTTCTCCGCTGCCTTCTTCGATGAACTTAAACTTTTCTTCTTGTTTGATTTCGTAATCCATGGGCAGTCAATCTGAGCTTTATCTCTGGTTGCTAAAATAAACGTTTTGCGGTAAAATTCAGGTGTTTGTAGCAGAAAACAGGCCTGATTTGCACAAATATAGGGGCTGCGGGTCTGTTTTATTCAACAGAGTCGAAAATCACCGGAAACCTGCCTGTAAAGTATTGAAAAAAAGCGGTAAAAAAGTTGAATTACTTATTTAACCGGAGGCACTTTATGGGACAGTTTTTCGAAGAAAGCGGTCAGTTCGGCAAACATGTCTTTAAACCAGGGCAGCAGGTCACCGATTACACCGATTACTTTGGGACCCAACGGCTGAATCCACGCGTAGGTCATTGATTTTTCGATGGTATCCGGCTGCAGGAGTTCCATTTTTGACGCATAAAACAGGAGCACACTGTAAACTAGTGTATACATCGCCATATATAAAAGCATCCCGCCCAGTTTGTTGAGCCAGCCCAGCATAACCACTTCCACGGCCGATTCGATAGCTTTGGCACCCAGACGAATCAACAACACCACCACTACAAAAACGAGCAGGAAAGAAACCAGGGGCAGCCATTCCGCGGAAATATTCACCGAATCGCCAAGATAGCCGGCCACCACGGTGGATAGTTTGAGTGCCGCTGCAAGTCCCACCAGCAGGGCCACAAAAGAAAACAACCCAACGATGAGTCCGCGCTGAAAGCCTTTGAAAAGAGCCAGCACCATCAATACGGCAAAAATGAGATCAATCATCATATGGCGGAAACGTTGGAATGCCCCGGCCCGGTACCGGAAAGCTGTTAAAAGCCGGTTATTTTGTAAGCAGTTCTTTCACCAGGGCGGAAATGGTTTTGCCATCGGCTTTTCCTGCCAGTTGTTTGGTAGCGGCCCCCATCACTTTACCCATATCGGCCGGTGAACTGGCTCCGGTAGCGGCGATGATTTTCTCCAGTTCCGCTTTTATCTCATCTGCCGACAGCTGTTTTGGCAGGAATTTTTCAATTACCGCAATTTCCTCTTCTTCTTTCTTTGCCAGTTCGGGCCGGTTTTGCTGGGTGAAGATTTCAAGGGAATCTTTCCGTTGCTTGACCATTTTCTGTAACAGTTTGATTTCCTCCTCTTCAGCAATTTCACCATTACCGCCTTCTGCTGTTTTGGCCAGCAGGATGGCCGCTTTAATAGCGCGGAGACTGCGAAGGGCCGCTTCATCTTTGGCCAGCATGGCGGCTTTCAGGTCGCCCATAATTTTTTGTTCTAAAGACATAGTTGTTCAGTTAAGAAGTTAATTACGAATAGATGATCAGGCTTTATTTTCTTTCAGCTGTTTTTCCCTGAATTTTTCATAAAACCCTTTGGCAAAGGTCTTCATTTCCTCTACCTGGTCGGTATAGCGGGTGGCGCGTCCATAGGTATCGGCCATGGTCATCAGGGTCTGGTAAAAGAAATCCGCCATTTCATCCACCATCATGTCTTTGGTCCAGAGATCAATCCGGAGGGCCGCTTTCTCGGCACTGTCCCAGAAGGCGATCATCATCGCTTTGGCTTTTTGCGCATTTTCCGCCCCGGTATCGGTGGCACTCCAGCTGATGCCGGCCGGTATTTTCTGATCGTCTGTTTCTACTTCGATGGTTATCGTTGATTTGTGCATATATATTTTTTTGAAGGGGCAAAGGTAAACGAAATCAGCCGATGGTTTCTTCAATCGCTTTCCAGCACTGGGCGGCGGCGGTATCCCAGTTAAATTTTACAGACTGATCAAGCCCTTTCCTGATCAGTTCACTCCGCAGGGTTTCATCCTTGTAGATCCGTTTCAATTGGTCGGCGATCGCCTGGATATCCGCCGGATCGGCATACAGCGCGGCTTCCCCGGCAATTTCCTGCATGGCCGAATGGGCGGATGTGATCACCGCCACACCGGATTGCATGGCTTCCGCTACCGGTAAACCGAATCCTTCAAAAAAGGAGGGATAAACCTGGGCATAGGCAGCAGCAGTCAGCGCGGCCAGTTCTTCCTCCGGGAGATAGCCGGTCAGGATCACATCGTCGCGGTATTTATAGGATTTCAGGCTTTCGGTAAACGATTCGTACTTCCAGGCGAGGCGTCCGGCCAGTACGAGTTTCATGGACGATTGCTGTCTTTTTTTAAACAGGGAAAAGGCTTTCAGCAGGTTCATGCCGTTTTTGCGCGGATGCAGGGATCCGGTGCAGAGAAAATATTCTTTTCCGCCGGTATATTGTTGTTTCACCGCCTCCTTTTCTTCATAGGAACGCGGGTGAAATAAAGGGCGGATCCCGTTATGAATCACGCGGATCTTACCGGAGGCGGCAGGATAATTTTCTATGATATCCTTTTTCGAAAATTCAGATACGGTGATCAGTGTTTTTGCTTTGGCGATATAATCCGGGGTATTGCGTTTATAAAAGCGCAACTGAGTGCCTGAAATGCCGTTTGGAAAATGAAGAAAGGCCAGATCGTGTATGACGAGGCATTGCGGAACAGCGGTCCGGAGTGAACAAAAGCCATCGGGGGAGAAAAAAACATCCACCTTATGCTTTTTGAGCACAGCGGGGAGTTTGAAATCATACCAGTATTTCCAGAGCAGCGGATGCCGGGCCGGTGGGCCGGTCACAACGGGAGTCACATTTTTCCCGAAAATAAATTTTTGGTCAAAGGGCCGGTCAAAAATGAAAATAAACTCGTGTTCCGGATGGGCTTTTACCAGCCGGCTGAAGATTTCCTGCAGAAAATGCCCGTAACCCTCCAGGTAATCACTTAATAAAAAACGGGTGTTAACAGCTATCCGCATAGTCGGGCACAAAGGTAGTTGCTGTCCGGGGGATTCTCACGTAAATCAACGCGCCTGTTTTTGAAAACAAATCAGGGGTGTTAACGTAGTGTTTTTCCCGGAACGGTCCGAAAACCGGGCCATTTTTACCCGGTTGATTTAACAGACAGTGCAAGCAGTTTCCCGGCTGATATTCATTAAATACCGGTTTCAAAAAAGAGTAGATTACCAATTGCACAGAAGCAGCCTTAATTCTAATTTTACCCCGTACCGTTTCTTATGAAACCAAAACTCCGACCTATGAAACAGATCTACGTTAAGTCGCTTCTCATTACTGGTTTCGTTTTACTCCAGCTGCTAAACGCATTGCCTGGCCGCAGCCAGATTACACCTTGTCCCTATGACTTTTTGCCTGGTACCACGGTCTATGACACCGTGATCAACACCCCTCCCGGGATCAATACACTTGAAATAAAAGTACCGCAGGCAGATCCTTTTGCGGGTATGGTAACCTGTTTACGGGTTTGTGTGACCATTACCGGTGTGGTGGATTCCGTAAGTGTGGAGAATAATTCCTTCTCATCACAGGTAGCCAATATTTATTATATCCGTACGGATCAGATCACGGGTCCGGGACTGAGTTCACCACTGACCAATAGTATCAATCATCATTATGGACCATACGGACTGGGCGCCTCAGACGGCAACCTGGGTTCGGGGCCTGACTTTGTGGCGATCTCCAGGGATACCCTGTTGAATTCGGTGCAGCTTTGCCAGACGATCACCAACCTGGATTCGTTGTTCCAGTTTTATGGGAATGACAGCATCTCCTATTTTTATGATATCACCGCCTTTACCAATGTAACCTGTACCGGCGGTAACTATAACAGTACAGTAGCCACTTCGGCCCTGGTACGGTTCAATTTCCAGTATTGTACCTGTCCGGGTTATGTACTGCCCCTGCACCTGCGCAATTTTGAAGCGAATAAAGTAGCGGAGAATAAAGCATTGTTGACCTGGGAAGGCATCAATGAGGCTTCAGCTTCTTACCGTTATGTGACAGAGATGAGCAGAAATGGCAGAGATTTTGTACCGGTAGGCACCGTGCAGAAGGAATCGTCTGTAAATGATCAGTATCAATTTACGTATACGACAAAACAGAACGAAAGCGGCGATTTTTTCTTCCGGGTAAAACAGGTATATGCGAATAGTTACACCCGGATCAGCGAGGTCAGAAAAGTAACGTTAAAAAGTTCAGTAGTACCCAGATTTATTATCAGTCCGAACCCTTCAACGGGTGTAGTTGGTATCAAATTTGATAATGATGAGGGCGGCAAACACAAACTCGAAATTTTCAATGCACAGGGACAAACGGTGGTCCGCAAGGACATTGTGTTATCGGGCAGTTCATACCAGCAGATTGCCAGCCTGCAAAGCGGCATGTACTGGGTTAAATTGACCGATTTGAGCAGCCAGTTGTCCGCTGTCAGTCAACTCTATATTAAATGACCTCTTAGGTGGAAGAGGATGGTGGCTTGTAAAAGGGGCCTTGGTTCGGGGCCCCTTTCTTTTTTTCCGGTCTGTTGATTACAAATCAGGAGAGATTCATACTTAGAACAATAAAAGGTTGGAGGTTGGAAGTTCGAGGTTGGAGGTTATCGTGATATGCGAAAAAACTTTACTTTAAGAAAAACTCCGCTTATACCAGAATAAAGTCAATGATTAATAGTTCTGGATTAACTCATTACAAATATCCAGTAATCAGTCATCTTTTGAGTTGCATTAAAGTACGCTTGCTGATTGTAAAGCAATTTCCCTTAACACGATAACCTCGAACTTCCAACTTCCAACTTCCAACAGCTTATGTCTTGTTTCTTTCAAATTTGAGGGCAATTCCCTACTTTTGACGGTACCGAACAAATTTTCATGGAATATAATACTACCAGAAATCACCTTACGATGCGGGAATATGGCCGGCACGTGCAGCGGATGATTGAACATGTGCAGACGATTGAGGACCCGGATCGCCGCCAGGCCAATGCCTATGCGGTCATTGAACTGATGGGATTTCTGAACCCCCACCTGAAGAATGTGGAAGATTTCCGGCATAAGCTCTGGGATCACCTCTTTCTGATTGCGGATTTCAAACTTGATGTGAAATCCCCTTACCCGATTCCTACGCGGGAAACCCTGAAGGCCAGACCTGATCCCCTGCCCTATCCGAAGCGAAATCCTAAATTCTATCACCTGGGTAAGAACCTGGAAGGAATTATCGATAAAGCACTCGTAGAAGAGAATCCGGACAAACGGCTTGGATTCGCCAACGCGATCGCTTATTACATGAAACTGGCCTATAATAACTGGCACAAGGAGATTGTACATGATGACGCCATCCAGAGCGAACTGAGCGGCATTACACAAGGACAACTGACTTTTACCAACACTCCCTATGTAAAAGCCTACCGGATGCAGCCGGAACGCGAAAACCGCGGCAATTACGGCAAACGCAATAACGGCGGCGGCGGTAAATTCCAGCAACGCGGCGGTGGCGGCGGACCAAGAAGAGATAACAGAGGCGGAAGTGGTGGCGGAGGCGGAAACTTCAAGAAGAAACGTTACTAATACGAAATATTTTCTTAGAAGGTTGGTCTTTAAAACGAGGCCAACCTTTTTTAGTGCCCGGGAGATAAATGTGCCGATTCGACAATTGGGTGCTTAGAAGGATTGAATGAAGAACCTGGGCTATAACTTTTCATAGAGCATCACAATACACCCCTAACGGGGTGAGGGGGTATACGTCGTTGCTTTGGGCTACCAACAATGCACCCCTAGCGGGGTGAAAAGACAAGTGTATTTACATCAATTTGAACATTTGTTATCATACCACTAATTATGAATCAACCAATCACTTCTCCATGTGTGCATTATAATCTCCTACTATAAAAATTGCCCACACACCCTTCCAGTGGTGCTTTATTGGCAACAACAACTTAAAGCACAAATTGCATTTTTCACCCCGCTAGGGGTGCATTGTTGGTAGAAAAAATCACACGGAAACGAATCCCACCTTTCACCCCGTTAGGGGTGTATTGTGATCTCTGGAATAAATTCAATTGCCCACACACCCTTCCAGTGGTGCTTTATTGGCAACAACAGCTTAAAGCACAAATTGCACTTTTCACCCCGCTAGGGGTGCATTGTTGGTAGAAAAAATCACACGGTAACGAATCCCACCTTTCACCCCGTAGGGGTGTATTGTTGGTAGATAATGACAGATACAGGATGCACATATCACCCCGTAGGGGTGCATTGTGATAATAACCAACAATTGTAAATCAGCATCCCTCCAACCCTACAATCAATCCTACTAAGAAAACTCAATTGACTAAATGGCATATTGGCTCATTATTAAGGAATTTCTCTAATTTGCCCCTTAATAAAACCGGTTCAACAAGTGCACAATCCTGGACACTGCCCTGCCTTGTCACCCGTCAACCTATTAACTTATCAACCTGTCAACCTAACCCCATGTATTCCTTCGAAGTCAGAGGCGGCAAAAAACTCAGCGGCGAGATCACTCCACAGGGAGCTAAGAACGAGGCCTTGCAGATCATCAGTGCGGTGTTGCTGACGCCGGAAAAAGTAACGGTGAGCAATATTCCCGATATCATTGATGTGAACCTGCTGATCGAATTGCTGGGAGAAATGAATGTGAAAGTCGAACGGCCACAGCGGGATACCTGTATTTTCCAGGCCGATGCCGTGAATATTGATTACCTCCATAGTGAGGCGTATAAAAAGAAAAGTGGTCGTCTACGTGGCTCCGTGATGCTGGCCGGTCCGCTACTGGCCCGTTACCGCCGGGCATTTATTCCCAAACCCGGGGGTGATAAGATCGGGCGCCGGAGACTGGATACGCATATTATTGGTTTTGAAAAACTCGGCGCCTCATTTATTTATCATGAAGAAGATGGCTTCTTTCATTTAGAAGCCCCGCACCTGAAAGGCACCAACCTGTTGCTGGATGAACCATCCGTTACCGGCACCGCCAATATCGTGATGGCCGCTTCCATGGCCGTCGGCACCACTACTATCTATAATGCCGCCTGCGAACCCTATATCCAGCAGCTCTGCCGGATGCTCAACCGCATGGGGGCGAAGATCAGCGGGATCGGCAGCAACCTGCTGACCATTGAAGGCGTGACTTATCTCGGTGGCACCGAACACCGGATGCTGCCCGATATGATCGAAGTCGGTTCCTTTATCGGTCTGGCGGCCATGACACAAAGTGATATCACCATCCGAAATGCAGGGGTGGAGCACCTCGGTATTATCCCTGAAAAATTCAGGCAACTGGGGATACAACTCAATATCAAGGGCGATGATATCCATATTCCCTCGCAGGAGAAATACGAGATACAAACCTTCCTGGATGGTTCGGTGATGACGATCTATGATCATCCCTGGCCGGGATTTACCCCCGACCTGCTGAGCATTGTGCTGGTTACGGCTATACAAGCCAGTGGTTCTGTACTCATTCACCAGAAGATGTTTGAGAGCCGGCTCTTCTTTGTCGATAAGCTGATCGATATGGGTGCCCGCATCGTGCTCTGCGATCCGCACCGCGCCGTGGTAATCGGACTCGAACGGGAACAATCACTCCGCGGCATCACGATGAGTTCGCCGGATATCCGGGCCGGTGTGGCCCTTTTGATTGCCGCCCTGAGTGCGGAAGGTAAAAGTGTGATTCAGAATATTGAGCAGATTGACAGAGGGTACCAGGATATTGATGGGAGACTGCGGGCGTTGGGAGCGGATATCACAAGGAGCTAGAAGCTAGAAGCGAGAAGGGGGCCTCCTAAGAACGTTTTATTAAATATGCCTGGTATACAGGATTATCTGGCATCCAGTTTCTTACAGTCTGGTTGAAACAGTTTGCTTAGTGTTTTCTCATCTTTCTTTTTATCCTAATAAAAAAGTACCCTCTCTACCGGCAGGCAGGGAGAGGGCGAACGAAATGTTTTTTGGGTGAGGTGTGATGATGCAGTAATACAACAATATTCAACAATAGTCTCTCAGGAGGCCCCCTTCTCGCTTCTAGCTTCTAGCCTCTAGCTTTCTCAAACAAACCAAAAAGACATCATTCTCCCTCAAAACAAGTTCCTTCCGGAATTTTCCGTTGGCACCAATACTGATCCTTTGCTTAAGAATGGGGTCGCCGTTGTTTTTCTTTTTGATTTCTTTCACTTGTGCAGCGGTAAGCTGTGCCGGACGGTTGAGGGCGAGGTAACTGCTGTACGCATCATTCACTTTATAGCCGGCCTGGTAAATTTCCAGCTGATAATTTCCGGGCGGGATACCATCCAGTTCAATTTTTAATGGGCCCTTGGGTTTGGCGGGCAGGTCGCGGATATAGTAAGATTGGTTATTGACACTATCGCCGGGGTGGGTATTGGTGAAATCCCAGCACAGTAGTTGCAGGTCACCCTTTTTATTCTTTGTGGCGATGGATGATGCATCGGTATTGGCCAGGGCTGTTTCGCCGAGTTGATTGAGCCAGGTATAGGCGAAGTAGGCTGGTTTCTTTATCCCCTGTGTATTCAGCAAGCCGAATCCGCCATGGAAGGGCGTGAAGCGCGGGCCGGCTTCTTCAAAGATATCGGTGAATACCCAGTAGGACATGGAAGTGGGTGCATCACCGCTTTGTTTTATTTTCTCGAGGATATATGCTGCTTCGTGGTAGCTGTCGTGGATCGGGTCGGACGGTGTGTAGGAGGAACTCCATTCGGTATAGTGCAGTTCGAGTCCGGGCATGGAAGAAGCGGCTATTTGTTTCCGTGAGTTCAGGATATCGCCGCTCACGCTCATCGGGTTTTTATCGAGGATGGTGCCCGTATTGCCGTATTCGTCCAGAAATCCCTGCTTGACTCCGTAAGTGTGGGTGGAGATGAAATCCAGCGGAATCTTTTTCTCCGCGCAGTACTGAATGGTTTCGGGCACCCAGGCCGCACCGGCGGTAGCGGGTCCGCCCACCCGGTAGTCTTTGTTCACCGATTTAATAGCGGCGGCACTGTATTCGTAGAGGGTGAAGTAGTCCTGTTGGGTACCAGTCCAGAACCAGGGAGTAAGGTTAGGTTCATTCCACACTTCAAAATACCAGGTCTTTACTTCGGCGGCGCCATATCTTTCGGTGAAGTGCAGGGTCAGTTGCCGGATCAGTTCGCCCCATTTTTTATAATCCTTTGGCGGGGTTACATTTCCTTTCCACCAGAAGATCGTTTTATCGCCGCTGGCCAGGGCCGAGGGCATAAAGCCCAGTTCCACAAAGGGTTTCATCCCGATCCGGAGGATATAATCATACAGCACATCGATATATTGAAAATTGTATTCCGGGTTGCCGTTGCGGTCTTCGCGGTACACCGCCATATCGTCGGTGAGGAGGCCGTGCATGCGGATATAGTTGAAACCACATTCCTTTTTCACCATCGCCAGTTGTTCCTGCCAGTCGGCCCGCAGTCCCTCATTGGCGCGTCCGGCGCCGATGCAGGTTTTGAATTGGGTATTGAGCTTGCCAACCGTTTTTTGGTAGTGGAGGGAGATGGTTCGGGTGGGTTGGGCGGAAACAGTCAGTGAAAGGATGCTTAGTACTGAAAGAAGGAGATAATTTTTCATGTGGAGGTTATTGAAACAAAACTACTAATTATCCGGAATGATCAGATAGCGAGAAGCCAGAAGCTAGAAGCGAGAAGGGGCATCCTAAGAACGTTTTATTGAATTTGCCTGGTATACGGGATTATCTGGCATCCCGTTTCTTACTGTCTGGTTGAAACAGTTTGCTTAGTGATTTCTCATCTTTCTTTTTGTTTTGATACAAAAAGAAACAAAAAAGCACCAATAATCAACCAGTTTCCTTAGGAGGTTTTGGATATTGCTGTTTGGAGCTTTTTTGAAATTTGTATCTTGGTGCTTCTTTGGTTCTTGGCGTCTTGGCTTCTTGGTTCTTTTAAACAATACAACATGTCTATTGATATTTTCACCAGCTCTCCTGTTTTAGAAAACGACCGCGTTCTCTTACGTCCTATTAATACGGATGATTATGATCATTTACTGCCTTTTTCATTGGATGAACCTGAGATCTGGAAGTACGGTTTGGTTTCGGCTGCGGGTGAAGAGAACCTGCGGAATTACCTGGCGGCAGCGGTAAAGAGCCGGGCCGAGCGGAAGGAGTATGCTTTTATCGTGTATGATAAACTCGCGGGCCGGTATGCCGGGAGTACGCGCTTTTATGATATTCAGCAGGCCTGGCTGACCACACAGCTCGGTTATACCTGGTACGGGAAGGACTTTCAGCGGACGGGACTGAACCGGCATTGCAAGTTTCTTTTGCTCTCGTATGTATTTGAGACCTGGGGACTGGAGCGTTGTGAGTTCCGGGCTGATGCCAATAATGCCCCGAGTGTGGCGGCCATGAAGGCCATTGGTTGTGTGGAAGAGGGCATTTTACGCAATCATATGCCTACCGTGCAGGGGGGCAGGCGGGACAGTATCATCCTCAGCATCCTGAAAACGGAATGGGAAGCCGGAGGGCGTGAAAGACTGCTGGATAAAATACGTTAGAGTATTATTTTCCCCCTTGTTGCCTTCATACAGACACCTGTTAAACCAATAATTTTTTAACAGAATTACCTCTCTTGTCAGACCCGGATTCAGGAAAATAATTTATATTTATTTAGCCAACCTGGTCCTTAAAATTCAATCATTTCCTTTCTTAAGGGCTGGTATGCGTTGCAGGTAAACCGGCTGTGTATTTTCCCACCGATTTATCTGAATATCAGGGCATTTATCTTACCGGCCGGCCTTTGCTGCTGTGACTGAGGTGCACGAAGTGCGTTCCGAAAAAAAACATTTTTTCCGGTTAAAAACACCGTTTTGTTTCAGGGAGTATGGATAAGTTTCCGGTAAACTTTATCCATGCAAAAAGTCCTACTGAAGCCGCTCTATCACCGGGAGCAGGAATGGATCGGTATTTATTATTCGCCGTCCACTATTATTAACGGTTTATTGAAATTGAAAGCCGGGGCGCGCTGGACGCAGACCCATAAGTGCTGGTATGTGCCGCTGAATAAGGCGGCGTACAATAAAGTGTGGTTTGCCCTGGAAGGAAAAGCGGAGCTGGAAATACAGGAATTGCTGCAGTACCTGGAAGCGAAAAAGAAAACTGATGGTGCTTTTCCACAGGAGCCCGACCTCCTGCCGGTGAAAGAACCGGAAATAATATCTCCTGAGGAAATTAAACAACCGGTACAAGCGGGTCTGGTACAGGAAGTGAATAATGGGGTACTCCCCTATCTGAAACAGGAACTGCTATTGAGAGGGTACAGTCCTTCCACGATCAGGACCTATATGAACGAAATGCGGGTGTTCCTGATCGCGATCGGCAATTATCCGGCAGCAGAGTATACGCCGCAGCAATTGCGGGATTATCTGCAATACTGTTATGAAACACTGAAGCTGAGTGAGAATACCCTGCACAGCCGGATCAATGCGTTGAAGTTTTATTTTGAGCAGGTGCTGAAGCGGGAGAAATTCTTCTGGAATATTCCGCGGCCGCAGAAGCCCTTGCAGTTGCCGAAGTTGTTAAATGAAACAGAGCTTACGCGGTTGTTCAATTCGTTGAGCAACAAGAAGCATAAGGCCATGTTGTTTACGGCCTATAGTTCGGGTTTGCGGGTCAGTGAAGTGGCCAGGTTGATGCTGGCGGATATCGATGCAGAGCGGATGCAGATCCATGTAAGGCATGCGAAGGGAAAGAAAGACCGGTATGTGAATCTGAGTCCGGTCTTGCTGGATATATTAAGACAGTATATTAAGCAGGAAAAACCGCCCCCAAAAGAATACCTGTTTGAATCGGGCCAGACCGGCAAGGCCTATCCCACCCGTACGATCCAGCAGATATTCAGCAATGCAAAGAACAAGGCCGGAATACTGAAAGAGGTGGGGATTCATAGTTTGCGGCATAGTTTTGCCACGCATTTGCTGGACAAGGGCACGGATATCCGTTATATTAAAGACCTGCTCGGTCATTTCGATATCCGCACTACGGAACGATACCTGCATGTAAGCAAGAAACAGTTAGTGAATGTGATCAGTCCATTTGATGATTTGTGGAAGAGGAATGAGGTGGACTGGTAGTTATTGAGAATCAGCCTGGTACTGATTCACTCATTAAATTTCCCATTTTGGGAACTTTTCATTAACTTTGTAAACTGACATACAGTGCGGGTCATAGCAAAAAAAACGTTGCGGGATTTCTGGAGCCATTATCCGGATTGTGAGCAACAACTGAAAGCCTGGTACCAGGAAGCGGAAGAATCAAACTGGAAAGGACCGAATGATATCAAGCAGGATTATCCCTCGGCGTCTATCATCGGAGACAACAGAATTGTATTTAATGTAAAAGGAAATCGCTACCGGTTAATTGTCCGGATCAATTACAGCTATGGAATGGTATGGATCCGATTCATAGGTACACATAGACAATATGATAAAATCGACGCTACGAAAATTTAACATAGAATGACCATTAAACCGATCAAATCAAAAAAAGACTATCAGGCCGCATTGGCGCGGCTTGAGCAGATTTTTGATGCAAAGCCCGGATCAAAAGATGGGGACGAACTGGAGATATTAGGTATTCTGATTGAAAAGTATGAACAAACCCACTACCCAATCGACTACCCGGACCCCATTGAAGCTATCAAATTCCGTATGGAGCAGCTCGGTTACACCCAGAATGACCTGGCCCGGGTGGTGGGACTTAAAAGCAGGGCGAGTGAGATTCTCAACCGGAAAAGAAAATTGTCACTGGAGATGATTCGTCAGATTCATCAGTCGCTGGGTATACCTACCGATGTGTTGATACAGGCCTATTGATCAAAATTGCGCACTTTAACTCTGTTCAATCAAAAATCGGATTGTCCTAACGACAATACAAAAAGTATAATCATAAACCAGGGGCTATCAAGTCCTATAATTTTTTAACCCCAGCGTATAATAGCATATATATACGTGTTG
>DAORKK010000018.1:0-7488 GCA_035439525.1 Chitinophagaceae bacterium
CCTGAATTCAGAAGCATATTCCACTTCTACATTTATACGGCAGAGTTCTTCAAAAATATATTCTGCCACCAGTCCGGCGTGCCAGCTGGTTCCACAGGCCACCATCACGATCCGGTTGGCATTCATGATCTGTTCGGCATATTGCTGGATTCCGCTCATGGTAATGGTTCCTTCGTTGGCATCCAGTCGTCCCCGCAGGCAATCATAAACCGTTTGCGGTTGTTCGAAAATTTCTTTCAGCATGAAATGTTCATATCCGCCTTTTTCAATCGCGGCCAGTTCAATATCCAGTTTCTGCACATAAGGAGTCAGTTTCTCATTCCCGAGGTTTTTTAAAACCAGTTCATCCGGTTTCACGATCGCCAGTTCATAATCATTTACATACACTACTTCTTTGGTGTATTCGAGCATCGGACTGGCATCGGAACCCAGGAAATGTTCTCCTTTTCCCACACCTATAACCAACGGACTTCCTTTTCGTGCTGCAATAATTGTTTCCGGATCATCAGCAGACATCAGCAGTATGACATAAGCCCCGGTAACCCTTTTCAAGGCAACCCGTACGGCTTCTTCCAATGAACACTCATTGTTTTTTTTAATTTCTTCAATAAAGTTGAGGAGTACTTCTGTATCGGTATCGCTGGAAAATGTATAGCCTTTGTTGATCAGTTCCTGTTTGAGCTGATTATAATTTTCAATGATCCCGTTATGGATCATGGCCAGCTGACCGGACGAAGATTGGTGCGGATGGGCATTTCGATCACTTGGCTCACCATGTGTGGCCCATCGTGTATGACCGATGCCTATATGTGAATGAAGATTCTTGCCAATGATACTTTCCTCCAGTTCAGCTACTTTACCTTTTTTCTTATATACATTCAGTCCGCCGTTTTGCAGGGCTACTCCGGTACTGTCGTAACCGCGGTACTCCAGTCTTTTCAGTCCTTTGATAATTATGGGATAAGCTTCCCTGGGCCCGGTATAGCCAACGATTCCACACATAAAGTTTGATGGTTTTTTGCGTCAATAGTATCGATTTCTAAACATGCAAACGTTTGACTGCCTGCATAAGTGTAAAGGTGCGAATTTAATTGTAGACGTCAAAAACTTAACGTATTAAAGAAGACTCCCGCTTAACATGGCATAGGCCACCGAAAAATAAATAATCAAACCGGTTACATCCACCAGGGTGGCCACAAAGGGGGCAGAACTGACGGCAGGGTCGGCGCCTAGTCTTTTAAGCAAGAGAGGGAGCATACTACCGGAAAGGGTGCCCCAGAGAACTACACCGAGGAGCGTTACGGAAACGGTTACCCCGATCTGCCACCAGTAAATTCCATAAAGTTCAGGGTCAAAGGAATGCCAGGCATAGATCCGCAGGAAACCGATCAGGCCCAGTACGGTGCCCAGGAGTAATCCGGAAATGATCTCCCGTCGCATAACCCGCCACCAATCTTTGATCGTGATTTCACCAATAGCCATGGCCTGTATAATCAGGGTGGAGGCTTGAGAACCGCTATTACCCCCGCTGGAAATAATCAGGGGAACAAATAAGGCCAGTACAACGGCTTTTTTAATTTCATCCTCAAAGAAAGCCATGGCCGTGGCGGTCAGCAGCTCTCCCAAAAACAGCACCACGAGCCATACGACCCTTTTTTTGAAGAGCTTCAGAATCGGAATCTCCAGGTAAGGTTCATTCAACGCGGCGGTACCCCCCATTTTCTGCATATCCTCGCTGAACTCTTCCTGGGTAACCCAAAGAATATCATCGATGGTTACAATGCCGAGCAGCTTATTGCTTTTACTGACTACGGGCAGGGCTACCCGGTTATTCATTTTAAAGACTTCCGCGGCGGTTTCCTGGTCATTTTCCGGAAGGAGGGCAATAAAACGTTCATCCATCAGTTCGGCTACCTTTTTATCCGGTGGATTCAGGATGAATTCACGGATCCGGATATCATCCAGCAACTCTCCTTTGTCATTGATCACATAGATCACATTGATGGTTTCACTGTCCTTTCCGAATTTCCGGATCGTACTGAACACCTCTTCAATTGTATTCCATGGATAAACATATACATAATCAGGTGTCATCAGCCGCCCGATACTGTTTTCGGGATAGCCCAGCAGGGATAGCGTTACTTTCCGCTCATCCGGATCCAGTAATTTGATCAGTTCACGTACCACATTACTGGGCAGTTCTTCCAGGAAATCGGTACGGTCATCCGCCGGCAGTTCATTCAACAGGTTGGCCGTTGTATTGGCCGGCAGATCACGGATCACTGATTTTTGAATAGAAAGATCCAGGATTTTGAATACACTGGCGGCCCGGTGTACCGACATATTGGCCACGATCTGGCTCTGGAAATCGGGAAATTCATGTACCAGGAAGGCGACATCACTGATATTCTGGTCATCCAGGAAATCTCGGATCTTCAGCCGGTCTTCGGTCTGAATGATGGATTCAAACTGTTCCAGTAAAGTGGGATGTTCCAGTTCCAGTGACATGGACCAAAAATACGAAGGGGGGCGCATACGGCCCTGTCAAATCTGCCGTGAAAATTACCCGTTTGTTGAGGATTGAATATTGCCGTACTTCGTACTGGTAAAAACCGGTAGCATATGATATTGCCTTTTTTGTTTATTGCCCCGACAGAAACCCGGGGCAGGGGTGTATACACTTCGGAGGATATTGAAGAAGGAGTGATGGTGGAAGTGTCACCCGTGGTGGTCATGAGTATGGAGGAACGGAAACTGCTGGATCAGACCCTGCTGCATGATTATATTTTTGAATGGGGCGATAACAAGGATCAATGCTGTATGGCCATGGGGTATGTACCGGTATATAATCATTCGTATGCGAGTAATTGTGAGTATGGAATGGACTATGAACATCAGCTTATCAGCATAACCACGGTAAGGCCCGTTAAAGCCGGGGAGGAGCTGTTGGTAAATTATAACGGGGATTGGAATGATGCCTCTCCGCTCTGGTTTGAAGTGAAATAAAAAAACCGGTCCGCTGTTACGGACCGGTTTTTTATTAAATATAGTTAGCCGTTTACTGAAAACGAATTTGTCCGCGGATTTCGCCACCCGGGAATGCAGCCGTATGCAGGTTTACATAATACACCCCATTCAGCAGGTCCTGTTCTTTTACCACCACGTCATCTACCAACATTGATCCTTTGTAGGAACCACAGGAAGTATTGCTGACTGTAGCACAGCGGGTGATAGCGGATGTAGAAAAGGTCTGAACGACCCCTGCTGCAAAACCGGTAGGAGCCAATCCGTGAATATGGGCAGCTGTTACAGGTCCGGTTAAACCAGACCAATTAAAAGAGTAAGTAAGAATCTTTGAGCTACGTGTATAGGATACATCCAACGTACCCAGCGCAGCAGAAGTAACCGCAGGCGTTTCCTGGGCGCCGGTCATTGGAATACCGGTTTTGGAAAAATCTGAAGTTCTTTTCAGTTCAGCGTCCGATTCACAGGAAGAAATCATAAACAGTGAAGCGACCATGAACAGGGGTAAAGCAGTTAGTTTCAACAATTTCATGATTACGTTATTTGGGGTAAAAATAAGGATTTTTTTGAATGGGCAATATTTTTACAAAATATGCTAAAACCTTGTGGGTAAACTGTTTATTTCAGGCGATTTTTTATTTCCTGCAACTTCAATAAAGCTTCTACAGGAGTAAGGCGGTTAATATCCGTTTCTTCCAGCATCCGGCGGATTTCATCAAAGGTTTCGCTATGGGCATCAAAGATGGATAACTGCATTTTCGGGGTACTGATCTTCTTCAGCGCATCCCCGGTTTCTTCCTGTACGTGTTTGGTTTCCAGCTGCCCCAGGATTTCATTGGCCCGGTCGAGCAGGGCCGGTGGCATACCTGCCATTTTGGCCACATGGATACCAAAACTGTGCGTGCTGCCCCCACGGGCCAGTTTCCGGAGGAATATGATCTTGTTTCCGACTTCCTTATTGGTGACATGAAAATTTTTGATCCGGGGGCATTTTTCCTCCAGTTCATTGAGTTCATGATAGTGCGTGGCAAACAGCGTAATAGGTTGATGCGGGGAATTATGCAAATACTCCGCAATGCTCCAGGCTATGGAAATACCATCATACGTCGATGTACCCCGGCCAATCTCATCCAGCAGGATCAGGCTGCGGGAGGTGAGATTATTAATGATGGAGGCCGTCTCATTCATTTCCACCATAAATGTGGACTCGCCTCCCGAAAGGTTATCGGATGCACCCACCCGGGTAAATATTTTATCGGTCAGGGGCAGACGGGCTTCGGCAGCCGGTACAAAACTTCCGGTATGAGCCATCAGGGTGATCAGGGCGGTCTGCCGGAGTAAGGCTGACTTACCACTCATATTAGGTCCGGTAAGGATGATGATCTGCTGGTTGTTTTTATTCAGCTCCACATCATTGCTGATATAAGATTCGCCCACCGGCAGATTACGTTCTATCACCGGGTGCCGTCCTTCCTTCACGATCCACTCATCGCCGGTATGCAGTACTGGCTTTTTATATTGATATTGGATGGCATTGTGGGCATGACAAGCCAGGCAATCCATAATAGCCAGCAGATTACCATTGGTCTGAACGGGTGCCAGGTAATCAAACAATTCATTGAGCAGGGCCTCATACAATTCAGCCTCAATCCGTAATATTTTTTCCTCCGCCCCGGTAATCTTTTCCTCATATTCTTTCAATTCCGGCGTGATATACCGTTCCGCATTGGCCAGGGTCTGTTTGCGCATCCACTCGGGGGGAACTTTGTTTTTCTGCGAATTGGTGACTTCCAGGTAATAACCAAACACATTATTAAAACCGATCTTGAGCGAAGCGATCCCGGTGCGTTCGGCTTCCTTCACCTGCAGCCGGGTCAGGTATTCTTTTCCGCTGTAGGCGATCTGTCTTAATTCATCGAGTTCGGGGTGGACGCCTTCACCAATGACTCCGCCCTTGGCGGCCAGTGCCGGCGGATTTTCATTGATCTCTTTAAAAATTTTATCCGCAATATAGGGACAGGGATTCAGGGCATCGCCCAGTCTTTTCAGGTATTCATTATTGCAGGCCAGACAAAGTTGCTTGATCGTTTCCACCTGTTTTAAGCCGCGGGCCAGTTGCATCACTTCACGCGGATTGATTTTCTTCATCGGGATTTTGGAAACCAGCCGTTCAATATCCCCGCATTGTTTGATAGGTTGGGTAAGTTTATTCCGGAGTTCGGTTTCCCGGATCAGGAATTCAACGGTATCGAGCCGTTCATTGATTTTCTGGATATCTTTTAAAGGGAAAACAATCCAGCGCTTCAGCAACCGGGCTCCCATCGGGGATACCGTATTATCAAGCACCCCTAACAGGGTATGATTTCCTTCATGACTGCCGTACACCAGTTCCAGGTTACGGATCGTAAAACGATCCATCCATAGAAAATCATCCCGGTCGATCCGTTGCAGGGAAACAATATGCTGAAGATTCGGATGCTCGGTATCTTTCAGATAATGGATGATGGCTCCGGCCGCCGTTAATCCGTTCCTCATTTCATCCACTCCGAAACCTTTCAGTGAATGGGTCTGGAAATGTTTCAGCAGCGTATCGCTGGCATAGCCGGCATCAAAGATCCATTCATCGAGCGTGTAGGTATAGACTTTATTATTGAAATACTCTTTGAACTTCTTTTGCTGGTGGCGTTGAAATACCACTTCAGCCGGTTTGAAACTCTGGATCAGTTTATCCGCATACTCGCGGTCGCCTTCCGCAATAAAAAACTCTCCCGTGGAAATATCAAGGAAAGCCAGTCCAAACTGTTCATGCTCGGCAAAGTGAATAGCGGCCAGGAAATTATTACTATGATGTTCGAGCAGTTTATCATTCACGGTTGTGCCCGGAGTTACCATATCGGTTACCCCTCTTTTCACAATGCCCTTGGCCAGTTTAGGATCTTCCAGCTGATCACAGATCGCCACCCGGTGACCGGCTTTTACCAGTTTATGCAGGTAGGTATCCAATGAGTGATGTGGAAAACCGGCCAGTTCAGCAGAAGACGCGGCTCCGTTGTTTCGTTTGGTCAGCGTAATGCCCAGGATACGTGAAGCCAATACGGCATCCTGGCCAAAGGTTTCGTAAAAATCCCCGACCCTGAATAAGAGAATGGCATCCGGATATTTTTGTTTAATAGCCCGGTGCTGCTGCATCATTGGAGTTTCGGAACCTGCTGATTTCGCCATATATATGTTCCCGCCAGGCAGTTATTAAGCTATCCCCGGCAGGGGGTGACAAAAATAAGGAACTGTTTATGTAAGAACCGGCCTTTCCGCATCTGTTGAAAAAAATAAAGCAGTCATGAACAAACTTATCACCCTCACCGGGTTGCTTCTTTCCGGCACCCTTTTAAACGCCCAGGGCCTCCCCTCCGATACGGTTCGGGTGGATGCCACCATCAATAATGCCACCGTTTACTTTGGTTATGGGGCCGAACTGACACATGAAACCAAGGCCCGGGTGGATGGGAATACTAAAATCATTGTTATCAGTCAGCTCAGTACCAGTGCGGATCTGAATAGTCTGCAGGTGAGTGTACCCGAAGATGTGGCCTTACTATCACAGCGGTACAGCGTGTTTTACCCAACCCTGCCCCCGGCTGTAAAAAACCGGGATGTAGAACGGCTGGAAGACAGTATCCTTTTAATGAATAAAGAAATAAGCCGGCTGGATAACCTGGTACAAGTAGACCAGGAAGTGCTGACAAAAACCGGTACCTTGATTGAGGGCTCACTGAATAATATCGGTGAAAAAACCTTGTCGGGTGATGAACTACTCAAATTGGTGGAATATTATACTGCGCGGATTGAACGGATCAAGAATAATATGTTTAATAACCGTCAACTGATCAACCAGGCAAATATCCGCATTGCAGAGATCCGTAAAAGGATTGCGCTCATGACTGCAGTAATACCTGTAAAACAGCGCCCCTACGGCCAGGTGATCCTGCAGGTAATGTGTAAAAAAGCAGGGGAGATCCCATTGCAGTTATCCTATTACACCAATAATGCGGGTTGGGTAGCCGTTTATGATGTACGTGTGAATTCTAAGACCAATAAGGTGAAGATGGTATACAAAGCCTCGCTGACACAAACGACCGGGGTGGACTGGAAAAAAACGAAACTCACGCTGAGTACGGGTACACCCAACTTTGGAGTAACTGCGCCTTTACTCACACCCTGGTACCTGCAGCTCTATGTACCGGGCATTTATACCGACCTGGAACGAAGGGCCAGTATGAGCAATGCGAACCGGAATATTGTGCAATCCTATGCCGATAATAAAGCCATGGCGGAAGAAGTAGTGGTGAATGGTTATGGTACAATGAAACTTGAAAAAAAGCTGAATGACAATGTGAATCCCAGCACCGTGCAGCAGTATACCAGCCTGACGCAGGGGCAACTCAATACCAGTTTTGAAATTGACCT
>DAORKK010000018.1:7588-9836 GCA_035439525.1 Chitinophagaceae bacterium
ATCAAAGAAGTGGAAGTGAAACTGGAAGATGGAGGGGAAGCCATGGTGAATACCGAAACCGGTGTGCTTACCTGGAAAATTGACCTGAAACCCGGTGAAAGCAAGAAGGTCCGGTTTAGTTATAGTGTAAAGTATCCGAAGGATAAGAAGATTGTGAATCTGAAGTAGTGAGTGGTGAGTGGTGAATGGTGAGTGGGGAATGGGGAATAGGGAATAGGAAGTACTAAGATGGCTTGTCATCCCGACGAAGGAGGGATAGGATGTTGACAGTAGACTCTTCTATGAATTCCGACGAAGGAGGAATCTGGCTGTAGCACATTAGTTTGATAAATGCCGGTACGGGTTTTGGCCCGTGCCGGCATCAATTTAGTATCCGGTCAAATGGTTATCTTTAATTTTTAGCACTATATGAAAAGGCTCCTACTTCCCCTGTTTATTTTAGCGGGTTCATTGGTATCCGGCGCACAGAACCTGACCTCCTCTAATCTGCCTATTATTGTGATTAATACCAATGGTCAGGAAATATTAAATGATCCGAAGATCACGGCGGATATGGGTATTGTTTACAATGGAGAGGGATCGCGGAACAATGTAACGGATCCATTCAATCATTATAATGGTAAAATAGGAATTGAAATCAGGGGCCAGTCTTCCCAGATGTTTCCGATGAAATCATACAGTATTGAATTATGGGATAATGCCGGTTCTTCGGTGGATAAGTCCTTATTCGGATTGCCAAAGGAAAGTGACTGGGTGTTATATGCTCCCTATACGGATAAAACCCTGATGCGGAATTTTCTGGCTTATACGTTTTCCCGGGAAATGGGACATTGGGCCTCCAATTGCCGGTATGTGGAAGTGGTGGTGAACGGGGATTACAAAGGGATTTATGTATTCATGGAAAAAATCAAACGTGGCAGTGGCCGCGTACCGGTAACAAAAATCGCTACTTCCGATGTAAGCGGAGATGCAGTCACCGGGGGCTATATTTTTTCAATTGATAAGGAAGCGGATGGCTGGTATTCGGCCGTGTATCCGCCCTATGGCAGCAGCGGGCAAAATATCCGTTTTTCGTATATCTATCCAAAACTGAGTTCCGTCGTTACAGCCCAGCAGGACTACCTCAAAAAGTACGTGGATAGTTTTGAAACGGCGCTCAACAGTGATCATTTCCAGGACAAACAAACGGGTTGGCGGAAATATGCGGATGAAGCTTCTTTTATCGATTATTCAATTGTAAATGAAATCAGCCGCAATGTGGATGGCTACCGGCTAAGCTCGTATTTTAATAAAGACCGGCAGAGTAAAGGGGGTAAGATTAAAGCAGGCCCGGCCTGGGATTATGACCTGGCTTTTCGGAATGCCAATTACTGCCGGGGAGCGGAAACCACCGGATGGGCGTACCAGTTTAACCGGGATTGTCCGCAGGATTTTTTTCAGATTCCCTTCTGGTGGTATCAGTTTGAAAAAGACAGTGCTTATCAGGCCGCATTCCGATGCAGGTGGAAACAGGTACGTGAGGGGAGTCTGAGCGATACCCGTATTTTCAAACTGATTGATTCGGTGGTGACCTTAACCGACGAAGCCCGTACACGTCATTTTCAACGCTGGCCGGTATTGGGACAATATATCTGGCCCAATCCGCAACCGATTCCCACCAGTTACACCAGTGAAATTACCACCCTTAAAGAGTGGCTGATGGCCCGTACCAGTTGGATCAGTTCATCCATTCCCAATGCCGGACCCTGTTACGATTACCCGGCTGCTGAAAAAGCCTCGATCATACCCGCTTTTTATCCTAACCCGATCACGAATCACTTTACCCTTGATATTAAATCAAAAATGACACAAGCACTCATGGTACAGATTACGGATGCCATGGGCCGGTCCGTGTGGAAACAAACCTATAGCCTGCAGTACGGTGAGAATTATTATACGGTGCATACGGACCACTGGGCGCCGGGTATTTACCTGCTTTCCTACAAGGCATCCGGCGGGGAAAAAGGGACCAAAAAGCTCCTCAAACAGTAGACCCGGGCCCTTAACTTTGCGCCATGCGAAAACTGAGCATGGCTGAACTGGGGCGTAAGTCGGTGGAAGAGTTTAAGGCTTCTGAAAAAACACCGATCATTCTGGTGCTGGAGAATATCCGCAGTGCCTATAATGTAGGCAGTGTGTTCCGGACTTCCGACGCCTTCCTGGTACAGGCGATCTATATCATCGGGTATTCAGCCAAACCTCCCCATAA
>DAORKK010000018.1:9936-36548 GCA_035439525.1 Chitinophagaceae bacterium
ATTTGCATGACCAAGGTAAAATCATACTTAAGCCTCATCAAATTTTCACATACGATTTTTGCAATGCCCTTTGCGTTGATTGGTTTTTTTCTGGGTTTGTTCAGTACGGTGGAAGTGACCTATGGGGTTGGCCAATGGAATTTGAATAAAACGATTCATTGGGATGGAGAAAAAAATGGGAATAACCTCGGTTTTAACTGGCAAGACTGGCAACCACTTTTTAAACTTTTATTATTGGTCATACTCTGCATGGTCTTCGCCCGCAGTGCCGCCATGGCTTTTAACCGGTACCTCGACCGCCATTTTGATGCAAAGAATCCACGGACTGCAGTACGGGAAATACCTGCTGGTGTGATTACACCCGGGAATGCACTGGCTTTTACAATTATCAGTTGCGTCTTGTTTATCCTATGTACCTGGTTCATCAATTCTATTTGTTTTTACCTGTCGCCGGTAGCCCTGGCCGTGGTACTGGGTTATAGTTATACCAAACGGTTCACCCCGCTTTGTCACCTGATACTCGGACTGGGTTTATCCCTGGCACCCATCGGGGCCTACCTGGCTGTCACCGGGGAGTTTGCCCTTTTACCCATCCTTTTTTCGATAGCCGTAATCTTCTGGGTCAGTGGCTTTGATATTATTTATGCCCTGCAGGATGAAGAGTTTGATAAATCCAATCAGCTTTATTCCATTCCCGCCTGGCTGGGTAAGGGGAAAGCATTGTTGGTTTCTGAGTTTCTTCATCTCCTGAGTGCCGGTGCCGTAGTATATGCCGGGGTGTATGGTCATTTCAGCTGGTTATATTGGATCGGGGTACTGGTTTTTATCGGAATGCTGGCCTACCAGCATTCAGTTGTAAAGCCCAATGATCTCAGGCGGGTTAACCTGGCTTTCATGACTGCTAACGGAATTGCCTCAGTTGTATTTGCCATCTTTGTCATCGCTGATCTGTTCATTAATAAATTTTAACCCTTGGCAAGAATCCTGTGTATTGATTATGGCGGTAAACGCACCGGTATTGCGGTCACTGATCCGTTGCAGATCATTGCCACCGGACTAACCACCGTGGAATCAAAAACCCTGATTCCTTTTCTCAAGGATTATTTTGCCCGGGAAACCGTGGAACTGATCCTGATCGGCGAACCCAAAAACTGGGATGATTCACCCACCCATGCCACCCCGCTGGTAGAGAATTGCATTAAGAATCTCCAGCGGAATTTTCCCGGCATGCCAATCAAAAAAGTAGATGAACGCTACACATCCAAAATGGCCAAAGACGCCATGCTCGAAATGGGCATGAAGAAGAAAGACAGAAGGAATAAGGCCTTTGTCGATGAGATCGCGGCGGCGATTATGCTGCAGGAGTATCTGAGGGGGATGTAGGGTGGTGAGTGGTGAGTGGTGAGTGGTGAGTGGTGAGTGGTGAGTGGTGAGTGGTGAGTGGTACTTAGATGAACTTTAGTAGTTTATTTATATGAAACTACTAAGAAGGTTTTGAAATTTGTCTTTTGGACCTTCTTTGGTTCTTGGCATCTTTGGTTCTTATTTTGGCATCTTGGCATCTTCGGTTCTTGGTTCTTTTTTTTGTAGTTTTGCTTTATGATTCTACCCATCGTAGCATACGGCCACCCGGTACTGCGGAAGCTGGCAACAGATATAAAGGCTGATTATCCCCAGCTTGATAAATTTATAGAGGATATGTGGGAAACCATGTATGCCAGCAGCGGGGTAGGCCTCGCAGCGCCCCAGGTAAACCGTGATATCCGGTTGTTTGTGGTGGATACGGAACAGATGTTTTCCGGGATGAATGAAGAGGAACAAAAGGAATATCCGGATGCGCCAGGCCTGAAAGCTGTTTTTATCAATGCCCATATCGTGGAACTGGATGGGGAGGAATGGTCTTACAATGAAGGCTGTCTCAGTATACCCAAAGTCCGGGAAGATATTTACCGCCATGAAACCGTGACCTTGGAATACGTGGATGCGGATTTTAATCCTCATACCGCCACCTTCTCAGGACTGACTGCCCGGGTAATACTCCATGAATATGATCATATCGACGGAAAACTCTTTATTGATCATATTTCCCCGCTCAAGCGGAAACTAATGAAAGGGAAACTCAACGATATATCCAAAGGAAAGATCAATGTGGATTACAAGATGATGTTTCCCGGTTAAACCCATGTGCAGACTTTTCACCTTTTTACTCTTACTTAACTGTCTTACTCCCTGCGCACAGGAGAATGAGGATTCGGTGGACAACCAACGTCTGGCAAAAATGGTCAGCCTGACCGAAGTCATTATCCGGAGTGACCTCAATGTGGCCCGCTTTATCAACCAGGTAAAGAATGATACCACTTTTTATAAAGCCTTCCGTAACCTGCATATCCTGGGGTTTACTTCATGGAATGATATCCGCATCCGGGATAAAAAAGGGAGTGTAAAGGCCGCGTTAATGAGCAAAACAAAACAAACCCGGGCCAACGGTTGCCGGACGATGGAGGTAATTACAGAAAACAGTACCGGTGATTTTTATGATGAAGACCATCAGTTCAATTATTATACCGCCGAACTTTATGCGGGTCTTTTTTTTACCAATGGAACCATTTGCGGGGAGCATAATATTGTAAAAGGAGTGGATTTTAATCCGCGTTCTGCCAGTGGTATGGCCAAACATAAACAACAGCTAAAAATGCTTTTCTTTAACCCGGGTAAGAAGATACCCGGTATCCCTTTTATCGGGGATAAGATTGACATTTTTGATCCGGACCGTGCCGAATACTATGATTTTACGATTGACTACGGGGATTACGAAGGACAATCCTGTTATGTATTTTCGATAAAAGCAAAAGAAAATCTGGGTGGTAAGAAAGACAAGATTGTGATTGATAATATGGTCACCTGGTTCAACACCCGAACCATGGAAGTGATGGCCCGTAACTACGACATGAGCTATAATGCAGGTGTATATGATTTCGACGTACACATGGAAGTACAGATGACCAAAGTGGGCGAGCTCCTCGTCCCCAAACTACTCCGTTATATCGGCAACTGGGATGTGGCGTTCAAGAAAAGAGAACGTGGAGTGTTTACTGCAACCCTATTCGATTTTCAGTGATAGTTGATAAGTTAACAGGTTGACAAGTTGAAAGGTTGATAAGTTGAAAGGTTAACAAGGTGGTTTTCTTAGAAGGATCCTTGTCAACCTTTCAACTTATCAACCTGTCAACTTTTTCCCGCATACCGTCTCCACTTCTCAATCACGCCCTCTATATCCCCCGGTAACTCCGTATCAAAATGCATTTCTTCGCCGGTGGTCGGATGCACAAAGCCCAGGGTTTTTGCGTGCAGTGCCTGGCGCGGACAAAGGGCGAAACAATTTTCAACAAACTGTTTGTACTTGGTGTAGATGGTTCCCTTTACAATTTTATCTCCTCCATAAAAATCATCACTGAATAACGGGTGCCCGATATATTTCATATGCACCCGTATCTGGTGGGTTCGCCCGGTTTCCAGTATACACTGAACCAGGGTGACATAGCCAAATCGTTCCATCACTTTATAGTGGGTGGTCGCGTCTTTCCCATGATCTCCATCCGGATAGGCTTCAAAGAGTTTACGGAAGCGCTGGTGACGACCCACATGTGCGATGATGGTGCCGCTGTCCTGTTCCATATCGCCCCAGACCAGGGCCACGTATTGCCTTTTGACGGTGTGGTCAAAGAACTGTTTGGCCAGGGCCCGCATGGCTTTATCGGTTTTAGCCAGGACTAAAAGGCCGCTTGTATTTTTATCGATCCGGTGCACCAGTCCGAACCGGGGCAGTACATCTTCTGATATAGACGGGTTCTGTTGTTGCAGATAATAAGAAACTCCATTCAGCAGGGTGCCTGAATAATTGCCACTTCCGGGATGCACGACCATACCGGCTGGTTTATTGACCACCATCAGGTCGGCATCCTCATACACGATGTTCAGGTCCATTTTTTCAGGTACCACATCGGTTTCATCCGGACTCATGTCGGAGTAGATCACGACATAATCCAGGGGCTTTATTTTATAATTCGGTTTAACGGCTGCACCGTTTACCTGTACCATACCCAGGTTCATCGCCCGTTGCAGTTTGTTGCGGGTGGCACCTTCAATCCGGTTCGACAAAAACTTGTCAATACGCAAGGGTTCCTGCCCCTTGTCGATAGTCAGGGTAAAGCGTTCGTACAGCTCGTCACTGCCTTCATTTTGCTCCGGTAGGAGTTGGTCCATTTCTTCCTGCATAGCCGGCAAAGGTAAAGGATGGAAATTTGTTGGTAAATTTGCTTTTTACTGATGGAAAAGCAAAAAATCATATTCAGGGACCTGGGGCAGATGAATTACAAGGCGGCCTGGGACCTGCAGGAGACCCTGTTGAAGGAAAATGTCCGCCGGAAATCAACAACGGGGGGGGCTTTGTCCACGGAGCATTACCTGCTTTTTGTGGAGCACCCTCCTGTCTACACCCTCGGGAAAAGTGGGAATAAAGAGCATGTATTACTCAGCGATGAGGAACTTGAGAACAGTCAAATTGAGTTTTTCCATACGAACCGCGGAGGGGATATCACTTTTCACGGACCCGATCAGATTGTGGGATACCCGATCCTCGATCTCGAAAAATATTATACGGATATCGGTAAATACCTCCGGAATTTAGAAGAAGTGATGATCCTGACCATGGCTGAATATGGCATAAAAGGGGAACGCTCAGCCGGGGAAACCGGTGTCTGGATTGACCCGGACCTTCCGGGCAGGGAACGGAAGATCTGCGCTATAGGTGTACGGTGCAGCCGTTGGGTCACCATGCATGGATTTGCTTTTAATGTCAATACCGATCTTTCCTATTTCAATCATATTATTCCCTGCGGAATTGTCAATAAACAGGTCACTTCCCTGCAACAGGAACTGGGCCGTAAGCTGGAGATGCAGGAAGTTAAAGAAAAAGTAAAACGGAATTTTGAGCAGGTGTTTGAGTCAGCACTTATATCAGAAGTCCTTCTCTAAGTAAAACTTGTGTTTTTCCAGCAGTTTGCCATCTTCATAAATTTCAAAGCGGAACCAGCCGGCATGAAAGAAATTGGCCTTGTCGATCTTAAAGTTTTTAGACTTGATGTCTTTAAGCTCAAATAGGAGGCGATTATCCTCTTCGAAAAAGCGGATCATATATTTTTTAGCGCCTTCTTCCGGCAGACTCACTTTTACATATCCGTCTTTATTGGTATAAACATAGAGCGATGGTTCAAAAGCCGTTGGTCTGTTTTTGATAATGGCCGCATTGGGCAATGAGGCGGAATCGCCGGTCTGGAAACTGCCCAGTTTGATCACGACAGGAATTGAGGCTATTCGTAACAGCGAATCCAGGATAAAGATAGAATCCTGAATATTGGCTTTTCCGAGATCCGGCCGGTTTACATTGGTCAATCCGGCCCGCAGCCGCAGCAGGCTATCCCTGGACAAATTGCGTAACATGGAGGTATCAATGGTGAGCCGGTTGAGATAAGTCGTATCGTTCATCGGCTTTTTGGTACTGCTGAAAAGGTACCGGCCTCCTTCACGCATGATGTATAACCGGTAAAATTGTTGACCGTTTGGTGCTTTTGTATCCACAAACCCGTTCTGCGGGGTGGTCGGATCCGCCATGGTAAGGATGGTTTTAAACCCTTTTATACTGTCAGCAGACCGTTGTATGCTCAGTTGGCGGATGTCCTGGAACGGATTGGTCCAGCTGACGACGATCCTGTTTTTGCCAACATGTTTTAATGAGAATTTAGGCAGGGTGTCCTGCGCCGACAGGGTACTGCCGGCAAACAAAATAAGTAGGTGAAAAAAATACAGGATCCCTTTTTTCATATTGTATAAACGGAATAGCGGCCGGGTTCTTTTACCCGCAAAAAACAAAGATAGGTTCCTCGCCCAGATTTTCTAAAATATTAACGATCCGTTCGGTAAAGAACGGTTTCCCTGTAAACCTCCGCTGTGGATCAGCAGGATTTTACTGCCGGGCGGGAAGTAATTTTTCCCGGCCAGGTCATTGACAGCAAAACAGAGTTTACCAGTATAGACAATATCTGTGGGGATGCGGGTCTGGTGATATAGCGCATTCATAAATTCCAGCAACGGGCGCTTGTGTTTGGCAAAGCCCCCGAAATGGTAATCATGGATGATCACCGGGGCAGGGTGGGGCTGTTCCAGCAGTTCACCTACGGCAGTTTCGAGGGAATGGTTATTTTTTAAGGCACTGATTCCTGTAACCAGTCCTTTTCCATGAAAAGCGTTCATCAGTCCGGCCATCATGGTGCCGGATCCTACAGCGCAACAGATATGCGTATAGTCATCCGGGTTGATCAGACCTATGATTGTGGCGGCTCCCCGGGCACCGGTTAGACTATATCCGCCTTCCGGAATAAGCTGGGCATCGGATAGATCAAACTGATCAGGGAGTTTTTTTTGCCGGTATTCTTCACGGCTGATAAAGTATAATTGCATCCCCATTTCAACAGCCTGCAACAGGGTGGTGGATAATCCGGCGGGTGCTTCACCCCGGATGATACCAATGGTTTTTAATCCAGCCATTTTTCCGGCTGCGGCCGTGGCATGAATATGATTGGACCATGCACCGCCAAAAGTGACCAGCGACTTTTTATTTTGTTCCTGTGCCTGTTCAATATAATAGCGGAGTTTGAACCATTTGTTTCCGGACACAACCGGGTGCAGCAGATCAAGTCGCAGGATATCTGCGGTTATCCCTTTTTCATCAAAGAGAGGTGATAAATAGGGGTCTACCCTTATATGTTCCGGATTTATATCCTGCATGATTATTAAACTCTTTGCTAAATTAGATTAATTTCGCAGGGCAAAACCATCCTCAATATGAAACCTACATTAGTAATCCTTGCTGCCGGTATGGCTTCCCGTTATGGGAGTATGAAACAGGTCCAGGGCTTTGGCCCCAATGGCGAAACCATTATGGACTATTCAATTTTTGATGCAATCCGGGCCGGCTTTGGCAAAGTGGTCTTTATCATCCGGAAAGAATTTGCCGAGAATTTCAAAACCATATTTGAGCCGAAATTAAACGGTAAAGTGCAAACAGAATATGTTTTCCAGGAAATGGATTACTATACGGAAGGCTATAAAGCCCATGCGGACCGGACCAAGCCCTGGGGTACCGCTCATGCCGTGCTTTGTGCCAAAGAAGTGGTGAAAGAGCCTTTTGCGGTGATCAATGCGGATGACTTTTATGGAAGCAATGCCTTTGAAAATGCAGCGTCCTTTCTGAATAACGGGTGTAACGAGAATGTGTATGCGATTGTAGGTTATGACCTGCTGCGTACCTTGTCGGACCATGGTACCGTAAACCGCGGGGTCTGCGGTCTGGATGCGGATGGGAACCTGTCCACCGTTACCGAGCGTATCAACATCGCCAAAAAAGAAGGTAAGATTTTATGTGAAGATGGGTTGGAACCGAAAGAATTATCGCTTGAAACCCGCGTATCCATGAATTTCTGGTGTTTTGATCCTTCCTTCTTCGCCTATACGCAGAAATTATTTATTGAATTCCTGCATGCATCCGGTCAGGAACTGAAGTCTGAATTCTTTATTCCGATTGTAGCTGATCAGTTTATTAAGGAAGGTGGTAAAGTGGAGATCATTCCAACCACCTCCAACTGGTTTGGTGTGACTTACAAAGAAGATGCACCCTTTGTGCAGAACAGCCTGAATACGCTGATTGAAAACGGGGAGTATCCGGCAAAGTTGTGGTAACCGGTAAAGTGCTTATAAATGAAAGAAGCTGTATCAGGTGATACAGCTTCTTTTTTTCTATAGGGGTAATTTATTCTTAATTGACTTTAACCATGAAGACATAGTCTTCCACTTTTTCCACCTGCTGCTGGAATTCAAGACCGGCAATTGTGGAACGGGAATTCAATTTAATACGTTGATAACTGGTATCTTTTTTCAGGTCTTCAAGCACATTGTAAATATGCTTGCCCTGGATAGCGAATGAGAAGCCTTCTGCGTTTTTCTGGCGGCCATTCAGGATACCAATAACCTCACCTTTTTTATTCAGGATCGGGCTTCCGCTGTTACCCTGGTTGGCAGTCAGTTCCAGTTGGCAACTGAGCGTGTCTCCTTTGTATCCTGTTTTGGAACTCAGGTAGCCTTGTCCATAGACCACTTCATTGCGTGGATAGCCCAGGGTGAAAATAGGTTCTGCCAGTTTACCGGATGAACGGCTGATAGTGTAAGGGATAGAAGTATAGGGTTTGAACGATTCGTCATCTATTTTCAGGATAGCGATATCTCTTTCCATATCTGTATAGACCACCCGGGCTGTATACTCACCCCGGCTGTTCTGTACGGCAATATTTCTGGCTCCTTCAACCACGTGTACATTCGTAACCAGGTATCCTTTGGTATCGATTATGAAACCGGTACCGCCCGTGGTATATACAATGGTATTATCGGAACTGCTGATTTTATTCTTTACCTTATTGATTTCCTGACCCTGAGCTTTGGTGGTATTTTCAATAACGTTAATCTTGCCTTTCAGTTTTTCCAGTTCGCCGGGTGCTGTTTGGGGGGTAATCGTCCAAACCAGTGCGCTGATGGTCAGGGTAGTGATCCCTGCAATAGAAGCGGCAATGGCGGCCACCCGCTTGTATCTTTTCCAGAGATAAACCACTTTGGCTTTGCCGGTCAGGCGGGCCGAATTGATCTTTCCTTGTTCGGCCAGGTCGGTATGCACATCATGCAGGGTGCTGCGGAATTTCTTCCATTCCCCGAAACGATTCATCTGTTGCATGAATAAAGTGTGTTCCACCACCAATTCATCAATTTCACCGTTTGCTTTTCTCAGATTTTCAAAATGCAAACGTTCGTCAGGATTCATCTCCCCACGGATATAGCGTTCCACCGCCTCAAGTACTTTAGTATCACCCATTTCCGTTCTCGTTTTTATAATGACTAAAAAATATCTTTTTCAACCGCATCAGGCATTTATACTTCTGGTTTTTGGCATTGTCCGCGTTGGTATACCCAAAATTGGCGGCAATAACCTGCATGTTTTGTTTTTGCAAATAATACGCTTCTAACAAACTTTTACAGGGTTCTCCCAGGCTGCTGATGGCTTTGTTCATCATTTCAAACTCAGCATCTCTCTTCTCATGGTCTTCCATATCCTCATCCACGGGAACCGGGGATTCGAGGTCATCGATCGGAGGTGAATATCGGTTTAATTGCTGTAACCTTTTGAGCCACAGCCTTTTACTTACTGAGTAAACATAGGTCTTGATCAGGCAGTTGAGTTCAAAGGATCCGGAACGCACTTTTTCATACAATACGATCATGGCTTCCTGGAATATGTCTTTGGCGTCGTCTGCTGAGCCGTTGTTGTTGATTATCAGGGACTGAACCATATTATAGTTCTCCTTGTAGATCGTTTCAACGGCTTTTTTGTCGTTTACGGCTAATCCTTGCAATAATTCCTTTTCGTTAATCGCTTGTTTCACATTCCCTTATTTAATACGGGTTTTTAAAAATAGTAACCCTTTGGCAGCCCAAAAAAATATTTTTCGAAAACCGGGTTACCTTTTCCCGTTTCAGGTATAAAAAGCGAAATATTTCAAACAAAACAAAAAATTATTGAAAATGAAGAAATTTCTGGCAATCGTTGCTATCGCTTCTTTCGCTGTAGCTTGTAACAACAGTACTGAATCTAAAGATGCAACTGCTGATTCTCTGGCCAAAGCTGCTACTGCTGACTCTCTGGCTAAAGTAGCTGCTGATTCTCTGGCTAAAGCTGCTGCTGATACAACTGCTAAAGTTGACACAGCTGCTAAAGTTGATACTGCTGCTAAGAAGTAATTCAAATTGCAAGCAAATCGCTGGAGGCCGTCCCGGACTAGGGGCGGCTTTCTTTTTGTTTGGCCCGGACTTCCGGACTTTTGGTCCTTTTTCCAGTCATTCCGACTAGCTGACTTTCGGACTTTCCGACCCTGAAAGCCTACCTTTGCGCTTTATTTATACAAATATTATTATCAAGTGAACAAATTTCAAGAACTGGGTATTGAGGAAGGATTACTCCTTTCCATCGAAACCTTAGGGTTTACCCAGCCCACCCCGATCCAGGAAAAAGCCATTCCGGTTCTGCTCCAGGGAACTAAGGATTTTATCGGACTGGCCCAGACGGGCACCGGTAAGACGGCTGCTTTCGGATTGCCACTCCTTCAATTAATAAAGAAGGAAGACCGTTTTCCCCAGGCCCTGATTGTATGTCCTACCCGGGAACTCTGTCTCCAGATCACCAGTGACCTGGAAAAATTTAAAAACAAAAAAGTGTCAGTGGCTGTTACAGCCGTGTATGGAGGCACTTCCATCAGTATGCAGATCCGTGACCTGAAAAGAGGTACCCATATCGTGGTGGCCACTCCCGGTCGTCTGATCGACCTGATCGAACGCAAAGCCATCAACCTCGAACAGATTCACTATGTGGTACTGGATGAAGCCGATGAAATGCTGAACATGGGCTTTAAAGAGGATATTGAATTTATCCTGAAAAACACCCCGAACCGCCAGAGTACCTGGTTGTTCAGTGCCACCATGCCGGCCGAAATCCGCCAGGTGAGCAAGCGTTATATGGATAAACCGTTCGAAATCACGATCGGAAAAGTAAATGAGGGAAATGCGAATATTGATCACCATTATTACATGACCCAGCATCATAACCGCTATGAAGTATTGAAGCGGATTATAGATTTCAATCCGGGTATATACGGAATTGTATTTGCCCGTACGAAAGCGGATACCCAGGACATCGCCGAGAAGCTGACCCGTGAAGGATATGATATTGATGCGATTCATGGAGACCTGACCCAACAGCAACGGGATAAAGTGATGGGCCTGTTCCGCGATAAAAGTGTGAAACTGCTGGTGGCTACCGATGTAGCCGCAAGGGGAATTGATGTGCAGGGAATCACCCATGTCATCAACTATGAACTGCCGGATGATGTGGAAGTGTATACCCACCGTAGTGGCCGTACCGGCCGTGCGGGTAATAGCGGGGTATCCGTTTCCATTGTTACACCAAAAGAAGTCTACCGGTTACGGCAGATCGAAAAACTGGTGAATACCCGGGTGCATAAAATGGACATTCCAAGCGGAAAGGATGTTTGCCGGAAACAGTTTTTCTCTTTTATTGATAAAATGTTGGGTGCGGACATCAGTCACGGCGAGTATGAAACCTACCTGCCGGTGCTGAGGGAAAAATTCGCCCATGTGGAAAAAGAAGAAATCCTGCAACGGGTAGCTGCGCTTGAGTTTGACCGTTTCCTCAAATATTATGAAAATGCAGCAGACCTGAATATGCGTGATGCCGGTAAGAAAACAGAACGTGGCGAAAGAGGCGCTGCCCGTTTCGAACAACGCGATACCCAGGGTAGGAAATTTGGCGGCGGTGGCGGATCCTATCAACGACTGTTCGTAAACCTTGGTACCAAAGATGGTTTTTATAAAGCGAGTTTCCTGCAATTCATTCTGGATATGAGCGACCTGAAGAAAGATGTACTGGGTCGCATTGATATGAAAGAGATGAACAGCTGGGTGGAAATTGAAGCCGGAGCGGCAAAGAAAATGATCAAAGCAATCGATGGCAAGAATTACCGCGGCCGTAAAATCAGGATGAATGACGCGGAAAACGGCGGCCGTTCAAAATAATTTAAAAATAGTTGTTGGTTATAACCGCTGCAAAACCTACATTTGTTTCATGACGATGACGAAATCATTTTTTGGCACTTATTTTTATTACTTCTTTTTTAGTAAGAGGCCGGGAATGCTTTTGTTGAAAACAAACTGAACAACTAAGAAACATCAACATAAAGAATCCCGGCCAAACGGCCGGGATTCTTGTTTTTCACCTGTACAACATTTGAATAATTAACAGCATAAAGAATGAGTAAAAGGGTTTCGATACAAGGGTATGAAGGAAGTTTCCACCAGGTGGCTGCCCGGCTTTTTCATGGAAAAACAGTAACAGTGATCCCCTGCGACACATTCCGGGATGTGGTGCGTGTGGCATCGAGTAAAAAGGAAAGTGATGGTGCAGTGATGGCCATTGAGAATTCGATTGCAGGAAGTATCCTTCCGAATTATAATTTATTGCAAAAGAGCAACCTTAAAATTGCCGGTGAAATTTATCTCCAGATCCGGCAAAACCTGCTGGTGAATCCCGGGGTGCAACTGGAGGATATCCGGGAAGTACATTCACATACTATGGCCCTTCAGCAGTGTTATGGTTTTCTGGATAAATATAAATGGAAACTCGTGGAGACGGATGATACGGCACTGAGTGCGAAAAACATTCATCAGCATAAGAGCAGGCATGTGGCGGCGATTGCCAGCAAACTGGCGGCCGAACTCTATGAACTGGACGTACTCGCACCGAATATCCATACCATGAAAAATAATTACACCCGTTTTCTGATGCTGGAACGCGAGGAGACCGTATTGCCCGTGACAGATGCAGACAAAGCTTCCCTTACCTTTCACACGGATCACTCAAAGGGGAGTCTGGTGAAAGTGCTGTCCCGTATCGCCGATGGAGGGATCAACCTCAGTAAGCTGCAGAGCTTTCCTATACCGGGTACTGATTTCAAATATGCCTTTCATGCGGATATGGAATTTGATAACCAGGATCAGTTTGATAAAGTACTGGAACAGATAAAGCCGCTGACAGAAGCAGTCAGGGTGTATGGGGTGTATAAGCGCGGAGTGTGGAAGTAGTTATAACAAATGCTCAATGTTCAATTCACAATAATAGTCAAACAGCATCATTATGAAAGTGGCCAAAAGACTGGAAGGCATCGGCGAATATTATTTCTCACAGAAACTGCGGGAAATAGAAGAGCTGAATAAGCAGGGGAAGAATATCATCAACCTGGGGATCGGGAGTCCGGACCAGCCTCCGCATCCGGAAGTAATCCGTGTATTGCAGGAAGAAGCGGCGAAGCCTCATGTACATGCTTACCAGTCCTATAAAGGGTCCATGGTTTTGCGGCTCGCCATCAGCGACTGGTATCATCGCTGGTACGGGGTACAACTTAATCCCGATGCGGAAGTTTTGCCGCTGATCGGCAGTAAAGAGGGGATCATGCATATCTGTATGACTTACCTGAATAAAGGGGATGAAGCGTTGTTGCCGGATCCCGGCTATCCTACCTATACCAGTGCGGTTAAACTGGCCGGTGGCAAACCCGTTAATTATACGCTCAAAGAGAAAAACAATTACGAGCCGGATTTCGACAAACTGGAAAAGAAAGGCCTGAAGAAAGTAAAGCTGATGTTTGTGAATTACCCGCAAATGCCAACGGGGCAACTGCCTCCCAAAGAACTGTTTGAAAAGCTGGTGGCCTTTGGAAAAAAGCACCAGATACTCATCGTGCATGATAATCCTTATTCCTTTATACTGAATGATGATCCGCTGAGTCTCTTATCTGTGGAGGGCGCAAAAGAAACAGCCGTGGAGTTGAATTCCCTGAGTAAATCGCACAATATGGCCGGTTGGCGGATGGGGATGCTTTGCGGGGCGAAAGAACGGATTGATGAAGTACTGCGGTTTAAAAGCAATATGGACAGCGGGATGTTTTTACCCCTGCAACTGGCCGCTGCCAAAGCCCTTTCATTGGGGAAAGAATGGCAGGAGGAGGTGAATGCAATCTACAGGCAACGGAAAGAAAAAGCCATTGAACTGTTGCAGTTGCTGGGATGCAGGTACTCGCGGCAACAGGCCGGCTTGTTTTTATGGGCCAGGGTCCCGGCAGGGTATAAAGACGGGTATGCGGCCAGTGATGATGTATTGTATGGATCGGATGTGTTTATTACACCCGGTGGAATTTTCGGTAAAGGCGGGAATCAATATATACGGGTGAGTCTTTGTGCTACGGTGGAAAAATTTGAAGAAGCCATCCACCGGATTAAAACTAAAATGGAGAATACAAATCATGGAGCGTAAGAAAATAGCTATCATAGGTGTGGGACTCATCGGGGGCTCCCTGGCCATCCGGTTGCACGAAAAAAAACTGAGTTCACGTTTGATCGGTGTGGAATCAAGCCCCGAACATGCGGCCAAGGCGCTCGAACTCGAACTGGTGGATGAAGTGCTTCCGCTGGAAGAAGCGATCGCCGCGGCGGATGTCATTATTTTAGCGATTCCGGTAGACAGCATGGTATCATTATTGCCGTCTGTGCTGGATAAAATTGACCGGCAAATGGTACTGGATCTCGGATCAACCAAATCGCAATTGGTGGACGTGATCAGTAATCATCCGAAGCGCGGCCGGTTTTGCGCCACGCACCCGATGTGGGGTACTGAATACAGTGGTCCGTCAGCGGCGGTAAAAGGGGCGTATGAAAACAAAGCGGTCATTCTTTGCAATCCGGAACAAACGGATGAAGATGTGCTGGACTGGGTAAAACATATGTTCACAAAAATCGGCATGCGGCAGTTGGTTATGGAAGCGAAAGCCCATGACCTGCATGCGGCCTACGTGAGTCACATTTCGCATATCACTTCTTTTGCCCTGGCCAATACCGTACTGGAAAAAGAAAAGGAAGAGAACGCTATTTTCGAACTGGCTTCGGCCGGTTTTGAAAGTACAGTGAGGCTGGCCAAAAGTAATCCGGCTATGTGGGTGCCGATCTTTCTCCAGAATAAAGTGAATATCCTGGACGTGCTGAATGAACATATCGAACAATTGAAAAAATTCCGGGACAGTATACGTGATGATAAAACGGATGAACTCCGGACACTTATTGAAGACGCCAATAAAATCAGGAGAATTATTAAATAACCAACATTCAATAAAAAACGGCTGCCGGAACCTGAAAAGAGAAAGGGAGCACTAACTTTGAACAATGCAAACAACCGAACAGACAAGTAATGCGGCAGCACAGGCTGCCTGGAACAAACGGCCACTGATCATCAGCGGTCCCTGCAGTGCGGAAACGGAAGAACAGGTACTCGCCACCGCCCAACGGCTGGCTGCCACCGGTAAGGTGGATATGCTCCGTGCCGGCATCTGGAAACCCCGTACTAAACCCGGCATGTTTGAAGGAGTAGGAGCCAAAGGTTTGCCCTGGCTGCAACAGGCCAAAAAAATAACCGGACTTCCCACGACCGTTGAAGTGGCTACCGGCAAACAGGTACAGGACGCGCTGACTTTTGATGTGGATGTATTATGGATCGGAGCCCGTACCACAGTAAACCCGTTCAGTGTACAGGAAGTAGCCGATGCCCTCCGTGGAGTGGATGTTCCCGTGATGATCAAGAATCCGATCAACCCTGATCTTGAATTATGGGGTGGTGCAGTAGAGCGCGTGGCCCGTGCCGGCGTAAAACAAATCGGACTGATCCATCGTGGTTTCAGTTCTTATGGTAACTCCGAATTCCGGAATGCCCCGATGTGGCACCTGGCAATTGATATGAAACTGAAATACCCGGGTCTGCCCCTGATCAATGATCCTTCTCATATCTGTGGCCGCCGCGATATCCTGCTGGATGTGATGCAACGGGCCATTGACCTCGATTACGACGGACTGATGATCGAAAGTCATATCGACCCGGACAATGCATGGAGTGATGCCAAACAGCAGATCACGCCTGAACGGCTGGCTGAAATGCTGGACCAGATTATCTGGAGAAAAGAAGACGTGAATTCTGAAGAATATCATGCCGCCCTCGAGGCCCTCCGCCAAAAGATCAATCACCTGGATGATGAAATGATGCAAATCCTGGGACAGCGGATGAAAATTGCCGAACAGATCGGTCAATATAAAAAAGACAATAATATCACCATCCTGCAGACCGGTCGCTGGAATGAAATCATTGAAAGAGCCAGTGTCAAAGGGGAGAAGATCGGGCTCAGCAAAGAGTTTATCACCCGATACCTGGATGCCGTGCATATGGAAAGTATCAATCACCAGAAGAAAGTGCTGGATAGCTAATAATGAACATTTATAATTGAACATTGAATATTGAACATTTCACTTGTGATGAAATGCTCAATATTCAATATTCAATGTTCAATTTTCAGTAACATGAAACATCAGACATATAAATTCACCGCATCTTCCACGGAATTTTATTTTGCCGGCGGCATCAGTCAGCTCCGGAAGATCACAGACCCCAAAGCAACGATCATCCTCACCGATGAAAACGTATACAATGCCCATACAAAACGATTCAGGGGTTGGAATACCATTGTTTTGAAAGCGGGGGAAGACTATAAAGTACAGGCAACGGTGGATGCGGTGGTGGAAACCCTGATTGAAATGGAAGCGGACCGGAAGACCACCCTGGTAGGCATCGGGGGAGGTGTCATTACCGACCTGACCGGGTATATTGCTTCGGTATATATGCGGGGAATCCGTTTTGGGTTTATCCCGACATCTATCCTTGGGCTGGTTGATGCTTCTATCGGGGGAAAGAATGGGATTGATGTGGGTCAGTACAAGAATATGGTCGGGGTAATCCGTCAGCCATCCTTTATCCTCCATGATATGATTTTCCTGAAATCATTGCCGCAACAGGAATGGGAAAATGGTTTTGCTGAAGTGATCAAACATGCCTGTATCAAGGATGCAACCATGTTTGCAGCTTTGGAGAACAGCAGTCTGACGACCTATCAGAAAAGCCAAAAAAGCAGCTGTGCATTGGTGGAACGGAATGCCCTGATCAAAATAAAGGTGGTGCAGAAAGATGAATTTGAAAAAGCCGACCGCCGGCTGCTCAACTTCGGGCATACACTGGGACATGCACTCGAAACGCAATATGAATTGCTCCATGGTCAGGCAATTTCGATTGGTATGACCTATGCCTGTCATCTCTCCGAACAACTGACCGGTTTCCGTCAGACTGACCGGGTGGTAAGTCTGCTGGAAAAATACAAACTGCCTACTTATGCCGCCTTTGATAAACAGAAAGTATTTCAGGTGTTAAAGATGGACAAGAAGCGGGAGCGTACAGAGATGAACTATGTGTTGCTGGATCGGATTGGCAAAGGAGTTGTGAAGTCTATTTCATTAAAAAAACTCGAACAGATACTTCAAAAATTATAAAGTGGTTGTAATAATTCATCCATCCCGTTTATCAGGTAATATCCAGGCACCGGCTTCCAAAAGTTCGATGCAGCGGGCTTGTGCAGCAGCCTTGCTTCATAAAGGGGAGACCCATATTCATAACCCCGGGCACAGTAATGATGATAAAGCGGCCCTCGATATCATTGAACGACTTGGGGCATCTATTGATGACCGGGGCGAATTACTGATCATTCACAGTAAAGGGATTCACCCGGTCAAGGAAGAAATCAATTGCGGGGAAAGCGGATTAAGCATCCGGATGTTTACCCCGCTGGCGGCAATGTGTAAAAAACAGATCAGCATTACCGGAACCGGCAGTCTGCTTACCCGGCCGATGGATTTTTTTGATGAAATCCTTCCTCACCTCGGCGTATCCATAAAAAGCAGGGGAGGTAAACTGCCGCTAATTTTAAAAGGTCCGTTAGTACCACAATCCATTGTAGTGGATGGTTCACTCAGTTCCCAGTTCCTGACGGGGTTACTGATGGCTTACTCAGCAGCCGGGGCCAGCGGTGTTTCTATTAAAGTAAATAACTTAAAAAGCCGGCCCTATATCGATCTTACCCTCGAGGTGATGAAACAATTTGGCATGCTATTGCCGGAGAATAAATCGTACACTGAATTTTACTTTGCGGAAGTACCCGCTAAAAAAAGCAATCCCTTCCCCATAAATTATCCGGTGGAAGGTGACTGGAGCGGTGGGGCGTTTTTGCTGGTGGCCGGTGCTATTGCCGGACCGGTAACAATCAGAGGACTTGATCCGGGTTCTACCCAGGCAGATAAGGCAATACTGGATGCGCTGATGGCAGCAAATGCAGGTGTGGCCATTGATGCCAAGGGAATTACTATCCATCCTTCGGCTATGAAGGGTTTTGATTTTGATGCAACTGATTGCCCTGATCTTTTCCCGCCATTGGTGGCTTTGGCCGCCTATTGCGAAGGAATAACTTCGATTCAGGGGGTAAGCCGCCTGACCCATAAGGAAAGTAACCGTGGCTTGACCCTCCAGGAGGAATTTGGGAAAATGGGGATTAAAATTGAGTTGGAACATGACCGGATGCTGGTTTATGGAGGTGGACAGGTAAAAGGAGCGAAAGTGCATTCCCGCCATGATCACCGGATTGCTATGGCCTGCGGGGTTGCGGCCCTGAAAGCCGAAGGGGAGGTGACTATTGAACAGGCAAACGCTGTGAAAAAATCTTATCCCGATTTTTTTCAAGACTTGAAAAAACTGGGTGGGGCTGTATCTTTACCCTTTGAGTCCTTTAATTTCTAAATTATTCACGTGAATTCTTTTGGCCGGCTTTTCAGGGTTTCGATTTTTGGTGAATCACATGGCGAATCAGTGGGGATTACCATTGATGGCTGTCCTGCTGGTTTATCTCTCCAGGCAACCGATTTGTTGCCTGATCTCGAACGTAGAAAAGGGGGCATGCATAAAGGAACCACCCCGCGCCAGGAAACAGATTTTCCCATTTTTAAAAGCGGCCTCTTCAATAATAAGACAACCGGATTTCCTCTGACGATACTTTTTGAAAATAATAATACCCGGAGTGAGGATTATAATAAGCAGCGTAGTATACCCCGTCCGGGACATGCAGACTGGGTGGCCAATCAGAAATTCGGCGGGAATGAAGATTACCGGGGAGGCGGACATTTCAGTGCCCGGCTCACAACGGGTTTAGTGGCGGCCGGTGCCATTGCTAAGAAATTAATGCCCGGGCTTCAGATTGTTGCGGCGGTTACTGAAATTGGCGGGGATAAGGATACAGAAAAAGGATTGCAGAAAGCCATTGAGGCAAAAGATTCGGTTGGGGGAATAGTTGAATGTCGCGTGAGCGGAATGCCGGTCGGATTGGGGGAGCCTTATTTTGATTCAATTGAAGCTGTTTTATCGCATATGCTGTTTTCGATACCCGCTGTGCGTGGTGTTGAGTTCGGAACCGGATTTGCCGCAGCGGCTATGTATGGAAGTGCGCACAATGACGCCATTTTAGACAATACGGGAAAAACCAGGACCAATCATGCAGGTGGAGTAGTGGGAGGGATCAGTAATGGAAATGAGCTGGTTTTCCGGCTGGCGGTTAAACCCACATCATCTACTTCCAAAACCCAGCACAGTCTTAATTGGGAAACGGGAACCACGGAAGATTTTTCAATAAAGGGGCGCCACGATCTGTGTGTGGCTTTACGGGCTCCGGTGATCGTTGAAGCCGTAACTGCCATTGTGCTGGCCGATTTCATGCTGCTTGAACAAAAAATTAAACGCGTATTGTAATGCCAGTGATTTATCATGTAACTACAGGCGGGGATTGGGAAGCTGCCAGGCAAAAAGGATTTTATGAACATCCTTCCCTGTCTGCAGAAGGGTTTATCCATTGTTCCCAGGAAAACCAGGTCGCAGGTGTCCTGGATCGTTACTTTACAGGCCAGACCAACCTGGTCAAGCTCGTGATTGATACCGACCGGCTTACTTCGCATTTTGTTTTTGATTGGTCACCTTCGACGCAGGATACATTTCCGCATATTTACGGTCCTATCAATCTGGATGCGGTTACCGATGTGGTCTCCTTGTAATTGCTCCAAATACAGCTTAGTCGTTATTTTTTCTGTAAGTGACTGGTTTTGCATGCACTTATAAGCCGGCCGCCTGCAGTTAAAAAAATCGGACCATTCATTCTGAGAATATTGAAACGTTTGACTATTTTGTAGGGCATACGAGTATAGCCGGAAAGGTTATTCAGTCCGGAACCATTAAACAGGCCACCCGCCAATCCTTATGATCAAGCAGACCTTGTACCCGATTTCTTATTTAATAACTGTGCTTTTCTTCATTTCCTGTTCCGGAAATGGTCAGCCAGCCGATACGGTAGCAGCCAGTCCGGAAGAACTGAAAAGCAAAGAGCGGCAGTTAATTGCCTATTACCTGCAAAAAGCCGTTTCGGATAGTGGCCGGACAGACGACTCCCTGGTCCGCCTGGATGCTCCGGACCTGCTCCGGTCATTTTATGCTGCGGATAGTAATAATGCTTACTGGAGTACAGGTCAGCAATGGCTGCCGGAAGCCGATTCGGTATTCCGGTATATTCAGGATGGTCGCCTTTTAGGGCTTTATCCGGAGGACTATCATTTTGAAAGTCTGAAGTCCATACGTGACCGCTTGTCAGCGGACAGTCTTGGTAAGGGCGACCGCAAAGATGCACGCTGGTGGTCGGCTGCGGATCTGTTGTTAACAGATGCATTAGTCAGAATGATCAGGGAGGTTAAACTGGGGCGATTACCTCAGGACAGCGTCAGTTTGCGAAAGGACTCTGTTCTCGCTGATAGCTTTTACCTGCAACAGGTAAGGGCCGTTAAGCATCAGGGGCTGGCTGAAATAATCCGTGCTTTGGAACCAACAGCAAGAGGTTACATGGAACTGAAAACGGCAATCCCCGATTTTCTTTCCAAAGCTGATTTTTCAAAATCCTATAGCCGGATACCCTATCCGGAAAAAGACACCCGCCGCTTCAACCAGGCACTTCAGAAACGACTTTTTGAAGAAGGGCTGATGAGTACGGATAGTATACAGGCTGATTCAGTGACCCTGGCTGCAGCTGTAAAAAGGTATCAGAAAAAAATGGCTATTACGGTCGATGGAAAGGCTGGAGAAGGAACAGTCCGTATGCTCAATACGGATGATCGTGAAAAATTTGCCCGGATTGCAATCACCCTTGACAAGTTTAAACAATTGCCTGCTGAAATGCCTTCCCGTTATATTTGGGTTAATGCATCTGCAAATAATATGGAGGTAATTGATAGTAACAGAGTGAAAATCAGTTCAAAAGTAATAACTGGAAAGCCAAAAACCAGGACACCTTTACTGACCAGTAAAGTTTCATCGATAATTACATATCCGCAATGGGTGCCACCGCCCAGTATTGTGCAAAAGGAGATCCTGCCGGCTGTTAAAAAGAATCCTGGTTATCTGGCCAAAAAGGGGTTTAGTCTGTTGGATAAGGATGGGAATGAGGTAGATCCTTATTCCGTTGACTGGTCAAAATATTCAAAAGGGATACCTTACCGGGTAGTGCAGGGTAGCGGGGATGCTAATGCGCTGGGAATCATAAAGTTTGTGTTTGATAATAAATATTCTGTTTACTTACATGACACCAACCAGCGGTATTTGTTTGCCAATGCAATGCGTTCCCTGAGTCATGGTTGTGTACGGGTACAGGAATGGGATAAGCTGGTCTGGTATATTTTACAGAGTGACAGCAGTTTGTCGGCAGGCCGGGGTACTGTGAAGATTGATTCGGTTAAATCCTGGTTGAAGAACAAACAAAAAAGGAATGTCCCCCTGCGAAATAAACTGCCGGTTTTCATACGTTACTTTACCTGTGAGGGGCAACAGGGTAAAGTTGTATTTTATGATGATGTATACGGTGAGGACAAATACCTTCGTCAGCGCTTTTACGGGAATAAATAAGACAATCAGGTCGTTTGCTGAGCAGGCTCCCGGTGAAATACCCCGGATTTTCAAAAAAAATGCCTTCCAAACCGATGAAAACTAACTAAATAATTTATTTTAGGATATTAAACTTACCTGTTATTTTTGCCGTGATTAAAACCAAACTATCTCTTTATGAAGAAGATATTATCTGCTATTATTGCATTGTATCTGATCGCACCTGCTGCTAAGGCCCAGGATGATGAAATCAGGCCGAAAGCTATTGGTGTTAGTTTCTTTGTAAACGACTTTATAACTCCTGATAGAATTCGTACAACTTCACTGAGCCAGGTTATCAGCGACAAACGGTTTGCGAAAATCCGGGAGATGGCACCCGGACTGGCTGTTACCTATTTTAAAGGGCTTAAACCACATATTGATATTGCGGCCTCTCTTGGAGGATCGTTTTTGCGTTATCCGATGCCTGGTAAAAACTTTGCCGACAACAGCCTGCTGCTTGAAGCCAATGCTACGGTGAACCTGAAGATGACCACTGAAAAATTCTGGGTACAGCCTTACCTGATTGCGGGAGTTGGCGCTCACAAATACCGTGGATATTATGGAGCTTTCCTGCCTGCCGGTCTGGGTATTAAAGTTAACCTGCTGGATGAAGCCCATTTCTTTGTCACTTCTACCTATCGTGTTCCGGTGACAACAGAAACCGGCAATTATCACCTGCAGCACAGTATCGGTTTTGCAGGACGTCTGGGTAAGAAAAAAGAACCCGTTGTCATTGCACCTCCCCGTCCTCCCGCAGATACTGATATGGATGGTATCATCGATAGTCTGGATAAATGCCCTACTGTGAAAGGGGTTGAAAAATACCAGGGTTGTCCTGTTCCTGATACAGATAAAGACGGAATTAATGATGAAGAAGACAAATGCCCGACTGTTGCCGGACTTGCCCGTTACAAAGGATGCCCGGTTCCGGATACTGATAAAGATGGTATCAACGATGAAGAAGATAAATGCCCGACTGTTGCTGGTGTAGCCCGCTATCAGGGTTGCCCTGTTCCGGATACAGATGCTGATGGTATCAATGATGAGGAAGATAAATGTCCTGCAGTTGCCGGTGTGAAAGAGAACAATGGTTGCCCGGTAATTACGGAAGCCGTGAAGGAAAAAGTAAATACGGCTGCCAGCAATATCCTGTTCCTGACCGGAAGCTCCAAGTTACAGGCTAAATCCTTCAAAGGATTGAACGAGGTTGTGACCATTATGAAAGAGAATCCCGCCATGAGCCTGAATGTTGACGGGCATACCGACAATGTTGGAAATGATGAAAAGAACCTGGCCCTGAGTCAGACCCGTGCCGAAGCGGTGAAAGCATACCTCGTTAGTAAAGGGGTGGATGCCGGACGTATTACCGCTACTGGTTATGGCGAAACCAAGCCAGTTGCTGATAACAAAACAGCTGCCGGACGTCAGAAAAACCGCCGTTCAGAGCTGACAATGAGCTACTACAAGTAAAAACCAACAACTTATATTGAGTAAGTCCGCTTCTTTGAAGCGGACTTTTTTTATGGATAAGGGGGGGTAAATCGGTGTCATTGATTTAATCGACTGATAATCAGAATCCTTTTTCGCAGAACCTTCGAATTTTCCACAGTTCACATTCTCCGTTTAACTGGTATTGAATTTCAGGAATTTCCTCTACCTTTGCGCCGCCATTAGGTAAAATCAATTGTGTTCTGAATAGCGGTGTCGGGGTTTTTCTTCAAGTGGCAGTCTATGAGAGTCTAATCTACCATATCAGCTGATTGTCCCAACCCGGGATGTACAACCTATAGCTGATTTTTCAACCTGTCAAGACCGCTGTTTTCTGTAACTGCTGAAGCAGTGGTACAAACAAAAGCATAACCCGATAAAATCATAAAAACAAAACAACAAATCAAATAGTCATGGCCGATTTAAAATTTCAACGAAACTTTGGTATTGCCGCTCACATCGATGCGGGTAAGACCACGACAACGGAGCGTATCCTTCGTTACACAGGTATGATTCACCGTATTGGTGAGGTGCATGATGGAGCTGCTACTACCGACTGGATGGAGCAGGAGAAAGAAAGAGGGATCACGATCACATCGGCCGCTGTTAGCTGCCAGTGGAATTTCCCGACCGTTTTGGGAAAAGCCACCGCGGACACAAAGAAATATTCGTTCAATATTATTGATACTCCGGGTCACGTGGACTTTACCGTAGAGGTAGAGCGTTCCATGCGTGTACTTGATGGACTGATTGCCCTGTTTTCTGCCGTGGATGGTGTAGAGCCCCAGTCTGAAACTGTATGGCGCCAGGCCAACCGTTATGGTGTACCCCGTATCGGATTCGTGAACAAAATGGACCGTGCCGGTGCGGACTTCCTGATGGTGGTGAAGCAGGTAAAGGAAATGCTTGGTTCAAAAGCCGTTCCCCTCCAGCTGCCGATCGGTGCTGAAGATGATTTCAAAGGCGTGGTGGATCTGATCAAAATGAAAGGGATCATCTGGCATATGGAAACTGAAGGCATGACTTTCGATGAAATCGAAGTACCTGCTGATATGCTGGAAGAAGCCCAGGAATGGAGAGCCAGCCTGGTGGAAGCCGTAGCTGAATACGATGACAAACTGATGGAGAAATTCTTTGAAGATCCCAACAGCATTACCGAAGACGAAATGCATGAGGCCATCCGTAAAGCCACAGTTGACCTGAGCATTGTTCCGATGATGTGCGGTTCTTCCTTTAAGAATAAAGGGGTACAGACTGCACTCGATGCGGTTTGCCGTTACCTGCCTTCTCCGATCGATATCCCGGACACCGTGGGTACCAACCCGGATAGCGGTGAGCCTGAAACACGTAAAGCGGATCCCAAGGCACCGTTTGCGGCCCTGGCTTTCAAGATCATGACTGACCCGTTTGTAGGTCGTCTGGCCTTCTTCCGGTGCTATTCCGGACACCTGGATGCAGGTTCCTATGTACTGAACGTAAGAAGTGGAAAGAAAGAGCGGATCAGCCGGATCATGAAAATGTTTGCCAACAAGCAAAACCCGATCGACTTCATCGAAGCCGGTGATATCGGAGCAGCCGTTGGTTTCAAAGAGATCAAAACCGGGGACACCCTTTGCGATGAGAATCATCCGATCACCCTGGAGAATATGTTCATCCCTGAGCCGGTAATCGCCGTAGCGGTAGAACCGAAGACACAGGCTGACGTGGATAAAATGGGTATGGCTATTGCCAAACTCGTGGAAGAAGATCCTACGCTGCGTGTAAATACAGATGAAGATACCGGTCAGACCATCCTTCGTGGAATGGGTGAGCTGCACCTGGAGATCATCATCGATCGTATGCGTCGTGAATTTAAAGTAGAAGTAAACCAGGGTGCTCCCCAGGTAGCTTATAAAGAAGCCTTCCAGGCTACGATCGAACACCGTGAGACGCTGAAAAAGCAGACCGGTGGTCGTGGTAAATTCGCTGATATCCAGTTCAGTCTCGGACCAGTGGATGCAGAATGGAAGACCGAGAATCCTGACAAGCATTACCAGTTCGTAAACGATCTGTTTGGTGGATCCATTCCCCGTGAATTTGTTCCGGCAATCCAGAAAGGTTTTGAGCAGGCAATGACCAATGGCGTACTGGCCAACTATCCGGTGGATAACCTGAAGATCCGTGTATTCGACGGTAGCTTCCACGCAGTTGACTCAGACTCTATGTCTTTCGAACTTTGCGCCAAGCAAGGTTTCCGTGAAGCGGCCCGTAAAGCGAAACCAGTTCTGCTGGAGCCGATCATGAAAGTGGAAGTGATCACGCCCGCCCAGTACATGGGTGATGTAACGGGTGACCTGAACCGTCGTCGTGGTATGCTGGAAGGTATGGATACCCGTGCCGGTGCTGAAGTAATCAAGGCTAAAGTGCCCCTGAGCGAAATGTTTGGTTATGTAACCCAACTGCGTTCACTGAGCTCCGGCCGTGCTTCATCTACCATGGAGTTCTCACATTATTCTCCTGCCCCCAACAATATCGCTGAAGAAGTGATTGCGAAAGTGAAAGGGAAAGTGAATGCTTAATTCAGCTGATTTTTCTATAAAAAACCCCGGATTTTTCCGGGGTTTTTTTATTTATTTAATCTGAATCAATCGTATGTTTACGAAGTGGCATTGTGTTTGCTGTAAATTCATGGAATTCCCCGTTTTTTACCAATTCCTGTATAAAGGCCTGATTCAAAAAAGTATGAAGAACTATGGTTCAAGAGATTAAGGGCTCATCACTGGGCCCTTTTTCATTTACAGGGCTTTTAAAAAGCCAGACCGCCCCCCACACAGAAGTAAACAAGGTCAGCAGGTAAAAAATCAGGCTGATCAGCACAGTTTTTTCTGTTCCGGTTTGAAACCAGGCAGCTCCCTCAAGGAAAACCAATTCCCTTATACCCAGTCCTCCAATAGTCACAGGCAATACAGAAGCCGCCGAAGAAACCAGGAAGATAAACAGGTAACACGTTTCGTTTATGGTGATTCCCAATGATTTCAGAATCATATAAACACAGCCAATCTGCAGTACCTGCACAGTAATACCCAGGAGAAGAGTGGGGTAGAATCCTTTTTTAAATTGAGGGAAGTAGCGACCCAGCAGGAAATAAAAAAGTGCAATGGATATCAGGGATGCCAGACTGATCAGAATGGGAGTAGTAGCGGGTAATCTGACAAAGAAAGCCATAAGCGCCAACAGGATACCCAGTCCGAGTAAACCGCTGAAACGATCCAGGACAACTGCAGCAGTAATTTTTTTATAGGGATGATTAAATCTTTTTGAAAGCAGGATTACTTTGTAAATATCCCCGCTGATGGCACCCGGTAAAAAGAGATTGTAAAACATACCCAGCCAGTAGAGCCGGATATTGTCACGTAAGCTGATTGGGAGCCGGATGTTGCTGAAATAAACCTGCAACCGGAGGGCAGAGACCAGTTTGGAAAGAACGAACAAG
>DAORKK010000019.1:0-36409 GCA_035439525.1 Chitinophagaceae bacterium
CCGAACACTTTGTAAAAGAGTTTGGACTGATTCTGTTTGTTTATTCCATTGGGCTACAGGTGGGACCCGGTTTCTGGGCTTCGCTGAAGAAGAACGCCATGACCAATAATTTGCTGGCCCTGGCCATTGTGAGTATTGGTGTAATTATTACAGTCATTCTTTACCTGCTCAGTGAGAACAGTATTGCCGTTATGGCCGGTGTGATGAGCGGGGCCGTTACAAATACGCCCGGACTGGCTGCTGCGCAGGCTGCGGTAAGTGATATGCATGTTGTTGGTACTGATAAATCACTGATCACGCTGGCTTATGCAGTTGCCTATCCCCTCGGTGTTTTTGGCATCATTGGCTCCCTGTTGATTCTGAAGCGGGTATTCCGGGTAAATATTGAAGCTGAACAGGAACTGCACCGGAAACTGGGCTTCCTCAGGGGAAACCGTCCGGTATCACTGCACCTGAACCTGGAGAACAAACAACTGGTGGGGCAGCCACTCCGTAAATTATTTGACCTGTTGAAAGAACCTGTGGTGGTCTCCCGTATGTTTCACAAGGGAGAGATCATTACGCCAACACCCGACCTGCTCCTGGAAGAAAATGATGTGCTGCTGGTAGTAGCCACCAAGCAGGAAATGGAACAACTGAAGTTACTGATTGGACCGGTCAGTACGATGAACCTTAAAAATGCTAAAGAGAGTGACCTGATTTCCCGGATGATTGTGGTGACAAGGGCGGCTGTAACCCATAAGCGGCTCGGTGATATTCCGGAACTGCATCAGCAGGAATTTACACTGACACGTCTGGCCAGGGCCGGTATTGAGATGGTGCCACACGGAGATATTTTCCTGCAACTGGGTGATACCATTAAAGTAGTAGGAACAGAGGAAGGCGTTAAGATTGCCACTGATGCATTGGGCAACTCTATGAAGAAGCTGGAAGTACCCGACCTGGCCCCTATTTTCTTTGGTATAGTGTTGGGGGTCATCCTCGGTAGTATTCCCTTCCATTTTCCCAATATGCCGGTAGCCGTGAAGATCGGTATGGCCGGTGGTCCGCTGATCATTGCACTTACCTTAAGCCGCTTCGGCAACCTGTTTTACCTGAATAACTATACCACCAACAGTGCCAACCTGATGATCCGTGAACTGGGAATCAGTTTATTCCTGGCCAGTGTGGGGCTCAGTAGCGGTAAAAATCTATCTGTTGCCTTTGCGGATGGCAGGGGATGGGGCTGGATCGGCATGGGCGTGATCATTACCACGGTTCCCTTACTTATTGTAGGTTTTATTGCCCGTAAATACTTTAAGAAAACCTATTTTGAAATCTGTGGCTTGCTCGCGGGTGCTTCCACCGACCCACCAGCCCTCGCCTTTGCCACCAAACTGGCCGGTAATGATATACCGTCTGTCACCTATGCTACGGTGTATCCGCTGACGATGATTTTACGGATTGTGGCGGCGCAGCTGTTGATTCTACTACTTATGTAATGAAGATTATCTAAAAAGTAGCGAGTGGCGAGTTACGAGCTTCGAGACCTAAAGGCCGTTATCGAACTATCGGTCTCGCAACTCATAGCTCGCCACTCGCAGCTTTTCCAGTATTACTTCAAGGATTCAACCAAAGCCTCCACATTCTTCTTCTCGCTCCCCACAAAAATCTGCTTCCCGCTGATCACCACCGGCCTTTTTAGAAAAGTGTATTCTTCCAGGATATATTTCCGGTAATCCTTTTCAGTAAGGACTTTATCCTTTAACCCAAGGGCTTTGTACTTCAGGGCCCGACGACTGAAAAGGGCTTCATAAGTACCGGCCAGGGCCTTCATTTCATCCAGCTGGGCCGGGGAAATGGGTTCGGTTTTAATATCCTGCAGGGTAAACCCCTTTTTGGCCAGACCGGTTTCGGCCAATATGGCCTGGCAGGTAGTACAGTTGCCGAGATGGTAGACTTTTTTCATATTCAGAATACATCCGGAAGACCGGTTGGTTCACTCCCGTTTAAAATGCTTTACTTTGTGGCCTTAATTCTAATCTGTTATGGGCAAAGATGAAGTTTTTAAAGACGAAATAGAAAAAGCCAGCGACTTTAAATTCGGAGCCAATGTAGCCAAGGTTTTTGACGATATGGTAAACCGTTCGGTTCCCTTTTACGGAGAAATGCAGCGCATGATAGCCGAACTGGCCGCCGACCATGCCCGCGAAGAAACCTTTGTTTATGACCTTGGCTGTTCCACCGGTACCACGATGATCGGCATGAACACCAGCGTGGACCAGAACATCCGGTTTATTGGCATCGACGATTCTCAGGAAATGCTGGATAAATGCAAATCCAAACTGATGGAACTGGGCTTTTCCCGCCCCTATGAACTGCGTTGTGAGGATCTCGGGCAAAGTGTCCGGATCGAAAACGCCTCGGTGGTGGTATTATGTCTGACCCTGCAGTTTGTTCGTCCGATTTACCGGGAAAGACTGCTGCGTGATATTTATAACGGACTCAACCCCGGCGGTGTCCTTATTCTGGTGGAGAAAATCCTGGCCGAAGAAAGCAATTTCAACCGCGACTTTATCAAGTATTACTACAACTACAAACGCCGCAATAATTACAGTGAACTTGAAATTTCCCAGAAAAGGGAAGCACTGGAAAATGTACTCGTTCCTTACAAACTCAGCGAGAATATCAATCTCCTGCGTGACCAGGGCTTCGGTCATTGTGAAGTGTTTTTCAAATGGTTCAATTTTGCAGGTTTGGTAGCTGTAAAAAAATAGGCTAAGAGGTCCAAAGAGAGAAAGAGGCGACAGGGTCTTAAAATTGAATAGTCATTTACATATTTGACAGGCGTGATTTTTAAATTTCACGCAATTCGGATCAGTAAGACTTAACCTGTTATAGAAAACTCTTTTATATCTTTTTCTCTTTTGACCTCCTTGCCAATAAATTCCCGCGTAGCGGGTCAACGCTGAATTCAAATCAAATGGTTCAAATAGGTAATTTTTTCTTCAAATACCGTAACTGGATCTTCATCCTTTTCTACGCCGCCCTCTTCATTCCCTCCTGGCCTTTGTTTCCCAAGGCGCAGTTCGGGGACCAGTATTATCTTTTCCCGATCATCATTGGTCTGTTTGTGACCTGCCTGGGACAACTGATCCGCGGACTTACCATCGGACTGGCTTATATCGTGCGGGGAGGTAAGGAAGGTAAACCCTATGCGGAAGGACTGGTTACGGAAGGTATTTTCACCCATTGCCGCAATCCCTTGTATGTGGGCAATATCCTGATGTTGCTGGGAGTGGGTATCCTGGCCAATTCGCTTTTCTATGTGGGGATCATGATTCCCATCTTCCTGTTTATCTACCAGGCCATAGTGCTGGCGGAGGAAAATTTCCTTCGGGGCAAATTCGGTCCGGGCTTTGATGAATACTGCAAAAAAGTAAATCGCTGGTTCCCCAACCTCAGTGGTATCGGCAAGACCTTTGGCAGTATGGCCTTCAACTGGAAACGCTGGATTCTGAAAGAACATACCACCCAGTTTATCTGGCTGATCGGTATCACCCTGATCTTATTACTCAACTACCCCGAACTGACCGGTCATAATGAAGCCTGCCGCAATATGTGGCTGGGGATCGTGCTGGGAGCGTTACTGGCCATATATGTGCTGATCAGGTACCTCAAAAAAACCGGCAAGTTCAAGGAATGAGCCACTGAAATAGTTTTGAAAAGCAGCCTGAGGCTGCTTTTTTTTTGGCCACGAATGGCCACGAAAAAGACACGAATAATACAGAATACAAATGATTTGCCTACGGCAAAATTAAGGGGCCACGGATTTCACGGATTAGCACGGATTTTTTGCCAGACCGCCTTCGGCGGCTGGCAAAGTTTTGGGCCACGAAAACACACGAATTGACACGAAAGAATACATAAAAAAAACCTTTTTCGTGTGTTTTCGTGTGATTTAGTGGCCACCCCTTTTTTTGCCGGAGGCAAAAATCCGTGCTAATCCGTGTGATCCGTGGCTCCAGCGTCTCTTTCCGGCCTTCGTAAACATTAGCCCGGAATTCTTGTTATTTTTACAGCATAATTCGAGTAATATGATCAAAACAGGCAATCCTATTATCAGCATTTATACCGAGATGACTCCGAACCCGGAGACTATGAAGTTCGTGGCTAACAAGCTGTTATATCCTGGCAAGAGCATTGATTTCCCGGATGCCGAGAGCGCCAAACCCTCTCCCCTGGCGACCGAATTGTTCGGTTTTCCCTTTATCCGGGCCGTTTTTATTGCCAGCAATTTCGTGACCCTCTCCAAAACCCCAGATACGGACTGGAACGATGTGATTCCCTCCATCCGCCAGTTTCTGAAAGATTACCTGGAAGAAGGTAAAGCGGTGGTGAACGAAGAAGAACTGGCCACGGTAAAACAGGTGAGCAGCAACGAAGTGACCGCCGACGACGATGATGTAGTGAAAAGAATCAAGGAACTCCTGGATAACTATGTACGCCCGGCCGTGGAAATGGATGGCGGCGCTATCCAGTTTAAAAGTTACGAATCCGGCACCGTGAACCTGGCCATGCAGGGAAGTTGCAGTGGTTGTCCCTCTTCCATGATTACCCTGAAAGCCGGTATTGAAGGCATGATGAAACGAATGATTCCCGAAGTGAAGGAAGTCGTGGCTGAAGCCGAATAAAGTGCATTGAACAAATACTAGCGATACACCCCTGGCTACGGTCAGGGGTTTTTATTTTTCGCCTGGTCCGCTTTGATCAGTTCCATTACGGTCTCAATCTTATAATCGGCATTTCGCCGTATGGCATCCATACTGGGTAGCGACAGGATTTCAGGCTGTACGCCGTGCCCGTCTTTGGGATTATTTTTATCAATAACAAGCCTGAATAAAGGCAGACGAAAGCGTACTCCCGTCACCGGTAAAGTGACATCTGGTATCAGCCAGGCTGAATTCCCATAGGCGCCGCCACCGGTCTCTTCTCCCACCACTATCACATTTTCCTGTCGGATAAGTGCGGAAGTAACTAAAGTCGTAGCCGAAAAGGAGTTACCCCCGGTTACGATATAGGTCTTTCCGTCAAAGTGATGACGGCTCTTTGGTTTGAAATAATGGCGTTCAAAATACCCAAAATGAAACTTGCCGTCTTTTTTCCGTTTGGTAAAAAATGAAATAAAGAGTTTATTCCAGAAATGATTCTGGATATGCCGGTAATAAGAACTTCGTTTATGGATGGCATATAGTGAATCGGCAGTGCGGAATGGCCGGTTAGCTAAATAGCGGGTAAGCAGGGTCGAGTTATTGACATTGCCTCCGCCATTGCCCCGCACATCCACAATAAAATGGGTGATCCCGTTTTTTTCCAGGGCTTCAAATGACTGACGGAAGAATTTACGTAACCCATACCCTTTACCAAATGTGGAAAGTGTCATCATTGCTGAATGATTCACTGTATCGATCCGTAAAAGGCGGATCGTGCTGATCTGCTGCCTGCGTCGCTCTTTTTTAGAAGGCTGCGGAATGCGGGCAGGTGGGCGGACCGCCATTCTTCCAGCCGTATCAGCTGCCGGATTGTAGACCGGAATGGTTATCGTTTTTGTCATTCCTGTACTATCCAGGTACTCCAACTCATATTTTTCCTTTGGACCATAAATCGTGGTATAAAGCGAACCAAAATAACCCCGGTTGCTTAATGACTGGTATTTATGGGTCCGGTTATATCCATCTGCCGAAAGGTATTGAAACATAGTGTCCGTCAGTTCAGCAACCGTCTTTCCATTTAATTTAGTGATCATAGTACCCCGGCGCAGGATATTGTCTTTGCGGTTAAGGTTAGCCGTTACCAGCATGGTGTCATTCCAGAGCTTCATGCTGAGGGGAAACATCTTTCCTACCCGAACGGTATCACTGTATTTCGACCAGGCTTTGGAGGAGCGAACTGTAGTATGGCCGCAATTGATTTTGGCGGTTACAAAGCTCAGCAGTTTCCGGAACTGAGGCTCGGTCATTGAATCCGACAGTTGCCGGCGGCCAAAATCAAAATAATAATCGATACTGTCTTTAGACGTGTACCAATACAGACTGGGGTGATGATGCTCCAGGATAGCCCGGTAAAGATCATAATCCTTTTGCAGCTGATCCGGGGAAAATTTACGGGCCGGGGAAAAGGAGGACTTACTCACGCCACAGGCAGTAAGCAGGATGGTACAACAAAACAGCAGTGTTCTCCTCATAGGATCTCAGGTTCCCGGTTAAGTTTTATGACCGGAGATGGTTCCAGCCCTGTGCAGTAACCGGATGTTTACTACCGCCCTTGGTAATGATATGTGCGCCCTCTTCGGGTCCGGTCATATACCCTACCACGCTGATCTGCTCATTCAGGACCAGTTTCTCGTAATCTTCCTGGGCCACTGTAAAGAGCAGTTCATAATCTTCCCCGCCACTTAACGCACAGGCAGTAGGATCTATTTCAAATTTAAAGGCTGCTTTTTTCATTTCCTCCGATACAGGTATCTTTTCTTCATATAAAACACAGCCCAGGTTGCTGTCTTTGCAGATATGCAGGATTTCCGAACTCAGACCATCACTGATATCCATCATGGCCGTTGGTTTTATCTGGTTGGCGGCAAAAAACTCAACGATGTCCTTCCGGGCCTCTGGTTTAAGCAGGCGGCCGATCACATAAGTTTCCCCTTCCAGATCCGGCTGCACACCCGGACTTTCAATAAATATCTTTTTTTCTCTTTCCAGGAACAGGAGTCCTACATAGGCTGCACCAAGGTCACCGCTTACACAAAGCAGGTCCCCTTTTTTTGCGGTACTTCTTTTTACATAATTATCCGGAGCCACCTCCCCGATCGCGGTGAGGGAAATAATAAATCCTTTTTGAGAGGTCGTGGTATCGCCACCCACCAGGTCTACCCCGTATTTTTCGCAAGCCGCATATACCCCTTCATAAAATTCATCAAGGGCTTCGAGACTGAAACGGTTGCTGATGCCGATACTTAAGATGACCTGTGTTGGTATGGCGTTCATCGCATATACATCACTGAGATTAACGACCACGCTTTTATACCCCAGGTGTTTGAGCGGCGTATAGATCAGGTCAAAATGCACACCTTCCACCAGCAGGTCGGTGGTTAAGACCGTTTGTTTACCAAAATGATCGATTACCGCCGCATCATCACCCACACCCAATACGGTGGAGGCATTCTGAATTTCAATATTACGGGTGAGGTGGTCAATCAGGCCAAACTCACCCAGGCTGCTGATTTCTGTTCTTTCTGTACTCATAATTCTTTTTCATTATTAATAACGGCCAGCATTTCCTCATGGATCAGGCCATTGGTAGCCAGTATCCGGTGCTGGTACACGGAATAGGGGGCGCCGGTAAAATCAGTGACTTTACCGCCCGCTTCTTCCACCATCAGGAAACCTGCGGCACTGTCCCAGGGTTCCAGCTTATGCTCATAAAACCCGTCAAATCGTCCGGCTGCCACCCAGCAAAGGTCAATGGCAGCGGAGCCCAGTCGTCGTACGGGAACACCTTTCCGGATAAAACGGTCAAATATTTCTAACGGACCATTGGGCATATTGATATACGTATACGGGAAACCAGTCACCAGGCAGGCTTTAACGGCGGCCGTTTCTGTACTTACCCGGATTGGCTGATCGTTTAAAGTGGCACCCTTTCCTTTCTCTGCAAAGAAAAATTCATTCAGGTGTGGGTTGTAAACGGCACCCATTATCACGTTCCCTTCATGTTCGAGTCCGATGGAGACACAGTTCAGCGGTATGCCATGGGCGAAATTCACCGTCCCGTCGATCGGGTCAATAATCCATTTGTAGACAGAATCCTGAATGATTTCGCCTGTTTCCTCTGCCAGGACCTGGTGATCCGGAAAATGAGATTTGATCACCGAAAGAATGGCTTTTTCAGCCGCATGGTCTGCTTCAGTCACCAGGTTATTGACACCTTCTTTATTACTTATTTTAAAATCCCCGTTGAAGAACCGGAGAATTTCTGCTGCGCCAGCTCTGGCAGCTGTTATCAGGGTGGTTTTAAGCATGGGCAAAGATAGAGCGCAGATAGCTATGCGGAAAATGAATTTATGGCAGTGGCAAAGGCTATTTTGCACTCCAGTAAAAAACTTCGTACTTCGTGCCTATAAGTATGTCCCCTTTTGGAGTTGTCGGTTATCATAGTGAATTATAATGTAAAACACTTTCTCGAACAGTGTCTTTATTCTGTCCGGCAAGCCCTTAAAAAAACCAGCGGGGAAATCATCGTAATCGACAATTGTTCTTCCGACAACAGCCTCGGGTATCTCCAACCACGTTTCCCGGATGTATGTTTTGTGGCAAATAAAGAAAACCTGGGATTTGCCCGTGCCTGTAACCAGGGCTGGAAAATGAGTGCCGGCCGTTTTGTCCTTTTTCTCAACCCGGATACCATCCTGCCGGAAGATTGCTTCGAAGCGGCAATCCAATTTTTTGAAAAACATCCTGAGGCAGGTGCCCTGGGCAGTAAAATGCTGGATGGCAGTGGTGACTTTCTGAAAGAATCCAAGAGAGCCTTTCCATCACCCCTGACCTCTTTATATAAACTGTTTGGTTTATCTAAACTGTTTCCACAATCGGCCCATTTCTCCCGCTACCACCTGGGGCACCTGGATGAAAACAAAAACAATGAGGTGGATGTACTGGCAGGGGCTTATATGATGATCAGAAAAGAGGTGCTGGACGAGGTCGGTGGTTTTGATGAACGATTTTTTATGTATGGTGAGGATGTGGATCTGAGTTACCGGATTCAGAAATCGGGCCGGAAGAATTACTATTTCGCGGGTAGTCCCATCATCCATTTCAAAGGCGAAAGCACCCGCAAAGGCAGCATGAATTATGTCCGCATGTTTTATTCAGCCATGAGCTTGTTTGTTCGTAAACACTACGGCGGACGTCAGGCGGGCCTTTTCAACAGTCTGATTCATCTCGCCATCTGGTTCAGGGCGGCCCTCACCGCTTCAGGTCAGTTTATCCGCCGCATCGGTCTACCGCTGATTGATGCGGTATTGATCCTGTTCTCATTCTGGATGATGAAAGAAATCTGGTCCGATTATGTCCGTCCCGATATACAATATGAAAATCGCCTGTTGTGGATGGCCATTCCCGGGTTTACCTTCATTTACCTGGTAAGTGCTTATTATGCGGGACTTTATGATAAATGGTACCGGTGGGGGGAACTGATACGGTCAACAGCGATTGCCACCATCATTCTGCTGGCCGCTTATTCACTGCTCCCGGAACAATACCGGTTCTCAAGAGCCATTGTTTTATTCGGCGCTTTGCTTGCTTTCGTTTTAATCAGCACCCTGCGGTATTTACTGATCAGAGCTGGAGTAATCAGCAGTGAAAAACAAAAAGAAGAACATACCACATTTGTGGTAGCAGGTTCAGCCAGTGAATATAAAGAAGTGATGCAATTACTGGAAGAGGCCGGTTTCCGTCAGCAGGTGCTGGGCCGGGTGGGTGTGGAAATCAATGACCCCACAGCGATCGGGCATATTAGTCAGTTATCGGTCCTGGCGAACAGCCTGCCATTCCGTGAAGTGATTTTTTGCCAGGGTACCCTTTCCTTTACATCAATCATAGAAGCCATCCGCGCACTGCCCCGTGGTATAACCGCAAGAATTCATGCGGCAGACAGTCATAGTGTGGTAGGCAGTGAATCAAAAGACAGTTCCGGAGAAGCCGTTTCAAAGGAAAACGGGTACGCACTCGCCGATCCCTATTATCGCCGGCTGAAAAGAGGAGTGGATGTGCTGATGGCTATCCTGGCACTCCTGGGTTTTCCCCTGCTTTTATTCATGGTCAGGAAACCAGGCGGATTGTTGTTGAATATTCTGCGTGTATTGCTGGCCAGGAAAACCTGGATCGGTTATGCCGGCTCAGCCGAAGGTCTTCCGGTGATCCGGAAAGGGGTACTGGGTTGTAATGGAATTCCCGCACAACAATCCGTACAGCTAACCGCAGAAAGCCTTTACCGGGCCGATTACTGGTATGCCCATGAGTATACACCGCTTGCAGATATCAAACTGATTTTCCGTTCTTACCGAAACATGGGTGGCTGAAATACAGACAAGCTATAAGCCTTATATTCGCCCTTTTTACCGGTAACAATACGTAACTTTATTCTTAACCGAAAGCACCGAATGGCCACTATACTTGATATTAAACTTCCGAAAGCAATTGCTGCTGCCCTGCGTATCCCGCCCAATGATCCGCGTCGTCAGCAATTACGGGTACTGAAAAAACTGTTGAAAAAAGCCCGCTTTACTGAATTCGGCCAGCAATACCATTTTGACCAGGCCTTACTGAGCAAACATCCGGGTAAAAAATTCCAGGAACTGGTTCCGGTTCATGATTATAATAAAATTTATGAGGATTGGTGGAAGAAAACCCTGGATGGGGTACCGGATGTAACCTGGCCCGGCAAAATAAAATACTATGCGCTGAGTTCAGGTACTTCAGAAGCGGCAAGTAAATATATTCCGGTTACCAAAGAATTACTCCGCAGCAATACGATCAACTATGTGCGTCAGTTTATCAGTCTCATCAAATACGAAGACGCGAATAAAAAAGCCATGACCAAGGGCTTCCTCATGCTGGGAGGAGCCACCGACCTGAAAAAAGGAAAAGCGGGCTGGTATGCCGGTGACCTGAGTGGTATTCTCGCCCGTAAACGGCCCTTCTGGTTTCAGACATTTTATAAACCCGGTGGACGGATTGCCGCACTCAGTGACTGGAACCAGAAACTGAATGAGATCGTGGAACACGCCAAAGAGTGGGATATTGGTTATATCGTCGGGGTACCCGCCTGGTGCCAGATGTGTATGGAAATGGTAATCGATCATTATAAAGTAAAAAACATCCACGAGATCTGGCCCAACTTCAGCTTCTTTGTACATGGTGGTGTGGCTTTTGAGCCCTATAAGAAAGGATTTGAAAAGTTACTGGGCAAACCAATCGTATATGTTGAGAACTATCTTTCAAGCGAAGGCTTTATTGGTTACAAAACCCGCGAACATGCTAAAGGCATGCAGCTGATCCTGAATAATAATATCTTCTTCGAATTTGTTCCTTTTGACGATAAGAATTTTGATGCCGATGGTAAAATGATTGATAAACCGGAAGCCCTCATGATCCATGAAGTAGAGGAAGGAAAAGAATATGCCCTGCTGATGAGTACCAATGCCGGCTCCTGGCGATACCTGATCGGGGATACCATCAAGTTTACGGACCTTGAACGCTCTGAACTGGTCATTACCGGACGCACCAAGCATTTTCTCAGTCTTACCGGCGAACACCTGGGCGTGGAAAATATGAACAAGGCCATCGAACTGGTCAGTGATGAGTTTAATGTCAGCATCCCTGAATACACCGTGGTGGGATTCCCCTACGAAAATTTCTTTGCGCACCGCTGGTACGTGGCTACCAACGATAAAGTGGACCCGGAGCAATTGCGTAAACGGATCGATGAAAACCTGCGGATACTGAATGATGACTATGCCACGGAAAGAGACAGTGCCCTGAAAGATGTATTTCTCGAAATACTCCCGGAAGAAACCTTCATGAAATTCATGGAACTGAAAGGCAAACTCGGCAGCCAGCATAAATTTCCACGGGTGATGAAAGGGAAGATGCTGGAGGAATGGGAGGGGTTTCTTCAAAGTGGGAAGGTGCTTTAAGGTAGAAACAGTCTGAAAGGAGAAAGTACGAAGTACGAGGTACGAGGTACGAAAGGCATCACGTAAATCGAGTGACAGTTTGGTTCTTTAGATATACTTCTATTTCGAGCGTAGCGAGAAATCTTGTATTTCCCCTTTTGTCTCTCCTTTTGCTTGTCATTCCGACGAAGGAGGAACCTTGTATTTTTCAAGTACGAAGTACTTATAGAAGAATTAGTTTTAAGCTAAGAGGCAGTATTAAAAAAGAAACGGCGACGGTAGGCATTTTAAATAAATATCATGTATAGGTTGCGGGTCAAAACCTTAATCTATGCAGGATTTAAAACAGCGGACGTTCGGATTTGCAGTAGCTGTGGCAAGGCTGATACAGGAACTACCGTTCAATACAGTCAATAAAGCATATGCGAATCAGTTAATCAGGTGCTCTTCCTCTGTGGGTGCGAACTATAGGGCAGCCAGGAGAGCAAAGTCAGATGCTGATTTTATACATAAACTTAAAATAGTCGAGGAAGAAGCAGATGAGTCCGTTTACTTTCTGGAATTATTATTAATCTTTAACCCGGGATTAAGCGAACAGATTAACTATCTGATCAACGAAGCAACAGCTTTACTTAGAATTTTTGTCGCTTCTGTTAAAACGACCCGATCAAACCTTAATAAAAACTCCGGGTAAACGCCGTACTTCGTACTTCGTACCTCGTACCTTTTCTATGGTTGAAATTATTGCGAAAGGACTGACCATCGGACTCCTGCTGAGCCTATCAGTGGGGCCGATCTTCTTTTCGGTAATTAAACAAAGCCTGACCAACGGGCATAAAGGCGGCCTCGCTTTCGCTTTCGGGGTATCAGCCAGTGATATCACCCTTGTTCTGCTCGCCAATGTATTTACTGAATTATTCCTGAGTCTGCAGGTATATGAAAAACCAATCGGGATTGCCGGCAGTATCCTGCTTATCGTATTTGGCATTTACTTTCTTTTCTTCAAGAAATTAAAGATCAATGAAGACGGAAAAGTAGTGTTCAAACACCGCAAAAGGGATTTATTAAAAATCTCCCTCTCCGGTTTTATTATGAACCTGATGAATCCCGGTATGATCATTCTCTGGTTTACCATCTCCACCTCACTGATCCATTTTTCTACCCGGAATAAAATTATTATTTATACAACCGCACTGGTTATCGTTTTACTGGCTGATCTTTTCAAAGTGTTTCTGGCCGGAAAGATCCGGAACAAACTGACCCCGCATAATATTCATATATTGAACCGGATCAACGGCGTGATCCTGATTATATTCGGACTCGTATTAATCGGCGGAATTTTATTCTATGGCAACTGGCAACACTGACAACAACGGGAAATCCTTTTTACAGACAGCCTGGAAATGGACCAAACGGATCTTTCTCTGGCTGTTTATCCTGCAGTTTGTATATATTATCCTTTTGCGCTGGGTAAACCCGCCCTTGACCATGACCCAGCTCGTCAGTTGGGTAAGCGGACACGGACTTAAGAGAGACTATGTGGACTTCAGTGAGATATCTCCTTCGGCCCGTTTATCCGTAATCGCTTCAGAAGATCAGCTATTCCCCGACCACAGCGGCTTTGACTGGAAGAGTATTAAAAAAGCTCAAAAGTATAATGAACGGAAGCCTGGAAGAATCCGCGGAGCCAGCACCATCAGTCAGCAGGTTGCTAAAAATGTATTCCTCTGGCAGGGACGAAGCTGGTTCCGTAAAGGACTCGAAGTGTACTTCACTTTCATGATCGAAACTTTCTGGAGTAAACAACGGATCCTGGACGTATACCTCAATGTGATTGAAATGGGAGATGGGATATTCGGGATTGAAGCGGCCGCACAGGCTTACTTTAATAAACCAGCCAGAAATCTCAGTCGCCCCGAAGCCGCGATGATCGCCGCCTGCCTGCCTAACCCGAAGCGGTATAAAGTAAAACCCCCGTCCGCCTATATAATGAGCCGGGCTGCTTTCATCCAGCGGCAGATGAATAATATCGGAAATGATCCGGATGTACAGGAAGTTATCGGGACTGCACCGGAGAAGATCAATAAATAAACAGGCTGTATTTTTTACTGTTTTGAGTCGGAGGCAGTGATCCGCAATTTACAGCTATCATGTAATTGTAGAGCCCCGCCGGCAATCCGGGATTTATCTGAATTTTTACCTGCCCATCGCGTGCTGCTTCTTTTACCGTCATTCCCGCATTTACATCTTTAATCCATCCATTATCATTGAAAAAAGCAACCCGGATTGTATCCCTGAAATCTATTGTACTGTTCCGGATAAAGGAGTGATAAAACGCCGGCATCTGCAACGTGAATGTCACATGAGTGAATCCCCCTCCATCCAGTTTAATAGTGGGCGTTTCCGTAATAAATTGTAATTGTGGAAAGGATACAAAAAAAGAGTCATAGCGGTATCCAATCGTTCCCGCCGGCGTTTGAAGGGTATCCTTAAAATCCTTCAGATTATAAGAATCAAAAAACCAGGCTGGCTTACCCAGGATATACTGGTCCACCGGAATAAAATTGAACTGGTTTTTCCGTCCTTTATAATAATTGAGCGAATAAGCAATCTGCCCGGTATGAAACTGGTATTGCGAAGCCTGCTGGTACGAGCTATTGAATACTACCGGCTGCCCACCCGTTATTTCTTTCATCTTTTGCGGCCAGTCCTTCCAGGCATGAAACTGTTTTTGTACGGGCTTCAAGGGTACTATATCAGCCATCATCATTACCCTGAATAGTAATACGATGACCAGCGTAACTGGCAAAAGCCGGAACAACCACTTTCTCCATTTCTCCTTTTCTGCCAGGAAGGCAAAGGATAGAACAATCACCGGTATTAATGCATGAAAGGGCCAGTTGGCTTCCACTTTGCCACGGAAAGAACTGAGCAGGAAAAACAAATAGGTGCCACCCATCGTAAAATACATGGCCCATTCATGTCTCCGCTCCGGCGTATACAAAAAAGCTGCCGGCAATAATATGAATCCGGCCAGTGGACCGGCCATCAGGAACTGACCCGCTATATAATTAAATGTATACGATACTTTGTATGGATTAACATTGCTCTCAAACAAATGATACCGGAAACTGATCCAGTCGTGCTGGTACTGCCAGTACAGATGCGGCATATACAGCAGCAGGGCAAGCATACCCGCGATATATACTTTATAGTTTTTGAATAAATAACGATCCGAGAGTAAAGTGAAGACCAGCACCAATACGCCGTGATACTTGCTGTATAGCAGGGCAGCGGCTGCAAAGCCCAGGTTCAGCGTATTCACCCAGTTGGCTTTGCGGGTAAACTGCTTATAGAGATAAAAAAACAGGGTGGTAAAAAAGATCAACAGAATATCCGGTGCTGCCATATAACCACCGAGCTGGATCAAAGCCATGGATAGCAGGATCGCATAAAACAAAGAAGGGTTCTTTGAAGGGAGCAGTTTCTCCAGGAAAAATACCGTGAGTACATTAAATAACAAAAAGAAAAAGCGGATACCCAATACGCCTGGAAACAACATCATCCCGGCTTTCACAAACAGGGCCACAAAGGGCGGATGATCAAAATAACCGCGGGCCGGAAAGAGTGCATAGATCCGGTAATACGCTTCATCATCCCGCAATTCGGTCAGCCCGGCCTGCAGGATAGCCAGCAGGATCCAGCTGCCATAAAACAGTACGCGGTGATGTTGCTGGAGGATTCGTTTCATGAAAATTACATTAGGGCAGTTTGACCAGGTACTGCTTTTTCAGTGTTTGGGCGCGTGTAGCATGATTGATGAATTTCAGATTGGGCATGGTGATATGATACTCCGGGAATTCCTTCACGATCTCATAAGCACTGCCGGTCTGCTTCAGCTGATCAAGTTCCGTTGCTGAAATAAAGATAACAGAAGGTCGTACAAACTCTTTTTTACAAATCGTATCGATCGGCGTGATGCGGATATAGCGCTCGAGGTAAAACTGGCCGACCGGAATATATAATTCCCCGCTGGCGGCTGGTAATCCGGGCAGGTTACGGTTCAGATAATAGGCCATATGATTCCCGGACTGGTATTGTAAGGCATCCGGGTAAAATAAGCCACTGAGAAACTGCCCTATAAATAAAACCGCCAGGCCGGAGCGTAATAAAACAGATTGCAGGAGATCCGTTCGGATGAAGAAGGGAACAACAAAGATGAGCAACAGTAATATACAAAGCAGCACAAAAGCGTAAACCGATGTAATGGCTGGCTGATAGAGAAAATACAGGGTGATGATACCGGCTACAATAATCCCGATGATCAATCCCTGCAGGATAGCAGTCCGTTTTATTCCTTTTTCATTGAGCTCCATCACAAATCCGGCGGTGAGTATCGCCAGAAACGGAAAGAGGATATTCGTATAATACGGTAATTGAAAACCGGAGAAAGAAAACATGAGCAAGGCAGGCAATGTACCACAGAGCGTATACCATTCCTGTTGGTTTCTTGCGATCCGGTTAAATGCAGCTTTAATTTTTTTAAACAGGGCCACATACATCAGGATCGCCCAGGGCAAAAAGGCCCAGAGGAGTGTATGTAAAAAGAAAAAGGGATCGCCCTTGCCTTTGATAGGACCAGAATTGAAGAAGCGGCCAAACTGGCTGTCCCATAAAAAGAAACGAATACCGGACACATTGGTACCACCAAAAACAATTTTCTCCGGATGCTGGTCAAACTGGTACCAGAGACTGTATAATTCCGGGGAAATAAAAACCGTCAGCAAGACCAGCATCAGTAACCAGCGCGGGTGGAAGAGTTGTTTCCAGTCCTGTTTGAATAATAACTGTCCGGCCAATGCTCCGCCAATGGGCACCAGGGTAAAAGGGCCCTTGGTCATCATGGCCATGGCCGTAAAGGCGGTGGCAGCGACGAGGTGCCAGCTGAAGAAAGACTTTTGTGAATTAGAAAAATGATACACCGCTGCAATGATCATCCCGGTGAGGAAGGGTTCGGCCCGGACATCATTATTGGAAGCAATAAAATGCAGGGAACAAAGCAACATCAGTGTAGCCCATAAGGCGGTGGTTTTATTATACTGCTGTTTGGTGAACAGATAGGTATAGACCGCCCCCAGCAGGGCAAATAAAATACCCGGTAACTTATACGTCCAGGTACTTATGCCGAATAGTTTGAAAAAAGCAGCCGTCACCCAGAAGGGAAAATGGGGTTTATCCAGCCAGTCCTTGTCCTGGAACCGGAGATTGAGATAATCCCCACTCTGCACCATGTTTTTAGTAATGGTCGCATAGATGCCTGCATCCGGATCGAGTAAGGGAACGAAAAGGCTACTGAAATTGATCAGTACAGCAAGGCCGATAAAAAAATACAGCCAGGATTGTGGATTCCTTTCTCTCATGCAGGTTTGTAAGGACCAAAATTAACAGATTGAGGGAAGAATGTATAAAATATACAGCTGAATCAGAGAATAGCATCGACGGCAGCAATCGCTTTATGCAAACGCTGTTCATAATTACCACTGATATCGACCCAGGGCACTGACTGATTCAACATAATATCCTTGTAAATCTGGTATAGTTTCTTTCGGGTATGCAGGTCCGGGTATTCCCGCAAATCATCTTTGACCCAGGGCAGGTCGATATTACAAAGCAGGTAGAGATCATAACTCCGTTCGCCGATCTGTTCCAGGATGAAGCGGTGACAGCGGTTAAAGACAAATTCACACCAGACTTTCATTACATACATATCAGTATCGAGGAACAGGGGCAGGTTTCCTCCGGATTCCATCATGGGTTCTGCCTGCTGTTCGAGCCGGGCCGTATATTCATCTTCAAGGGCCAGCTGTCCTTTGGCGATAGTGAGCAGGTCGTCAAACTCATAATCGGTACCGTTGGTATGGAGGAATTCACGGGCAAACTCCGGGCACCAGGCCGTTTCGTAGTGCTCCGCCAGTTGTTCACTCAATGTGCTTTTGCCGGTACTCTCTGGACCAATGATGACGATTTTTTTAAGCATGCCTTTGTTTTGCCCGTTTAATCCATTCCACCAGTCCAAACACAGCCATGAACAGCAATACAATATAATAAACACTGGTGAATACCAGTCCTTTTGTAAAATAAAGAGGGATCGAGGTAATATTCGTGGCAATCCACCAGTACCAGCTTTCCACTTTTTTACGGGTCATCAGCCACATGCCGGTAAAAGCGGTGGCGGAGGCAAAGGCATCGGCCCATGGAATGGCGCCTTCGAAGAAATTTTCTTTAAGATAGACCAGGGAAAAATAGATGGTCACATAAAAAAACAGGAAGAACAGGCCCTGATACAAAAGCATCCGTTTACCGGACCAGGTGATATGCAGTACGACATCCTGTTGCTCGTTTTTTTTCATCCAGATATACCAGCCATAAATACTCATGACGGTATAATAGAAGTTCACACTGGCCTCACCGGGTAAATGGAATTTAAAACTGAGGTAGATATAGATAATCGTATTGATCAGGCCGACCGGGTAGACCAGGATATGTTCTTTGCGGCTGTACCAGACACTGGCGATACCAGCGAAGACCGCGATGTACTCCAGCCAGGTGGTTTGCCGCATGCCGGTGAGAAACGCCTCAAAAAATTCATGTAGTGTCATGCTTTACCTGCCTGTTACCCGTTAAAGATAATGGCAAATGGAAATAGACAGAAAGATCAGTAATAATATTTAATATATTACTTATTTTCCCACTACCATGAACCCTGCTGCCGAACAATTGTATTATTACCTGTTGCTTTTTACGCTTGGCAGTGCTTCCCTTGCCCTGTTTTATCACCTGGTCCTCTACTGGCAGCGAAATGAAGTATTGTTGTTCCAGTATTGTCTCTACCTCTTCTTCCTGACCGCTTTCCTGTTCAGCCGGGCCGTGCTGACCACGACCCAGTTTGGTCCTGATCATCGTACCTGGACCTTCCAGTTCTGGGATGAGCTCCTGCAACTGCTCCTTTACTATGGATATATAGAATTCGTAGGCAAGGCCCTTGATATCCGGCACAATAACCATCGCTGGATGTTCAGGATCTGGAAAATACTGGCTATCACCATCCTTTTTATTGCTGTGTTGCATGTCGGATTAATGCTTGCTGGTACCGGAATGCGGAACCGTTACCTGTTCCGTTCCTCCAGGGCCCTCCTGATCATTCTTTCCCTGCTTGTACTTATCGTCTATTCATTTAAAAATAAAACGGTCTTTCAGCGCTATATCCTGGTCGGTTCGCTCCTGTTCCTCATCAGTGGTTCCCTCGCATTTGCTTCCTATGTTCTCCATTTTCAGTGGGGAAATTTTTATGCCCTTAGTTTTACCTTTCTCGGTGAACTGGCCGATGTGCTGTTGTTTTCCGCTGCCATGGGTTACCGTCTCCGCCAGACTTATGAAGAAAAAGAAAAAGCGATGAAGGCATTGAAAGAACAACAGGAGCTGGTGCTGAAAAAAGATATCGAACGGATGGAAGCGATTGTGGAAACCCGGTATCATGAACGGAACCGCATTGCCCGGGAACTGCACGATGAAGTGGGCTCTTCCCTGAGCAGTATTCATATTTTCAGTACCGTCGCCAATCAGCCGGACAAAATGGCCGGCATGATGGAAAAAATCAGGGATACATCGGGGAGGATCATGGAAAACATGAGTGACCTGGTCTGGGCCATCAATGCAGAGACGGATGATATGCAAAGCCTGCTGCGCCGGATCCGTCAGTTCGGGGCTTCTTTACTCGAGGCAAAAAATATTGAACTGGAAGTAGTGGCGCCTGAACCCCTGCCCGGGCTCTTATTAAAAACAGAAGCCAAGAAAAATATACTCCTGATCTGTAAAGAAGCGATCAACAATAGCGCCAAATACAGCCAGGCAAGCCGGGTGATCATTGAGGTGCAGCTGCACAATGGTTTTCTCCGGCTGGAGATCCGGGATAATGGTCAGGGCTTTATGCCCGGAACGAATCCGGGTAACGGGCTGGTCAATATGCGCAAGCGTTGTGAGGAATCCGGGGGCCTTTTCCTGTTGGATACCGGACATAACAAGGGGACCCGTATCAACTGTGAATTCCCGGCTACTACAATTAGTAATTGACCCGGGATATTATTAATACTTAATTTGCCAGATGCCGGATATTAATGTGCTGATCTATGATGATAATGCGGACCGCAGGGAGAGCCTGTCGGCCTTACTGGCTTTATCAGAGGGATTGATCTGTTGCGGCAGCTTCCCGGATTGTTCCAATGTAGCAGAAGAAGTGAAGTCTTTATTACCCAATGTGGTCCTGATGGATATTGATATGCCCAATGTGGATGGGATCGAAGGGTTAAAAGTCATTCATCGTCAGTTTCCCGGTGTGCGGGTGATGATGCAGACGGTATTTGAACAAAATGAAAAAATATTTGACAGCCTCCGGTATGGAGCCGCTGGTTATATCCTGAAAACCGAACCCCCGGCACGGATCATTGAAGCCATACACCTGGTATATGAAGGCGGTGCTATCATGACTCCCTCTGTAGCGGTAAAAGTATTGCATTACTTTCAGCAGGAAGTGCCCGAGAAAAAAACCATTCAGTTTGATCTTTCCGAACGGGAAAAAGAGGTATTGAAACTGCTGGCTGACGGAAACAGTTATAAAATGATTGCCTCCAGGCTTGACATTACCTATTACACCGTCAATGCCCACCTGAAAAAAATCTACGAGAAACTACAGGTACACTCGGCCAGTGAAGCCGTATCGGTAGCCCTCCGAAACAGTCTCGTGTAAATAGGTTGCATCCTACATATCACTATTATTAGTAATTGACCGGCATGCTGTAATTCAGCAATTTGTGCAGGCTATCAAACCGCCTGACATGAAACGTTCTGTCCTCCTCCTGTTGATTATCCTGTACGCTCTTTCTGCTGTGGCTCAAAAGCCGGAAGACCTGCAAAAGATGCAGGACAGCATGATGAAAATGGCCCGGGAGTTTGAAAAGATGATGAAGCAGCAATCACAGCAGCTGAACGGGGCTATGCAACAACCGCAGGGAAAAAGCAATACTAAAAATTTACAACCATCCGTCGTCAATGATGATGATGATACACCCTTACCAGCCCGTAACAGTAAGTTACTCTCGGTCATCCCATCAAAAACTTTCACCCGGGCAGAAGCGGTGGCATATGTCAGTAGTTTGCAGAATAAACTGGTGCAACAAAAAGGGAATGCCGTTGAAATTAAAACAGCGCAGGCAGGGATGAAGAAATACCCGGCATCCATGCATCATGGACTGGCCCTGTTGTTTTTCACGAAGAAACAGGAGGTTCCGGCCCTTTATGTGCTCTGTTCAGTCATTAAAGCCAATCCGTCCAATACACTGGCCATGAGTAACCTGGCGGCAATACTTAATCATGCCGGGTTTCCGCATAAGTCAATTCCTATATCCAAACATGTGTTGCCCCAGGCCCCGAAGAGTGCGATCGTGAACAATAACCTGGGACAGGCTTATTTCCAGTTGGGGGATATCGATAATGCCATTCGTTTTTTATCCGCCACCACCCGTATTGAACCTTTCCATGTGGAAGCCAATGCCACCCTCGGTTATATCAATGAAGCCCAGGGTAACAGTGCGGCAGCGGCCAGTCATTACAACAACTCACTCAAAGGTGGTTACAATAAAGCAGCCGCTGAAGGCATAAAAAGATCCCGGCCTGCTGACGATCTCAGTGATAAACTCCGGATGCCTCCCCGGATGAGCTATCCGGAGATGGATGATAATCTTCCCTTTGCATGTCCGACCGACCCGGGCAGTAGCTATGCAGCTGTGGTAGCATTCAATGCACGGATGCAGGCAGAGAGCGAGGCCTGGGAAAGAACCAGGGCAGATTATGATGAAAGAGCCGGGAGGGACATGCAGCAGAATATCATGAGCCTGGTCAGGGTGCAGGGATCCGGCCGTACCATAGCAGTGGGACTCAACCCGCTTTTCCATAAAGCCCAACTGATTACCGGAAAATCCTACCGCACATTTACGGATGAAGCAGCCAGGATAGAAAATGAATTTGAAAAATGGAAGCGGGCTTTTGATAAAGAATGGGGAGACCGTGCGAAAGAAATTTGCAAAAATCTGGACCCCGATGCCTGTTGTGCCGCCGAAGTGGGGATGTACAACGCAAAGAATGCGGCCTATATGAACCGCTATCACCGGTATTGCGAAGATGTATGGAACAATGCCCGCTGGCATTACAATACCATCGCCTATTGGTACCCTTATGTAAAGAATGTCCCGATGGGTGGACGGGATCTGATCATTGCCAGGGGCATATTGCTGGGAACCGCGGCTAAACTCAGCAGCGTACACCTGATGGAGTACACCTGTGGGCTGCCTATCGAACGGACCGATACGGCTGACAAAAAAGAAAATTTCAGAGACATCAATTGTCCGGTCAGTTTCAAAATACCACTCGGGGTGGGCGACGTGACCCTCAGTTGTGAATCGCTGAGTGTGGACCTTGGCGAAGGAATCGTGGGAGGATTTGAATATGAATTTGGTTCCGGTCAGACCACTATGTATATCGGTGTGGGTGTACAAGCCGAAGCCGGGGTACTGAGTGTGGAAGCCAGCGCCACACAGTTCATCAGCTTCGACAGTGATTTTAATGTAACGGATGTTGGAAATAAATTATCGGTTGGCGCATCGGCCATGGAGATTTCCTCCACGCTCGGACTGGAAGGACTCAGTGCCAGTGGGGATGTGACGTTTGGAGTGAACAGTGGACTGAATGTCAGCAGCAGCGCTTCGGCAATGGGACAAAGCATGTTTGCGGGAGAAGTACAACTATTATAACAGCATTTTCAAAAACAAACCATAGTATATGAAACGTTTGGCCTTATTGATTTTAGTCAGCATCAGTCTCCTCTCTTCGGCCCAGGACAAAAGAGGCTGTGATACGATTGAGCCGAAATACATGACCCGTATGCCGGGTTTTCTTCTGGAAAATTGTGACCTGAGTGAGTTCAGCACGTATAAGTTTTCCTACATTGATTTGAAAGACAAGCGGATTTATAAAGAAGTGGCAGGTCGTTTTTATCATCTCAGGTATTCCAAAATCAAGGGAGAATCCCGGAAATTCAGTGGAGAGCAGATCCGTTTTAACTATCACAATGCAGTCGTAAAAGCAAAGGGCTCATCACTATCCCTCAGAAAGGATTTTTTTAAAATGAACCAGAATGGGAGAACAGTCTGGTTTAAGATTGATAATGCAGAAGATGCTGATGATCAGGGCTTCGATCTTTTCATCGTTGAGACCGAAGAAATGAAACAGGATATAGAAGTAAATATGAGTGAAGGCATTGACCGTGATGGAAAGATCGCATTATATGGGATATTATTTGACGTAGGTAAGTCGGTGATCAAACCGGAATCTGCTCCTGCCTTACAAATGGTAATTGATTACCTCATAGCTAATCCCGGTATCAAAATCTACGTAGTGGGACATACCGATAATACAGGGCTCTTTGCCAGCAATATCACCTTATCCAAAGCCAGGGCCAAAGCGGTGAAAGATTACCTGGTGACTAAAGGAAAAATTGCCGCCACCCGGCTCGGATCCGATGGTGTGGGTTCACTTTGCCCGGTGGCCACCAATGCAACAGAAGAAGGGAAAGCCCTGAACCGAAGGGTGGAAATTGTAAAACAGTAAGTATTACCATTAACCATTCAACCGGTTCCCATGAGAATAATTGGTCTTTTGTTCTTATTAGGACTTTCATGCTACACTGCTGCGCAATCAGTACGTCTGCCGCAAGGTGTCACGATGGACACCCTTCCCGAAGGTTTTTCGGAAGGACTGTATCGTCACCACCTGTACAAAAACAAACAGGTGATCGCGACAATCGTCCCGGTTACCTGGCACAACAATGATACCCGGGGCACTACCATTGCCACTTCATATGAAGCCAGTTTCCTGGTGGGCACTACCCGTAAAGACAGTTTTGCCACGGTAAAGCAATCGCTCCAATGGCTTATACCGGTGATCGAAGACTACTTTTCACCAGTGGATTATCCCCGTTGGAAGAGCTTACGGATACAACCGCCGAAAATCAGGATCCGGTATCCCTGGGAATGGAGCTATAAATCGGACCGCAATAATTCCATTTTCCAGAGTAAGGCTCAAACCAATAACAGGCTGGTACTGCTCAGCACCAATAATTCAGAGATCCTGCAGGTGATCCGCACGCCCAATACCGGCAAACTTACACCCGATCAGCTGATCTTGCTCAGCCAACGGATGAACCCGGCGATCAACCTGCAACAAAATCCTTTACAGGAAATAGTGATCGGCGGTAAAACCTTCAAAACCACCACGCATACGTTCATGGAACTGATGTTGCAGCAACACTACTGGTATGCGGATCAAAAAGAGATCATTTATATCGGGGTAGGCTTGCTGCGGGAAGATCAGGTAAGGTATCCGTTGGTAATTCAGGAGATTTTGAAAAGTATTAAATGGTAAAGTCCTATAAATTATAAATCACGTTGAAATATGAAACAATCCCTGTTTGTACTACTCTTCTCTTTTTCAATCTTTTTTCAGTACAGCCACGCCCAGGTTACAACCGTTAAATCACCTGCACTAAATCAGCCTATACTCAAAATGCCAGCTGGTTTACCGGCTAAAATCAAACAGGTTGACAGTCTGAAGAAAGCACACTTTTCTGCCGGACAAATCCTTAAAACATATATTCCAAAATACGGCCCTCAGTTTCAGCAGGAAATGACAGAGAACCTGATCGTGATGTATCATAGCGGGTTCAAAACCGGGGAATTAGCTGATGGGGTTAAAACACAATACCCGGAAATACGTTTCCCGGTTGTTTTCCGGATATTTTATACTGCTTTAAAGGAAATAAGAACATTCGGTAATTCCACTACCTGGATTTTTACAACCAGTGATACATTAAAGATCTCGTATGGTTTACCAGTTGAAAGGGGCTATGTCGATTACCCGCATTTTTACATTAAAACACTTAAAGATGGCGGTGCCTCTGTTTCTGACATCTTCTATTTTATTGACAAGTACATGGTCACCGGCAGTCCTGCAAACTGGCAGAATATTGAAAATAATGTAAAAGCCTTGCTCCAATCCGGATTTAAAGAAGGTGAAATACTGAGGAATCTACTCATCATCCGTGAGCGGGCAGCCTGGATTTTCACCGGTTTTTGTAAAGGGGCGAAATCTGCCGGAGTTGACGCTGTTACAACCTCCAGGGTGCTGAACATAGAGAATCTGACAAAAGATGAAATTTCAAATTACCTTAAAAATGGAGGATATACAGCAGGAGAAATTCTTGCAGCTCTCCAGGCATTATAGTCTATTAATAATTATTTGTATGAAAAAAACATCCCTTATTTTTCTGAGTTTAATCGTCCTTTCTTCTTCGATTGAGGCCCAGGTCACCCCGGTAGTATCGCCGGCGGCCAATATACCCAAACTTGTTATACCGGCCACATTTGCCGGAAAACTGAAACTGGCCGACAGTCTGCAGAAACTGAAGACACCAACAGGTGTGATGCTGAAGACTTTTTTACCGCAGTATTCACCACAGTTTCAGGATCAGCTTTCAGAAAATCTGGTGATTATAGCCAAAACTCAATGGTCTGCGGATTACAAGGTCAGTTACAAAGAGACTATCCGGCAACTCTTTACTGTTGTCAGGGCCGAATATCCCCAGATTACCCGACCAAATATGTACAGGATATTTTATAAAATGAGTTACAGTATTTTTGATTTACGCCTTGACTGGGCCTGGCAATTAGATGAAGAATTATCCACCCTCTATGGTGATCAAAGACATTACTTAATCCTGACGGGTCCAAAATATCTGAAAGAATCAAAAATGGATTTGAGTGAGACTTTCTCCTATTATTTGGGGCCTGCAGATGTCTATTTCTTTGTTCATATTTTGGCAGTTCCACTTAGCGATGATACACTAAGAAAATATTCACCCCAGACAATAGTAAGCAGTATGTTACGTGCCGGACATACTCCGGAGTTAATTTATGATTATATGAAAAAAAATGGTTGCCGGGTTGGTATCTGGCTCATAGGTTTTTGTAAAGCGAATGCAGAAGTTTCGACCCCTGTGGAAACAGTGGCTCGGATTCTAAAAAAAGATTATTTCACAAACGAAGAGTTGGTTTATCTATTGTCCAATACTCCCGGTTACAATTCACCGGCGAGCCTGCTAAAAGCACAACAGGCTAATTAGTAGTTGGTGAAAACACCAACTACTATCTCGTTAACTTTTTGTTGTAACTGTTGATTTCATCAACTCGTACAGATGGTGTATTCACCGCCTACTGTTGGTGTTCTCACCAACAGTATACCGCCTCCACCCCCGCAGATACTTCACCCCCTTCGATGTTTGAAACCGGGTAGGCACCTGCTGCCATCCACCATTCGACGAACGCCACACTAAGAAATGCAAATGCGGATTGAACGCATATCCGGTTTTCCCGCTCAAAGCAATCACCTGCCCCTTCTTCACCGTATCTCCCACATTCACCAATGCCCCGTTGTATTGCAGGTGCCAGTAACCCGCTCTTGATCCGTCCGGATGCTGGATCACGATATTATTGCCATCTGCCCGGTATTTCTTATCGAGTCCGCCTTTCTTCCCATCTTCTTTCACCCGTACCACCACCCCTTCCCGGGCGGCACAGATCTTTGTGCCCCTTTTCATATTGAAATCAAGGGCCGCTCTTTCTTTATGGGTGAACCGGCTGAAATAACCTTGGATCACACGAAAGGTCTTGCCTTCTTCATAAGGCAGGGCGTAGATATAACTGGTATCGTCTTTAATAATGCCCTTTTGCAAGAGCTTGACCTGCTTTCGCAAGGGGTTTTTGCTGACGGAACAGGCCGATAATAACAATAACAAGGCTATTATGGTATACTTCATTTGTTTGATGGTTCAGTCATTCTGCAAATTATATTTCCTGTTTTCTCTTCTCGATTCCCTGAACTTATAGGGCTGAATCCCCTTTTTGCGCAGAAAGACCCGGTTGAAATAACTGATGTTCTCGAAACCGCAATCTGCCGCCAATGCAGCAATGGATAGATCGGTTTCCATCAGCAGTGAGGCTGCCTGGGTAATCCGGATCTCATTGACAAAATCAGAAAATGTTTTACCCATACTGCGCTTAAAGTATTTGCAAAATGCACTGTCGGATAAATGCAGCATGGCAGCCGCCTGGCTGACGGTAACCGGCTCCCGGTAATGATCCTGTACAAATTTCAATACTTTATGTATCCTGCGCCCGTCATTTCCAGGCCGCAACAATTTATACTGGGCAGAAGCAAGGGCCCTCGATTTTTTAACAGTCAACTCCTGTAAAAGTTCCAGCAGGGCGGTAAACGGGTTTCCGGGTTGCAGTCCGGCAATGATTTTCATTTTCCGTTCCGGTTTCCAATGTCTTGCCATCTGGAAACAGATTCCCTGTTGGGCTTTTCTGAACAAACTTTCTGCTGCCGATAACTCCGGAAAGGCCAATACCGATTCGGCAAAGGCAGCACTAAACTGTATCACTATCGCTACCGCCAGCTGGTCAGTCTTCTTTTCACTTACCCATACATGAGGAAGCCCCGGACCGATCAAAACAAAATCCCCCGGACCGAAGGTTTCCACACTGTCTCCCACCAGTCGTTTCCCCTGACCCGATACAATGTAAGTAAGCTCATATTCCGGATGGAAATGCCAGAAAAAATCAAACGACAATTGCCTTACCTCAAAACTGAGAAAAGATCCATTGCCGGCAGTGACTTTTTCGAGCTTTGGCCGCATACTATATTGCTGTTTTCTGTAACATCAGTCAGATTAATGTCAATATAGTACTAATATTTGGATTCTTTGTACCAGAAAACAAAGGAAAGAGCAGTGAAATTTGTATTCTAAAACCACGATATGTCTGCCATCCCCTCATTTGTTAGCTCCTTCCTGAAGGAAGACTACACACTCACAAGCGACCAGATTAGTTTCTACCAGCAAAACCGCTTTATCAAACTGAAACAGGTATTTTCCCCGGAAGTACTGAACTGGCTCAATGAAGTCATCACAGAACGGGTCCGTATCATGAATAAGGAAACCCGCTCATTGGGCGAAAGAAACACTTACGGTAAAGCCTTTCTGCAATTGTTCAATCTCTGGCTCGAAGATGAGCGGGTCAGTGAGTTGGTATTGAGCAGACGATTAGGAAAAATTGCGACTGAGCTGATGCAATGTGAAGGCGTTCGGCTGTATCATGATCAGGCCCTGTTCAAAGAAGCCGGCGGAGGAATCACCCCCTGGCATGCCGATCAGTATTACTGGCCCCTGCAAACAGACAAGACCATCACCGCCTGGATCCCCCTGCAAGCCACTCCGCTGGAAATGGGCCCGCTCGAATTCAGTGCCGGCAGTCATGCTGTAATTGAGGGACGGGAACTGGAAATCGGGGATGAGAGTGAAACAATGATCCGGGAGCGTTTGAAAGTAACCGATTTTGCCCATGTAATTGAACCATTCGACCTCGGTGAAATGAGCTTTCATTCGGGGTGGGTCTTTCATCGGGCGGGAGCGAATAATACCCAGGATATGCGGAAAGTCATGACCATCATCTACATGGACCGGGATATGCGGCTGAAGGCCCCGGAAAATAAAAACCAGCAACTGGATTGGGATACATGGTGCCCGGGTGCACAAATTGGTGAGATCATCAATAGTAAAATCAATCCTGTCATCTTTCAACATTGAACTGATGGAAATAAAATGGCTCTGTCCTTACTGGGGACAATCTCCCACCGAAGCAACTGTTTTTACAGACCGGGTAATCCAGGCAGGTTATGATGGAATTGAGATTCACCTGCCCGATGATAAAAAATTCAGAACAGATCTGCTGAGCGAACTGGAGATTATCGCTGAGACGTACAGCAGCTTTGTATTTGTAGCCCAGCAGGTATTGCCTGCTGCCCACGAAAAGGTAAGTGATTATATCAGCCGGACAATCAGTTGCCTGGAGGATATCGCCATACTGCAACCTGATTTTATCAATGCCCATACCGGCAAAGACTATTTCAGTTTTGATGATAACTGCCGGGTGATCGATGCGGTACTTAATTTCAGTCTGCAATCCGGCATACGCGTGGTACATGAAACACACCGCGGCCGGTTCAGTTTTCACCTGGCTGGTTTAATACCTTATCTCAAAAAGTTTCCTGAAATAGAACTGACCGGGGATTTCAGTCATTTCTGTGTCGTGAGTGAAAGTCTCCTCGAAGACCAGCAGGAGCTGCTGGAATTCCTCACCCCGCATATCGCCCACCTGCATGCCCGGATCGGATTCTCACAGGCTCCACAGGTAAATGATCCGTTTGCACCGGAATGGGCAGCTACACTGGATACGTATACCGGCTGGTGGGAGCGCATCCTCCAATACCGGAAAAAAGCAGGGGATAAACAATTTACCATTACACCAGAATTCGGGCCGGTCCCCTATATGCCGGTCTTACCCTTTACACAACAACCGCTCGGTAATCAATGGGAGATCAATAAAAAGATGAAGGACCGGCTGAGTGAACGATTTAAAAACCTGCTATGAAAAAAATTTATCCCCTCTTATGGTTAATAGCGGTAGCAATGATCCAAAACATAAACGTACTGGCACAGGATAGCAGTGCCAATCCCTTTTTAAAAATCAAACCTCAGTCCTTTCGGTTCCAGCCATTGCCCTTATCCGCCATTACGCCAGGCGGCTGGCTGAAAACGGAACTGCAACGTAACCTCGATGGTTTTACCGGACGGCTGGACACCCTGGTACCTGATCTGATACAGCAGGATGATATCTATGGAAAAGACCGGCTCAGTAAAAAAGTGAAAAACAAAAACCTGGGAGCAATATCTGATGCCGGTGAATGGCAGTCCCAGTTTCTCTGGTGGAACAGTGAGACACAGAGCAACTGGCTGGATGGATTTATCCGGACCGCCATCCTGCTCGGGGATAAAACACAACTGGAAAAAGCAGAACAGCTCATCAGGCGCTTACTGCAAACACAGGATAAAGACGGGTATATCGGTATCTATGATCCTGAACTGAGATATAGGTTTGATAACGAAAACGGAGAGCTCTGGTCAAAAGCTACACTCTACCGGGCCCTATTGGGATGGTATGAATATAAAAAAGACCCGGCCCTGTTAGTGGCTATTGAGAAAGCCGTAAAGAATGTAATGAATAACTATCCGGTGAATAACTCCCACCCCTTTTACTCCGTCAACCCGAATGCCGGTGGGCTCACACACGGACTCGCCTTCACCGATGTACTTGAGCAATTATATATCATCTCCAAAAAACAGGCCTACCTGGATTATTGCCTTTTTCTTTACAAGGATTTTTCTCAACAGATCCTTAATGAAGATGCTCAATATAAAAAACTGATGCAGGCTGACCTGCCGCTTCAGGGACACGGCGTACATACTTATGAACATTTGCGTTCCGTAACGGCTGCCTATTATGCATCGGGTAATCCGGAGTTGAAAAGGGCACTGGATCAATTCATCAGCAAGATCAACCGGGCCACTACTCCCTCCGGTGCACCTGTGGGTGATGAATTTGCCGGTGGAAGATCCGGGGATGCCAGCACTACCGGTTATGAATTCTGCTCACTGCATGAACTGATGGCGGGTTGGATCAGTCTGCTGGAAAAAACAGGTGATCCCGATTATAGTGACCGGACAGAAAAAATACTGTTCAATGCCGCCGCAGGTGCCACGCATCCGGATCAGAGTGCCATCTGTTATCTTAAAACAGATAACACCTATATACTTAACGGGGGCAAACACGGCGACACCACCGATAAACACCAGACCCGCTATCGCTACTCACCGGTACACCGGGAAGCGGCTGTATGCTGTGTGCCCAATGCCGGCAGGATCGGTCCCTGGTACATCCAGCATATGTGGATGAAAGACCAGGACGGACTGGTGGCCACTTTGTTGGGGCCCTCTGAACTAAACACAACCCTTAATGGGAAAAAAGTACAGATCACTACGGTTACCGGTTATCCCTTTGATATGGATTTCCGGTTCAGGATAAATACTTCGGAGGGTAACCGATTCTCCATAAAGATCCGAAAACCGGGTTGGGCAATTGCTGTATATACTTCCACCCCATTTAAAGAAGAGAACGGATTCCTGGTGTTTAAAAAGAGCTGGAAAAAACAGGATGAACTGATCATCCGTTTTGAAGCAGCCGTTCAAAAGAATCAAACCAATGGAGATGAATATTACTTTCAGTATGGTCCGCTGGTTCTATGTCATCCTTTAAGCAGTAAAGAAGTAATTACAAAAACATATACGATCGCGGGTTTAACCGATTTCAACTGTCTTCCGTTAAAGGAAACGGTTGTTGAATTGAATGGTGCTTTACCCGTGCAGGATGCAACTGTTAAAAATCATTTTCATGCTGAAATGAAACCAGCCGGCACCGATCAGCCCGAAGTGATTCTCCTTGTCCCAATGGCCGGTACCACCCTGCGACAGGTTACCTTTAAAATGAAAGGGCAATGAACAAAATCATCCCTCTTTATTTTTTCTGGTTGTTGAACGTAACCTGCCTTGCACAGGTTAAACAAGCTACAGACTATACGTGTTTTGTGAACACTTTTATAGGTACTGACGGTACCGGGCATACTTTCCCGGGCCCTTCGATGCCCTTTGGTATGGTGCAGCCGGGTCCGGATAACAGGGATTTCGGCTGGGATTATACCAGTGGTTATCAGTACAAAGACAGCCGCATAATGGGTTTTTCACAAACCCGGGCCAATGGTACCGGCATCAGTGAGTTGGGCGATATCCTGCTTCAGCCAGTTACGGATGAACGCACGGATGATTTCGCATTATCCTACCGGAAAGAAACGGAAAAAGCTTCTCCTGGTTATTATACCGTCGAATTAAAAAACAAGGTAAAGACCGAACTGACCGCTACAGAACGGGTGGCCTTTCATCAATATACCTATCCCGACCATAAAGCGAAACTCCTGATAGACCTGCAGCATGGCTTGCGGTTTCTGACGGACAGCCTGGTATTGGAAAGCAATGTACAGGTTGAAAATAACAGCCGGTTATCCGGATGGTGTCATACCCAAAACTGGGTTAACCGTAAATACTACTTTACAATCGAGTTCAGTCTGCCGTTTACATCCATCCTTGAATTGCCGAAAAAAGCAAAAGAAAATGCGTCCCGCTTCCTGTTGGGTTTTATGCTCAAAGACAAAAGACTGAAGGTAAAGATTGCCTTATCCACGGTGAGTGTGGAAGGTGCAAAGGAAAACCTGAAAACCGAATTGTCTCATTGGGAGTTTAATACAATTGTCAGCCTCGCCAAAAATAAATGGAACAGGTATTTAAGCCGGATCGTGATTGAGGCACCTGTTAAACAAAAAACTATTTTTTATTCCTGCCTGTACCGGTTATTGCTGCAACCCTCCAATATCTGTGATACCGACGGGCAATACCGGGGTCCGGATGACAAGATCCATACAGCGATCAATAAAGAATATTATTCCACCCTTTCGCTTTGGGATTCTTACCGGGCAGCTCACCCGCTTTATACATTGCTTATACCCGAAAGAGTGAACGGTTTTGTAAACACCCTGGTGGAACATGCTAAAGCTGCAGGATTCCTCCCCATCTGGACCATCTGGGGTCAGGATAACTATTGTATGATCGGGAATCATGCGATCCCGGTCATTGCCGATGCGTATTTGAAGGGTTTCCGCGGGTTTGATGCTGATGAAGCTTTACAGCAAATGGTCCGCAGCAGCCGGGAAAACCATATCAACAGCAACTGGACCCTGCTGAATCAATATGGTTATTACCCGTTTGACAGTCTCGATAATGAAGCTGTGTCAAGGACACTGGAACATGGCGTTGATGATTATTGTATTGCCTTGATGGCTGAAAAAATGGGTAAAAAGGATATTGCGGCAGAGTTTTATATACGTTCCGCCTACTATAAAAATTTATATGATCCCTCCACCCGGCAAATGCGGGGCAAAGACAGTCGCGGTAACTGGCGTACACCATTTAATCCATTGACCGCTACCTCACCAATGAATAATCCCGGCGATTACACAGAAGCCAATGCCTGGCAGTATTTCTGGACGCCCGCCCAATTTGATGTGAAAGGATTAACAGCTCTGTTAGGGGGGAAAAAACAATTCACCTCACAACTGGATAGCTTTTTCAATATAAAATCACTCAATCCAAACAAACACCTGGGCCAGGAAGCCATGATTGGCCAATATGCACATGGCAATGAGCCCAGTCATCATATTGCGTGGCTATATGCGTTATCGGATCATCCGGAAAAAGCAGATCAGCTGATATCCCGTATCTGTACCAGCTTTTACAACAATACACCGGATGGCATAACGGGTAATGACGACTGCGGGCAAATGAGTGCCTGGTATATTTATGCCACCCTTGGATTTTACCCGGTAAATCCGGTGAACGGGATATTTGTCCGTTCTGTTCCGCAATGCACTGAAATAGTCCTGCATACGCCGGGGTTCAATCCTGTCATTATCAATCGCCGGGGTACACCGGAACAACCGGAATATTGGCTGAATAACACCCTGATGAAAGAACGTTTCATCTATTTTGAACAGCTATTAGTTGTTGGTCAGAAGACCAACAACTAATAGCCCAATACGACAGCCTCCACATGTTGGTGTTATCACCAACATGTACCCCCCTTGTTGGTTTTCTGACCAACATGCACTTGTTGGTGAAAACACCAACAAGTATCTTCGCCCCATGCACAAAAAAATCCTCCTCCTCGGCTCCGGCGAACTCGGTAAAGAATTAGTGATTGCGTTAAAACGGCTTGGTCAAACCGTGATTGCCGTGGATAGTTATGCCGGTGCTCCCGCCATGCAGGTGGCCGATGGCTATGAAGTGATTGATATGCTCAACGGTCAGGAGCTGGATAAACTGGTACTTGACTATAAACCCGACCTGATTGTTCCGGAGATTGAAGCGATCCGCACAGAGCGTTTTTATGAATACGAAAAACAGGGATTAAAGGTGATCCCTAGTGCCAAAGCGGCCAATTTTACTATGAACCGTAAACTGATCCGCGATCTGGCCGCAAAAGAACTGGGATTACGTACGGCCAATTATTTCTATGCTACACAATTTGAAGAATTTAATAAAGCCGTCGATTCTATCGGACTGCCCTGTGTGGTGAAACCCCTGATGTCCTCCAGTGGCAAAGGACAATCGGTGCTCAAATCCGATGAAGACCGGCAGAAAGTATGGGACTATGCGATCAATAATTCCAGAGGAGATATCAAAGAAGTGATCATTGAGGAGTTTATCGCTTTTCATACCGAGATCACCTTGCTCACCGTGACACAACAAAACGGATCCACTTTATTCTGCCCGCCCATCGGCCACCGCCAGGAACGCGGCGATTACCAGGAAAGCTGGCAGCCGGTCGCCATCAGTGAACAAGACTACAATGATGCCTGTGAAATGGCCGGTAAAGTAACCGCCGCTTTAACCGGATCGGGCCTTTGGGGTGTGGAATTTTTCTTAACGGATAAAGGTGTTTATTTCTCTGAACTCAGTCCCCGTCCGCATGATACCGGTATGGTGACCCTGGCCGGCACCCAAAACCTCACCGAATTTGAACTGCATGCCCGGGCCATCCTCGGCTTACCCATCCCTGAAATAAAACTGGAAAGAGCCGGTGCAAGCGCCGTAGTGCTGGCGAATAAGACAGCTGAACAATTTACCATTCATGGAATCGACAATGCCCTGGCACAACCGGATACGGATATCCGTATATTCGGAAAACCATCCACGCGACCCTACCGGCGCATGGCGGTAGCCCTGGTATATGATCAGCCGGGGGCTGATATGGATACGCTCCGGAAAAAGGCGAAAGAGATAGCGGATATGATACGGGTGGAGTGAGCGATTATGATTGTTGGTGATAACACCTACACTACAGCCTACTGATATGAATATAGAAAAAGTAAATATTGCAGAAAAGATGTCACTCTTCAGTGACTATTTCAATCCCCGTGTCGCAGGTGAACTGAACGGGCAACAGGTTAAGCTGGTCAAATTCCAGGGGGAATTCATCTGGCATCATCATGATAATGAAGATGAACTGTTTTATGTGGTCAAAGGTTCATTTGATATGCATATGCGTGATAAAACCGTTACCATCAACCAGGGTGAATTTATCATTATGCCGCGTGGAGTGGAACATAAGCCGGTTGCCCATGAGGAAGTCGAGATCCTGCTTTTTGAACCCGCTTCCACGCTGAATACCGGGAATACTGAAAATGATTTTACCGTAAAGGATTTAAAAAAAATCTGATCAGTTTGCGGCAGTCATTTGCTGGTGATCACACCAGTAAAGCTCAACGCCCCCAGCTCCACCACTTCCTTACCGGTCGTTACCCGGAAATTGATCGTCTCTCTTTTCTGAGTTGGTTTACCATAATCGGTAAACATATCGGCTTTGATCGCAATCGGACCGCCGAGGGTCTGGCGATTATCCCCATATAAATTCACTTCCACTTTATACTTTCCGTTCACGGCTTTCTTCAGCATGAACTCCTCCGGACCATACCCTCCTGTTACATCCTGTGAAATACGTCCACCCAATGAAGTAGCTGAGTTTTGATAAAAACATTTTTCTTTGAGCGGATCCGTGACCCAAAGATCAATATCGCTGTTATCGGCATTCCAGCTGATCACAATCCGCACATCCACCGGCATCGCAAAGACCAGCCGCGGATCAATACCTGTCAGGTCCACCTGTCCCGGATGTGCACTGATGATCGCATTCATTTCATTTAACGTAATCGACTTCACATCACTGAAACGGCCATGCCAGGTCCCCAATAGCAGTTTATACATCAACTGCACAGCTTCATTATACGCTCCGGTCTCATTCAGGGCAAGGGCCAGGTCGCGGTAAGACTGCGGCTCTTCTTCCCGCATTTTTAAAATATCCCTGTAGGTTTCAACAGCCAGTTGTTTCTCCCCGGCTTCGAGTAACTGATTGGCCATCATCCGTAGCAGCGAGGCTTCTTCCAGTTTCATCTCCGCCACATTGCTGAGGACCTGGATGGCAAAACTGCTCTCATTTTTCTGAAAAAGTAAACGGGCAATATCCAGATAAAACGAAGGTTGATCGGCATATTTCTTTTTCAATGCGAAGTAGGTCTCCCGGTATTTTGCCTCCCCGGCTTTCTCCATTTCAGCGAGGTAGGGTGCATCCGGTTTCCATTCCTTAATCTGAATTGTTGAAACGGGTCCGTCCTTATCCTTCATGTCCTCCAATTTCTTTCCTTCATCAGAAACCGATATACGTGCTTCCATCAACTGCTGGTCCGCCACTCCATCTGCAGCAATAGGCATGGGTTTTTCCTCCACATCGTCACCCCGAATGATCGGAGCGGTAAAGTGATAACTGACCACTGCGGAATCCACCATGGCCATTCCTTCAGACTGCTGCACACTTATTGTACTATTCATCAGTTCACCTTCTGTTGATGAATCACTCACATTTTTCTTGCCTGGCTTACGCTCCTGATTCCACCACTGTTTCATATTGACCATCG
>DAORKK010000020.1:0-36195 GCA_035439525.1 Chitinophagaceae bacterium
TGCAGCAGTGAACCAGGTTCCAGTGGCAAATGCCGGAGCCGATCAGACAATCACCCTGCCGGTAAGCACCGTTACACTGAATGGTAGTGGCTCCGATCCGGATGGCAGTATTACCAATTATTTGTGGTCAAAAATCGCCGGTCCTGCTCAATATACTATTACATCACCAGCCAGTGCCAGTACGGGTGTTACCAGCCTGGTACAAGGGGTGTATCGTTTTGAACTCACCGTTACCGACAACAGTGGTGCAACAGATAAAGATACCGTTCAGATTACCGTAAACGCCTATGTCAATCAGGCGCCAGTTGCAAATGCCGGGGTGGATCAAACGATTGTATTACCCGTGAGCACAGTGACCCTGAATGGCAGCGGTTCTGACCCGGATGGAAATATATCGGCCTATCAGTGGGTTAAGATTGCCGGTCCCGCGCAGTATTCAATCACCGCTGCCTCGAGCGCCAGTACGGGTGTTACCAGCCTGGTACAAGGGGTGTATCGTTTTGAACTCACCGTTACCGACAACAGTGGCGCAACGGATAAGGATACGGTACAGGTTACAGTAAATGCAGCGTTGAATCAATTGCCTTCTGCCAATGCAGGAGCAGATCAGACAATCACTTTACCGGTAAACAGTGTAACACTGAATGGTAGTGGTTCCGATCCGGATGGCAGTATTGCCACGTATCAGTGGTCAAAAGTAGCTGGTCCTATCCAATTTACAATTACATCATCAGCCAGTGCCAGTACCGGTGTGACCGGATTGGTTCAGGGTGTGTATCGTTTTGAACTGACTGTTACGGATAATAGTGGTGGTACCGCTAAAGATACAGTACAGATAACCGTAAACAGTAATGTAAACCTTGCACCTGTAGCTAATGCCGGTGCTGATATCAGTATTACTCTTCCGGCAAACAGTGTAACCCTGAATGGCAGTGGTTCCGACCCGGATGGTTCCATTATTGCTTACCAATGGGCTAAGATTTCCGGTCCGGTTCAGTTTACAATAAGTTCCCCCGCTAATGCGAGTACGGGTGTAACCGGATTGGTTCAGGGGGTATACCTGTTTGAACTGACTGTTACAGATAATAATAATGTAACGGGCAGTGATACGGTTCAGGTGGTGGTAAATGCGGCTATCAACCTGCCTCCCGCTGCTTATGCCGGAACCGATCTGGTAATAAATCTGCCTATCAACAGTGCTACCCTGAATGGCAGTGGCTCTGACCCGGATGGTACTATCGCAGGTTACCAGTGGACAAAAGTAGCCGGCCCATCACAATTTAATTTTACCGCAGGCACCAGTGCCAGTACGGGTGTAGTGAATCTGGTAGAGGGCGTTTATCAGTTTGAGTTAATGGTAACTGATAACAACGGTTCATCCGCTATGGATACGGTACAGGTTACTGTTATTGCTTATCAGAATATACCACCTGTAGCAAATGCAGGTTCGGATTTAAGTATAACACTCCCCGTAAACAGTGTCACTTTAAATGGAACAGGTTCTGATCCTGACGGAAATATTACCGGCTATACCTGGGTGAAGATTGCAGGTCCTTCACAATACACAATCAATTCAGCCAGCAGTGCCAGTACCGGAGTGACCAATCTGACAGCGGGTGTTTACCAGTTTGAACTGACCGTAACAGACAACAGTGGCGCAACAGATAAAGACACTGTACAGGTTGTAGTGAATGCCTATGTGAACCTTTTGCCGGTAGCTGATGCAGGAACCGACCTGAATATCACCCTTCCAGTAAATAGTGTAACCCTGAATGGTACCGGTTCTGATCCTGATGGATTTATTTCCGGATACCTGTGGACAAAAATTGCCGGACCGGCACAGTTTACAATAAATGTTGCCAGCGGTGCCAGTACAGGCGTTACCAATCTGACAGAAGGTGTATATCTTTTTGAACTGACTGTTACGGATAACAGCGGAGCAACCGATAAAGATACCGTTCAGGTAACCGTGAATCCGGCCCCGAATCAGCCGCCTGTTGCCAGTGCTGGTCCGGATATTACGCTTATCCTACCGGAGAATAGCCTGGTCCTTTCAGGTATCGGTTTTGACCCTGACGGATCTATTGTTTCCTATCAGTGGAATAAAATTTCCGGCCCGGCCCAGTTTGTGGTATTAGCCCCACTCAGTGCCCAGACTGTTGTAAATAACCTGGTTCAGGGTGTTTATAAGTTTGAGCTGACGGTAACAGATAACAGCGGCGATTCCGATAAGGATACCGTTCAGGTGACCATTAATCCATTTGTTAACTTATCCCCAGTAGCCAACGCAGGAGCTGATATGACGATTACACTGCCTGTAAACAGCGTAACAATGAATGGCACAGGATCTGACCCGGATGGCAGCATTGCAACCTATCAATGGCAGAAAATTGCCGGCCCTGCCCAGTACACGATTGTTTCTCCGGCCAATGCAAGTACTGGTATTACCAACCTGGTACAAGGTGTTTACCTCTTTGAGCTGACCGTTACCGATAATCATGGTGCATCCGGAAAGGACAGCATACAGGTTACCGTAAACAGCCAGGCAAATCAGCCGCCAACAGCAAATGCGGGTACCGATATTTCCATAACACTTCCGGTTAACAGTACTACATTGAATGGTAGTGGATCAGATCCGGATGGAACCATCGCCTCTTATAGCTGGAGCAAATGGACTGGCCCTGCGCAGTATACAATCAATGCTCCTGCCAATGCCAGTACGGGTGTAACCGGCCTGGTACAGGGAGTTTACCAGTTCATACTTACGGTTACAGATAATAATGGAGCTACCGCTACCGATACCATCCAGGTGACTGTGAATGCCGTACCGAATATGGCACCGATCGTGAATGCCGGTACGGACCAGTTGATCAGACTGCCGGTCAATAAGGTCACACTTACTGGTACTGCGATTGACAATGACGGAAGCATTGCCGGATTCCAGTGGAGAAAAATTGGCGGACCAGCACAGTTTGTTATTGATTCGGTGAACAATCCAAGGTCTGCCATGAAGAATCTCCTGGAAGGGGAATATTACTTTGAATTACTCGTAACAGATAATCTGGGTGCAACCAGCCGCGATACCGTAAAAGTAACCGTGCTTCCGGAATTGCAGACTTCAAAGTTATCCATTTATCCCAACCCGGCTGTAAATGAGATTATCATTGAACTGGATGCAGCCACTACACAGAATAAGACGCCAATACGGATTTATGATATGTCAGGAATGGTGGTGTATCAGAACGAAGTGATGCGGAATCTGCCTTATATGTTACTCCGGGTGGATATCAGCCAGTTCGCAAGAGACACTTATATTGTCCAGGTGGGACTTGACATTAACCGGAATGGAGTATTGAAATTCGTGAAGCAGTAAAAGCAAAAATCAACGAATAAATAAAATGGAGGTTGTCAGCTGACAGCTTCCATTTTTTTTAACACACCTGCCTACCGGCAGGCAGGTAGGCACATAGGTTCATAGGACAACATAGAAAATACAGGAGAAATTACGCATATAATGTAAAGTGTTCAAGGCAGAATGTGAGATAGTACATAAAGGCATGCAGATTTATTAAGGGCCGCGGTCGTACCTCGTACTTTATTCTTGCTCTTCCCGCTTTATAAAATCCTATGTCTTTCTATGATCCTATGTGCCTATGTGTTTAAATCTATCCGCGTAGCGGCAGGCGGCTTCGCCGATTTTAACACATAGGCACATAGTGACATAGCATACACATAGCAAGTGTATTTCTATGTGTATCCTATGTTATTCTTAAAGGGTAATCCCGCTGCAGGAGAGTGGTGCCTGCCATACACTTTAATCTTTTGCGTAAGCATCTAAGCCTATGTGTTTAAATTCATCCGCGAAGCGGCAGGCGGCTTCGCCGATTTTAACACATAGGCACATAGTGACATTGCATACACATAGCAAGTGTATTTTTATGTGTATCCTATGTTATTCTTACAGGGTAATCCCGCTGTAGGAGAGTGGTGCCTGCCATACACTTTAATCTTTTGTGTAAGCATCTAAACCTATGTGTTTAAATTCATCCGCGAAGCGGAAGGTAGCAACCACAAAAAAAGGCCGCCTCTGTTGAGGCAGCCTTTTTGCTAAACTTAATTTCCTTTTATTATTGCTTTACAATTTTCTGAGTTTCCACTAAGCTGTTCTTATTGAAAACAGCCAGGTTGTAAATGCCAGGGCTCAGCAGACTCATGTTGATTTCATGATAACCGGGCTGAGGCGTCAGGGTTTGAATTGTTCTGCCGGACAGATCAGTCAGTACAATACGGATATTTTCTTCCTGTACCTGAAGTTGTAAGCGATCTCTTACAGGATTAGGGGTTGCGGTTACCGCGACAATCTGACCTTTGGTGAATTTCGCGGACCTTACAGCAGAATAAGCGGATTTACCATCCAGGTCCGTTTGTTTGATCCGGTAGAAGTTACTTTTTGCGAGGTCAGGCATTGTATGTACAAAACTATAAGTCTGAACACTGTTGGAATTACCAATGGCAGCTACAGTGGTCAACGGCAGATAATCCCGGCCATTGACTGAATACTCAACGGTAAAATCAGCTACATTGCTTTCCTGCAGGGTTTCCCATTTCAGGCTCACCTGATTGTTACGGGCAATGGCATTGAAGCCACCCCATATTGCGGGCAGAGGGAAGGAAGCATTTTTCGTGACTTCAACTCCTGTCGCCCCGATAGGGGTTACTAGCGAATAGTTTGAACCGGATAGCAATGTTGGTGTGCCGGAGAATGTACCGGTAGTAGAAAGTACTGTATAATTCTGTAAAGGGGCCGGTGGAGATACTGTAAAGTCCTGAATATTGATTGTTACGCCAGCCAGATTTACGTTTGCAGTAAACCGTAATTGGTCATGCCCAGTTCCGGCACCACTCCCATCTACTACTTCAATTTGTATCGTAGCTGGCTGACCTTGTACCAAGTTTGTAGAAACGGTTAATATGCCCGGTGAATTTCCTGGTGCAATAATACCTGAATTTACAGGAGGCGAGTCACATTGAAGCGTACCGATACCTTTAATAGTACCTGAATTAGTTAATGTAACAGAACCATATATCTCCATTAAAAATGTGGTTGTCTTATTAATTGTCCCAGTATTAAGAAATGTAGCAGTACCACCACCATTCATTGCAATACCTCGGTTGTTGCTACTGAATTGTTCATTAATGGTTCCGTTGTTTACAATGCTTGACCCATTGCTTGTGCCAATTCCTCCACTGGAAGCACCCGTTTGCCAGTTAAATGTGCCATTGTTGGTAAGTGTCGTATTAAGAAATTTTGCAAAATTCTCACTTAAATTAAGGGTACCTGCTCCTCCAATAGTAGTTGCGACATTTAATGTGCCGTTTCTCCAATTCATGGTGCCATTTACCTGGCAAGCCGGGGCTGCACCAGTTGCAGCCAATGTGTTTGCCACCGTTATCGAACCAAGATTATATATTCCGTTGATTAGTAAATCTGTTCCCGTTCCGTCATTGATAGTGAGTGTTGCCCCTGCTTGATTATTATTCAATGTACCGCCAGCATCAACAGTAACCTGATCAACTGTTACAGAAGCTGTAACAGTTACTATATGTCCATTTAAAATAGTAATTGCGCCATCTGCAGATGTGGGTGCGCTTGGTGCCGGGGTAATCCATGTGGCACCATCATACCTTTCCCAGGTAGCTGTATTGTTCCAGTTACCACCGGTTCCAACCGTCCGGTAATCACCAATTGATTGTCCCCACAACGCTGCGGGAAACAGCAGTAAGCATAAGGCTTTAATGATAGTAGATGTCTGATTCATATTAAACGGTTTAATTTTAAAAAAAGATTGCCTCTGTAAATACAAAGACTTACCGGAGGTTATAAATCCGGTAAACATTCAGACTCTTCGAAAGGATATGGGGAAATTTGTAGGTGGAGATTCGGCGTAAATCTAACGAATAAAACAATAACCGGAAGTTATTACATTTTATTTTTTTATCAACCTGAGAATCAAGGCTAAAATATGGGAATCAGGATGTTATCGGAATGGTTTCCAATGCCGGTTTACAGCCAGTTCCAGCATGGGCAGATCGCCCTTCGTGTCACCAAAGGCATCCGTTATTTCATATTCGTTTTGAGGAAAATTCTCCCTGATCCGTCTTACTTTTTCAGTTCCGTGACAGTTTTTCCCTTTTATAAGCCCGGTTATCCGGTCATCCTGGATGGCAAGACGGGTGCCAATTAGTTGAATATCATTGGTTTTTGTCCAGTCCTGCAGCCAGTTTTCGGGCGATGCTGAAACCAGTACTACGATAATATTGTCTTGTTTTAGCCGGCGGATCTCATCAAGTGCACCGGGGCGGATGATCGAAGGAATCCTGGAATGGGCAAATTCCTGGCACAAGCTGTCGAATACGGCTTTGGGCGTACCTCCAAAAAAATAGCGGAGTACAAACTCTTTTCCCTGCTGGTTAGTCAGGAGACGGGCTTTCATGGCCATCAGGAGGGGGGATAGCAGTATAAAACCCATATAGAAACGGGCGGTCCCCCTTGTAAAACGGATAAATTCAAGCAGACTGTCTTTACGGGTGATGGTTCCGTCAAAATCAAAGAGAGCGATCCTGGGCTTCACAGTTTTTTCTTTTTAAACATGAATTCAGGGATCATCCGGATTATACACATGATCCATTTCCAGAACCACTTGACATAGACGACATTCTTTTTCTTCCTTATGCCGTTAAAAACGGCGTTGGCTACCTGTGCAGGAGTAGCCGTCAGCAGGCCGGGTAAAGAGAGATGGGCGGTCATTTTTGTATATACAAAACCAGGGAGAACTGTCAGGACATGCACCTGGTGATGAAAAAGTTTATTCCGCAATCCGGACAGATAAGCGATAAAACCGGCTTTCGCACTGCCATAAATAAAATTACTTTGCCGGCCTCTAAGGCCTGCTACGGAACTGAAGCCTGCAATCACCCCGGTTCCGTTTTTCATATAGTCCAGGGCAATGCTGTTCAGCAGCGTTACCGGTCCGGTGAAATTACTTTCGATTGTCTGCAGTGTGGCTGTTGTATCGCGCATTACTTCATCATTGTCCTGCATATAGCCGGCCACACAGATGGAAATACCGGGTTTTCTTTCCAGTGAATTCCAGGCAGCAGCCAGGGTAGCGGTCTGGCTGAGGTCCAGCTCAAGCAGGTTGCAACGGATGCCAAAACGGATCTGGAGGTCGGACTGAGCAGGCAACAGGCGTTCTGATTTTCGGGCTCCGAGCAACAGATCATACCCTTCCCGGGCATATTTTTCAGCAATGGCCATTCCGATATCGGATGTGGCTCCGATTATGAATACATATTTTTCCATAAAATAACAGATTACCGGGAAGTCAGATTCAGCCGTTCAGATTGCAATGAACTGAATTTTGATTCCGGATTATACTTGCGTATGATACTTTTAAATTCGTCCAGCCGGGGATACCCTTTTTCAAGAATTTCCGGTTTCATCCGGGCATCCTTTGACATATACAGCCGGCCACCATGCTGAAGTACAAGGGCATCCAGTTCATCCAGAAAAGGCATCAGCCCATTGCGTACCGGAATATCCAGTGCCAGGGTATACCCTTCTTTCGGGAAGGAAATCAGGTCATCCTGAGGGCCAAATACTTTTAATACGGCGAGGAATGAACCAATTCCTTTGTCACTGATCCGGTGAAGGATCTCCACCAGCCCGTTCTTACTCTCCAGCGGCAAAACAAACTGATATTGGATAAACCCCTTTTTCCCATACCCGCGGTTCCAGTTCAGGATGGCATCCAGCGGGTAAAAAAAGGGTTCGTAAGAAACAACATTATTGATTTCCCTTTTCATGTTTTTGCCATAAAAGAGAAAATTAAAAACTTTGACCGTAAACTTATTCAACACAAAAGAGGGCAGGTTGAACGGAAAATTTATCTGCTTTCCGGATGGAACGGCCAGGGGCTTTTCTTTTTTTCCAGCCGGCAGGTCTTCTACTGACGCATGCTCGCCAAGAATAAGTATACTCCGGCCAAACCCTTTGCCTTTTTTGAGGCAATCGATCCAGGCTACTGAATAGGTATATTGTTTGTTTTCCTCAAACAGGCGTAGGATTTCATCCAGGTTTTTTGCTTTCAGTTGTTTTTGCCTGATATACGAAGTTTCAATTTTTTTGAGCCGGAATTTTACACGGGTGATCACACCGGTGAGTCCCATTCCGCCACAGGTGGCCCAGAACAGGTCTGCTTTATCATCCGGGGTACAGGTATGTGTTTTGCCATCATGGCCTGTGATATCCATTTCCATAACATGTGCCGAGAAACAACCATCCACGTGGTGGTTTTTTCCATGTACATCACTGCCGACCGCTCCGCCCACCGTAATGAATTTGGTTCCCGGGGTTACAGGAAGAAACCAGCCTTTTGGAACAATGATGGGAAGTATCTTATCCAGTGTCAATCCCGACTGGCATTCAAAAATGCCTTCTTTTGTATCGAAGGATAAGACCTTATTGTATTGCAGGGTGCAGACTGTTTTTGCGGCCAGGGAGGCATCTCCGTAACAACGGCCGTAGCCCCTTGCAATAAAGCGGTCCTCACGGCCTACATAAGTTGCTAAATCTTCGGGAAAACTAAATGTCTTTTCGTCGCTTTCAATACTGGGATAATTGCCCCAGTTGGCTATGATCTTTTTCATTACTCAAAAAGGGTTATGTCTTTCAAATAGAGTATACCCGCGAAACTCGCCATCCATAACAGCAACGTGATCTTTATAAAAAGGTCCTTATACAGGATCTTGGTAGGAGAACCCGCGTCTGCCTGTACAAAAATGATCTGAAGGTAACGCATGATGCCTGCTATTACGAAGATGCAGGTGTAGTAGAGCCGGTGTGTACCCAGCCGTTCAATGGTTGCCGGGGCCATCGTATACATGAAATACGCCACAATAATGACAGCACAAACAAGTGCCAGCAGTACATTCAGGTATTCAAGGTTATACCCTTTAACCGATTTGCGCATTTCCGTTCCGGAACTGATCTTCAGTAATACATCGTCTCTTCTTTTTCCAATGGCCATAAAAAGTGCCAGCAGGAAAACCATAATCACGATCCATTCCGACAAAGGCGTCATGCTGATGACCGATCCCGCTTTGATCCGTAAAATAAAGCCGGAAGCAAGGATCAGGATATCCAGTACCGGAATTGTTTTTAACCCGAACGAATAACCGAGATTCAGCAGGAAATAAATGCCGAGTACAAAAAGAAATTTATCCCGGATCAGCCCGGCGGCCCCGAAGCCGGCTACCAGTAAAATAAAGAGGAGTACAATGGCTGTAGTCCGTGATACAGTGCCGCTGGCCAGCGGCCTGAATTTCTTAACCGGGTGTTTCCGGTCATCCTCTATATCACGGTAATCATTGATGATGTAGATCGCACTGGCTACACAGGAAAATGAAATAAATCCCCACACCAGGGAGATGATTTTATCTACCTGAAAAAGTTCACCGGCAAAAAAAAGTGGCAGAAATAAAAAAGAATTTTTTGCCCAGTCTTTAGGACGAATTAGTTGTAGGATGGCTTTGACCATAAATTGAGTACAAAATAGACACTATTCCCCATATTTACTAGTGTTATTCTGTCCTTTTTATTATGTTTACCTTATTAATTCCTGCAGATGAAACAGCCCCGTTTTGACAAAGCATTTTATTTTTCATTTTTCGAGGTACTGATTATTGTTTTATTGGCCATGGTGCCACTGTTTGTACAGTTCCCGTACCGGGTGAATATTTTCCTGTCCTGGGAAGGGGCCTACCGTATCAGTGAAGGGCAACTGCCATTCAGGGATTTCGGTGCTCCGCTTGGTGGTATGTATTGGGCTGTACCTGGCTTATTCTTTAAAATTTTTGGTCATCAGCTTGTCACGTTAGTAAAAGCACAGGTATTCATTAATATTATTTCAGGCTTGGCATTCCGGTCTGTTTTAAAAAGCTTCTCCGTTCCCCCGTCTTTCCGGGTTACCGCAGTGCTGCTTTATTGCGTGTCCTATTCTTTTTTCAATTTCTGGCCCTGGTACAACCATAGCGTGATTGTATATGAATTTGTAGCCCTGGCCTTTTTATGCAATGCCTTACTGGCCGCACCGGCCGGTAAATGGCGCATGATTAAAATTGTACTGGCCGCTTTTTTCACGGTCTGTTCTTTTCTGACCAAACAGGATGCCGGGGCTATGGCTTTTGCCCTTGGGGCAGCCCTTGCAGCCTACCCGTTACTGAAGGGCCGTGACTGGAAACCGGTATTGGTCTATGTCCTTTCTTTCGGGGTTATCCTGTTCCTGTTTATCCTGCCATTTATCAATAGCGGGTTTGGATATTGGTTTAATCACGGACAGGCACCTCACTCTGCCCGCATTTCACCCTCGGAAATTGCACTGGAACTCCTCAATGGTTCTCAATGGATCAAGTTCTACCTGTTGCTGATTTTACTCGTTGCTTTTATGCGTTTCAGCAGTATAAAGGACCTCTGGTCGGATAAAAAAGAGAGCTTATTTCTGCTGCTTACCCTGGGTATTCTCGGGGAGGCTGCTGTATTCCAGGTTACCAGCTATACCCCTCCGGATAATAATATTTTCTTTCATGCATTTATCCTCGCCTACATCCTCAGCCAGCTGACTGTTTTAGTTCCTGCCATTGCAAAACACCGGTTAATTCCGGTAGTCATTTCGATGGGTGTATTATTCTGGTGGAGCGGTGTTTTTTCAAAATATATCCTCCGCCTGGTACCCGGTCTCACGGATACCAGTACTGCTACGGTTTCACCAACCGGTGAAAACCTGGTAAACCGGAAAACGTATATGATCGTACCTCCGGATAGTTCAGAACTGGAAATGCGGCAATGGGTGCAATGTGGATTAAAGTCATTTGATAAAATCACTATGCCCGTCTCCACGGCCAATGGTATAAAACGACTCATGGAAATGGAACTGGTGAAAAACAAAAAAGATATTCGGGTGTTAAATATGAGTGAGCTCACGCCGCTGGCTGCGGAAATTCCGTATAAGACAGAACGGGGAGCCCATTATCCGCTTTGGAATCACCTCGGGGTGGGTATGTTTAATAAACAAGCTGCCATGTTTGAAGAACGGATCGGGAAGGGGGAGTATGACCTGGTATTGTTTGAATATATCCCGGCACTGAACAATTTTTTTCCGTTCCGGGTCAGGGATTCTTTAAAAAACCATTATGCACTGGTGGACAGTTTTGCAGCTCCAAGGCGCGGGGATACCAAGGGTTTGATTGAAGTATATGTCCGTCCTTTAATGGATAGCGCTTTAAGTATTTCAACTAAATAGGAATATGGGTATAGGAAAACAACTGGCAGAATATCTCTTTCTGAAAAAGAAGGACCCGGATCGTCCGAAAGATAAATGGATCGGTTATATGCATGGCATTAACCGGATCAGTCTTTTTGTTTTTATTCTTTGTATGATTATTCTGGCGTATAAACTCCTCCGGCACTGAGAAACCGGCTGATATGGGCTGCGGCTGTTGCTGAAGCGTCACCGCCTTGTTGTAAAAGGGCCTTTAAGTGCGCATATTCCATTTTCATGTTGTTGCGCCGGTGTTCATCTTCTAAAAGGGCTTTTAATTCCACTTCCAGGTTGTCAGGATTAAATGCATCCTGTATCAGCTCCTTCACAATCTCCCGGTCCATGATCAGGTTGACCAGGGAAATATATTTCACTTTGATCACCCGTTTTGCAATCTGGTAGGAAATCGGAGACCCTTTATAACAGACCACTTCCGGAATACCCAGTAAGGCCGTTTCAAGGGTGGCGGTACCAGAAGTTACCAGTGCGGCTTTTGATTGAAGCAATAGCTCATACGTTCGGTTTTGAACATACATTACACCCGGGTAATTGTTAAGCAGTTCTTTGTAAAAAAGTTCATCAGAACCGGGGGCTTTTGCTACGATGAACTGGTAGTCCGGAAACCGGCGGCTCATTTCCAGCATAACCGGTAGTTTTTTACTGATTTCCTGTTTGCGGCTGCCGGGTAATAATGCCACGATTGGTTTTTCAGCCAGGCTTTCTCCCGGCCCCTTTGCCGAAGCGGCATCTGTTTCTTCAACCAACGGATGGCCGACATACTGTACTTCCCAGCCCCATTTATTTTTAAAATAGTCTTTCTCAAAAGGTAGAATCACCAGCATGAGGTCTATACATGCTTTCATCGATTTAACCCGGTTCTCCTTCCAGGCCCAAACCTGAGGTGCTATATAATAGACCACCCGGAAGCCTTGTTGCTTCGCCCACCGGGCAATCCGCAGATTAAATCCGGGGTAATCCACAAGAATCAATACATCCGGTTGAAATCCGGTGATATCTTCCCGGCAAAAAGCCAGGTTCCGGAAAATAGTCCGGATGTTCATCAGCACTTCAGTGAAACCCATAAAGGCGAGTTCACGATAATGCCTGACAAGATCGCCTCCCTGCGCTTTCATTTTATCTCCACCCCAGCAGCGGATCATAGCCATGGAATCGTTTTTACGGATTTCGCGGATCAGGTTACTGCCATGCAGATCTCCGGATGCTTCGCCGGCAATGATATAATACTTCATGTACCCTTAGTTGAAGATTTTTAGCACCAGGATGCCGATTCCGTAAATGAGGGTAACAATAAATATTCCTTTGGCTGTTTTATCCCGGTTAGTATTTACATAAAGGGTAAAGAGGACCGCATTGGCCAGCAGGCTCATGGAACCAATGGATGTTATGAGTCTGTTTTCATGGACGAAATTATCCAGAAACTCCATAAAAGTAAAGGCCGAATAACTTACAAAATAGACCACAGCCAGTCCGGCCAGCGGACCAACCAGTCCAAGCACCAGTCCGAGCTTCAGGTTGTCTTTGGTGAATATCATTTTTCCCAGTTTTTAAGTTTGTCTTTCATGCCATAGTGGGTCAGGTCAAACTGTACCGGTACCACACTAACATAATTATTGGCCAGGGCCCATACATCCGTGTCTTTGCCTTTATCAAAATTCACAAACTCTCCCGTCAGCCAATAATAGTGTTTTCCATGGGGATCTTTGCGTTCGATAAAATCCTCTTCATATTTGGCATAGGCCTGTCTGCAGATTTTTATACCGTGGAGCAGGCTTTCGTGAATGGAGGGGATATTTACATTCAGTACGGTATGTTTTTCCAGCTTAGTACTTAGCATTTTCTCCACAATGAGCCGGGCATATTTTTTAGCCCCGGTAAAATCAGCTTCAATACTGTAATCCAGCAGGGAAAAACCGGCAGAGGGTATACTTTCAATAGCCGCTTCCAGGGCGGCAGACATCGTACCTGAATAGATTACATTGATACTGTGATTGGCGCCATGATTAATGCCACTCAGGCAGAGATCCGGTTTCCGGTGCAATACTTTATCCACGGCCAGTTTGACGCAGTCCACTGGTGTTCCGGTACAGGACCAGGACTCAATCCCGTCAAACATTTGCACTTTATGCAACCGGAGCGGCTGACCGATCGTAATTGCATGACCCATTCCCGACTGGGCTTTATCAGGTGCCACCACCACGATTTTTCCGATATCCCTGACCGATTCCACCAGGCTTCGGATACCCGGTGCGGTGATGCCATCATCATTGGTAATCAGGATGACCGGTTTTTCTTTTACCCGGGTATTTTTTTTGCTTTTTTCAGGATGGGTTATGGTTTTCTTTTTCATAGGATACAAAAATCCCTGTTTTTTCCGGGTTATCCAAGCCGCCTGAAAAGAAAGGATTTGGAAAATCTAAAATAATTAGTATTTTGCAGCTAAATAAATTAGACTATCATGGCTGTCTCAAATCAAAACCTGAAATACCTCCGCAAGCTGCGTGGCTGGACACAGGAGGAGTTTGCCAACAAACTGCACATTAAACGTTCCCTGCTTGGGGCTTATGAAGAAGAAAGGGCGGAACCCCGGATAGATGTCCTGGAAGCTGTTTGTGATATGTTCAAGCTAACGCTGGATGAAATACTGCGGAAAGACCTGAGTGATAATAAAGCTAATTATCTGGCCAAGCGCCGGGCGATGAAAATGGCAGCCGGTAAAGCAGAGATCCAGTTCGTCCCGGTAAAAGCCGCCGCCGGTTACCTGGCCGGTTATGCGGATCCTGAATTTATTGATGAGCTGAACACCTTTACACTCCCGATGTTGACCGGTGGAAATTACCGGGCTTTTGAAATAATCGGGGATTCTATGCTTCCTACTCCCAGCGGATCCGTGATCGTAGGCGAAAAAGTCGAAAACCTGGATGAAATGAAGAACAATGCGGCCTGTATTGTGATCTCCAGAAATGAGGGCATTGTGTATAAGCGGGTTCAAAAGCATAATAAACTAAAGAATAAACTCACACTAATCAGCGATAACCCTTCTTTTCATCCCTACACTGTAAATGCGGAAGAAGTACTGGAGATGTGGCAGGCCCAGGTGGTCATTGCCCGGGCAAATACCCAGAACCGTTGGGATATGAACCAGCTGGCCAATGTGGTGTCGGACCTGCAACAGCAGGTAAGCTCCCTGAAAAAGCGAATTAACTGAGTATCAGACAATCACTTAGAAAGTTAATCACAGTCCGGCGGGCAGCCTTTCCACCTGCTTTTTTGTCTATATATTTGTAGAAGGCAACCCTGCTGATGAGGTTAAAAAATTATTACTATATATTTCTTTTACTCCTTTGTTTTCAATCAGTTGCACAAGTTAAAACAACAGAGGCGGTAAAAATCGTACAGGCTCCCCGGATCGACGGATTGCTGAATGATGACGCCTGGCAGGAAGCGCCGGTTTTAACTGATTTTATTCAAAACTCCCCCTCTCCCGGTAGTCCGGCCAGCAGCAAAACAATAGTCAGGATTTTGTATGACAATACCGCGATCTATGTAGGCGCTTATCTTTTTGATGATCCTTCACAGATCAGGAAGCAGTTCACAGCCAGGGATGGAGAGCAAATGAGGGATGTCGACTATTTCTCCGTCTTTTTTGACACCTACCATGACAAACAAAATGGATTCCAGTTCCTGGTAACCACGGCCAATGTGCAAACGGATGCTCGTGTATCACCTACTTATTCGGGTGAGTTTGGCAGTTATGGAGACAAAACCTGGGACGCCGTCTGGGAAAGTAAAGTGAGTATGCAAAAAGATGGATGGGTGGTCGAAATGCGTATTCCCTATGTCTCACTCCGTTTTTCAAAAAAAGAAGTCCAGGACTGGGGATTGCAATTGCTTCGTTTTACCCGCCGGAACAATGAAACTGATTTCTGGAATCCGATCAGTCCGACTGTTAACGGGTTTGCCAACCAGTTTGGCCAGCTTTCAGGCTTAGAGCATATTGAACCACCATTGAGGCTCAGTTTTTCGCCCTATGTAACAACCGGATTCCGGACATCGCCGGTTGGGAATGGATACCTCAATGAATGGTTAAGGAATGGCGGCATGGATCTGAAGTACGGCCTGAATGAAAGTTTTACGCTGGATGCGACGCTGGTGCCCGATTTCGGACAAGTGATTTCTGATAATGTGGTGAACAACCTGACCCCTTATGAAGTGCAGTTTCAGGAAAACCGCCAGTTCTTTACTGAGGGTACCGAAATTTTTAATAAGGCAAAGCTTTTTTATTCCCGCAGGGTAGGCGCACTCCCGGGCGGATATTACTCCGTGATTGGCATGGCAGAATCAGACCCGGACCTGGAGATTGTCAGGAATCCTACCAGTACCCAGTTATACAATGCCGTAAAGTTTTCAGGCCGCACAAAAAACAAACTGGGGATCGGCATATTTAACGCAGTAACAGCTCCGATGAAAGCTACCCTGCGTGATAAAATAACCCGGCAGGAAACCATCATCGAAACAGAACCGCTGGCAAATTATAATATCCTGGTACTGGATCAGGCGTTTAAAGGGCGATCATCCCTGACGTTTACCAATACCAATGTGATGCGAAACGGGGCGGCCCGTGATGCGAATGTATCGGCCCTCGATTTTGCCCTTTATGATAAGCGGAACCTGCATGCCTTGCAAGGAACGGCCCGTTACAGCAAAATCTGGTCGTCCAGTGGTTATGACGGATACAATACCACCCTGCGATACGGCAAGGTGAGCGGTAACTGGCAGTATTATGTGCTGGGCAATGTGGAATCAAAGAATTATGACCCGAATGATCTCGGTATTTTGCAGGCGGCCAATGAAATCAGTTACCGGGGCAGTATTTCATACCGTCGGTACAAGCCTACCCGTTCGCTTATTGATTACAGTTATACCCTTTTACCCCGCTTGCAATACCTGTACAAACCCTATGCGTACAACCGGTTTGATGTGCAGGCCAGGGGCTTCTGGTTGTTCCGGAATTTCTGGGACCTGAGTGTGGTGGCAGGTGTGGTACCCGGGTGGGAAAATAATTATTTCGAGTTACGTACCGATGGGCGGGCGCTTCGTTATCCGTCAAATTATTCCCTGGAAGCCTCCGGCAGCACCGATAGCCGGAAGAAAGCCTTCGTGAATTTTGGATTGATCTATGCCGTGGCACCTGAATTCAGCAATACCTACCGGTCCGTTTCACTCGGCATGCGATACCGCTTCGGGGATCGTTTTTCCCTGGATCTTCAAACCAGTTCCCACTTCGAAGACAATCAGCTTGGGTATGCGTTTATGCGGGAAACAAACGGGGAGCCGATTGTGGGCTTCCGTAAAAACCGTGACTTCACTTCGGTACTGTCAGGTATTTACAATTTTGCCTATCGCCTGAATCTTACGCTCAGGGCCCGGCATTACTGGAATAAAGTGAACTATGCCAGCTTTCATAATGTGGACAACCGCGGAGATCTGATCAGTCGTCCATTTATCAGTGGGCAGGATGATAATGTCAACGTATTTAATGTAGATGCTTTTCTGACCTGGGATTTCCGGCTGGGCAGCCGCCTGATCCTGGGGTATAAAAACTGGCTGGGCAGTGATGAAACGATTCAGTTTAATTCCGGTCAGAATAATTACCTGCGCAACCTCGGTAAAACCTTTGATTTACGGCACGGGAATGAAGTGACGGTCCGGTTTATCTATTTCCTCGATTATAACCAGCTTCGCCGGAAGCATTAAGACAGCTGCATAATGCCGTCATCCACCAGGGCGAAAACCTGTTCCCCTTTCTTTGGTTCGACTTTAAATCCCCCGGTAAAGCGGCTGAATGCGGGCAATACCGCGGCATCTTTCGTAAAATAATAACAGGGGAATCGCAGGGTTTGTCTTCCTTTTCCTTTCAGGGTTATGGCCGGATGCAGGTGACCGGTAAAACGGTATTTTTTTAATTCTTCTTCGTTCAGGTCTTTTTCAGCTTTCTTATCATGCAAAAACAGAAACGGACCTGCGGCCAGTTTCCATTCATGTACCATGATATCGGCCTCCGCATACCAGTTGTCCGCCAGTATATCGTGATTCCCTTTTACCAGGTCGATCTGCAGTAAGGAAAAATCCTTCCTCCACTTCAGAAAGAGGTCCAGTTCCTTGTTGGCCGTACTATGCGTGAAATCGCCGGCAATAATCAGTCTGTCTGCCTTGTACAGGTAAAGCTGGGCCATCAGCCGCTGCAGGTCGGCTTTATAAATACTCTGTGGGATTCCGATTCCTTCTTTCCGGAAATGACCTGATTTACCCAGGTGCAGGTCGGCTACAATCAGGGTGTTTTCTTCTTCCCAGAGAATACAACGTTCAGGAGATAACCAAAGTGTCTGATCGCGGAGGATATATGGAACCGGGTTTTTCATTGACAGTCGTCAAATCTATAAAACAATTTTTTCTTATTTCAATTGTTGCTGCATTTTTTTGATCCGGTCTTCGAGTTTCTCAGAAGAAAGATCTTCCCGCATACTGTCCACTTTAATCGGGAAACAGAAGGGCGTGAGTTGCTCCGGGAAAGTGAGTACAATTTTTGATTGCTGAATCCGCTGCAGCATGTCCCTTAACCTGGCTTCCTCCATTTGCTGGTCCAGCACTTCCTGGTAGGCTTGCCGGAGCAACAGGTTGCCGGTATCATATTCACTGAATACATTAAATAGCAAAGAAGCGGAAGATTGGAGGTGACGGGCTTTCTTTTTTTCACCCGGCATTCCCTGGAAGATCAGACCGCCGATCACAGCAATATCCCTGAATTTCCGGCGGGCCATTTCCGTATTATTAACGCTGCGCTGTATATCCATCAGCAACCCCTCCGTGCTGAACAGTTCATATACATTGGTATCATCCACCGGAATAGGCTGGTCACTCAGCAATTCAAAGCCATAATCATTCATGGCAAAGGAAAAGGTAATTGGTTGTATCCGGCTGATCCGCCAGGCCAGTATAGCCGCCATAGCCTCATGAACAAGACGGCCTTCAAACGGGTAAACAAAAAGATGAAACCCGTCCTTTGTCTCAATCTGCTCGATCAGTAATTCATTTTCCGCAGGTACATGTGACAAGGAAGCCTGCAACGCAAATAACGGATGAAGGGCTTTCAGTTCTTCCGTTTCAGTAAAAGTTCCCTCCCGGTAACGGTTCAGTTCCGAACGAAGTTTCCGCCCGAGGTTCGCACTCAGTGGCATCCGGCCGCCATTCCAGCTGGGGATGATTGATTTTTTACTGGTTGATTTCCGTACCAATACCGTCATGTCTTTGATCAGTACAAATTCAAGGTTTCGGCCAGCCAGGGTAAACACATCACCCGGGGAAAGCCGTGAAATGAAATACTCCTCTATAACACCGATATACCCCCCGGTTATAAATTTTACTTTCAGCATTGCATCACTTACGATGGTGCCGATATGCATCCGGTGCCGCATCGCCAGTTTCCGGCTTTTTATCCGGTACACGCCATCCTCCAGTTCCACTTTTTTAAAATCATCATATTGCTGCATGGCATTGCCACCCTGCGTCGCAAAGTGAAGCAATTGTCCCCATTCATCTTCAGTGAGATCACGGTAACAATACGTGGTTTTTATTTCATTGAATAATTCAGGACTGCGGAACCCTTCTGATATAGCCAATGTGTTCAGGTATTGTAATAAAACATCGTAGCAGTTGGTGTAAGGGATCCGGCTTTCAATCAGGTTTTCCCCGATCGCTGATTTAAGGGCCGCTGCTTCCAGGAGTTCAAGCGAGTGCGTCGGCAGGAAAAAGATCCGGCTTATTGCATCAGGCTGATGACCACTACGACCGGCTCTTTGTAAAAAACGGGCCACCCCCTTTGGCGATCCGACCTGGATCACCGTATCTACGGGACGGAAGTCGACGCCCAGATCAAGGCTGGCGGTACACACCACAGCTTTGAGTCGGCCAGTATGCAGGTTATCTTCAATCCAATTGCGGAGTTCCGGGTCAATGCTTCCATGATGGAGGGCAATAACGCCTGCCAGGTCGGGACAAATATCCAGCAAGGTCTGGTACCAGGTTTCACTCATTCCCCGGGTATTGATGAAGATGAGACAGGTTCCGCCTGACTGTATAACCGGAATCAGTTTGTGTGCCAGTTTGATTCCCAGGTGACCGGCCCAGGGATACTTTTCAATCTCATCCGGGTAGATCGATTCCACCCTGATTTCTTTACGGAGCTTCGCCGTTACGGTTATACATGACTGTTTCAATGGAGACAGCAATACATCCCCGGCTTCATCAAGATTTCCGATCGTGGCTGATATGCCCCATATCATGGGCCGTCGGGATGGGTTTTCCTGCAAGTGAACGAGGCGGGATATGGCCAACTCCACCTGTACGCCACGTTTGCTGCCCAGTAATTCATGCCATTCATCCACCGCAATTACCCTCAATGAACCAAAGAGAGCAGGGTATCCTTTCTGAGCCAGTAACAGGTGCAGGCTTTCCGGGGTGATGATCAGGATTTCCGGCATTTGTTTTTTCTGACGGGCACGTTCCGCTACAGAGGTGTCTCCATTGCGGATGCCTACTTTCCACGGAAAACGGAGTTCTGTCAGTACTTCTTCCATCGCCCTGCCGATATCTTTAGCCAGCGCACGAAGCGGCGTGATCCATACTAATTGCAATCCTTCTGTCTTCCGCCTCTGGTAATCATCCGGGTGCAGGTTGATATAGCGGATCAGGGTACCCAGGAAAACAGAATAGGTTTTACCACATCCGGTAGGTGCATTGACCAGCCCGCTTTCATTGGCGGATATATGCGTCCATGTTTCTTCCTGGAATAAAAATGGCCTGAAACCTTTTGCTTCAAGCCATTGGCAGATTATTTTATATCCGGTGGAATTGTACACGCGTGGATGCCGAATTATACAGCAGGGGAGTTAGTTTACTGATTTAATGATCCCGTCCTGCCATTTCAGAAAATAGAGTTTCTTGTTTTCAAAATAATCCAGGGTCATGGTTTGTTTATTCAGCACGGGCTGTATATCCATTTCGCGGAACACATTGAATTCTTTGCGGGTGATATTGGAAGCAAAGTCTGATTTATACTGGAGCATCAGTTTTGCAAAACGCCATACCGTTTCATACCCTCTCATGACCATATCACTGGGCCGGGCGAACATCCGGTTGTTAAATGTAGTGGTGATACTCTGACTCACTTTATCCGTACGTGGATTATAGAAAGGGGTACTGTACACGATTTCAATCCCCCGGTACTCCGGACGGGTAAAATCCCTGATTGCATCCCAGGTAGGCATTCCCATAACTGTGGCTTTGATGTTCTGCTTTTTTAATGCAGCCAGTTGCAGGGCCAGCCGTTTACCGAAATTTTCATCGAGGCTGCCGGCAATACAGAGCGTGTTTTGAAGCGTATCCAGGTAAGGGGAGAGCTGGTTCACCTGAAAACTGTCAGTGAGGTCGATGTATTTTAATTTCAGCGGGACACCCATGGTGTTTTTGGCAAAATCGTCAAAGTAGGATTTGATCCGGTCTTCGAGTACCCCTTTTTTTCTGAAAACGATCAGCCGGTCAAGGGCATAATACTTCTGGATATGCCGGTAGATCCCTTCACATTGGGTTTTAAGGGTGGAGTTCAGCATTACATAAAAAGGATTGCCGGTAACTCCGCCGTCATTGGGCAGGTTGACATTTATCACGGGTACATTCTTTTGCAGCCCGGCATCAGCAAAGATTTTTACTTCCGCAGCAGCGCAGTAGGTGATCAGTAAATTCACTTCTTTCATAGAAGCACCGGCAAGTTGCTGCTGGATCGTCTGACTGGCCGACCGGGTATCAAATACCATGACTTCCAGGTTGATCTTTTCCTTGTTCAGGGAGTCGAGTGCTAATTGGGCACCTTCATAGAATTCAAGTCCCGGATTAATAAACTTGGGAAAAACATTTTTTGCATAGCGGTATTCGGACTGGTTATCAAAAGCGGAGTCCAGGTACAACGGTGCAAAAATGGCAATCTTGAATTTAGGTGCCTGCTCCTGTGCCTGCGCGGTTTGAGTCAGTAAAAACAGGGTGGCCAGCACCCAGCAATGAATTCGCATAGTATCCTATTTAGTAAATGGTTATTCCCATTCTATCGTGGCGGGAGGTTTACTGCTGATGTCGTAGACCACCCGGTTGATCCCGCGTACATTGTTGATGATTTCGTTGGACACATTGGCCAGGAAATCATAAGGCAGATGTGCCCAGTCTGCAGTCATGCCATCCACGCTGGTCACGGCTCTTAATGCAACCGTATATTCGTAGGTACGCTCATCACCCATTACACCCACGCTTTTTACCGGAAGTAAGATAGCGCCTGCCTGCCAAATCGTTGCATAGAGATTGTTATCTTTCAACGCTTTGATATACAGGTGATCTGCCTGTTGCAATAACTGTACCTTTTCTTCTGTAATATCACCCAGGATACGGATGGCGAGTCCGGGACCGGGGAAGGGGTGACGGTCGATCATTTCTGCCGGGATACCAAGTTCACGGCCCACTTTACGAACCTCGTCTTTGAAAAGAGAGCGGAGTGGTTCTACAAGCTCCAGGTGCAGGTGTTCAGGTAATCCGCCCACATTATGATGCGATTTAATGGTAACGGATGGTCCGTGTACAGATACACTTTCAATCACATCCGGGTAAATAGTGCCCTGGCCGAGTAATTCAACGCCATCCACTTTTTTTGCCTCTTCCTGGAATACATCTATAAATCCTGCACCGATTATCTTTCTTTTTTCTTCCGGATCAGTTTTGCCGGCCAGTTTGGTATAAAAATGTTCACGGGCGTCAATCCCTTTTACATTCAGACCGATTTGTGCATAGGTTTTTAAAACGGATTCGAATTCATCTTTACGGAGCACCCCGTTATCGACAAAAATGCCGGAGAGCCGGTCACCAATCGCCCGGTGAATCAGGGTGGCTGCTACGGTGGAATCAACACCGCCACTGAGCGCCATGATCACTTTCCGGTCGCCGATCTGTTTTTTTAACTGAGCAACCGTATCCGTGATAAAATGGGCTGGTGTCCAGTCCTGGCTGCATCCGCAGATATGCACCAGGAAATTATGAATGATTTTCTTGCCTTCTTTGGAGTGATATACTTCCGGGTGAAACTGTACGCCGTACAATGGATTTCCTTCAGTGCCTGCTTTACGGAAAGCGGCTACAGGGATACTATCCGTATCGGCGAGTAACTCAAAACCTTCAGGAAGTTGTTTGATGGTATCACTGTGACTCATCCAGACCTGGCTCTGGTCACTTACTTCATTGAAAAGGGTATCCTCTTTTTTTCGTTGAAGGATGGCACGTCCATACTCGCGCTTATCACTTTTAGCCACCAGTCCGCCATATCGTTTAGCCGTCAGTTGTGCGCCATAACAAACACCAAGTACCGGTACCTGGCTGACCAGTGCGGCTACATCGGTATCCGGTGCATTGGGTTCATTGACTGAAAAAGGGGAGCCGGAGAGGATAATCCCTTTGAGACCCGGTTCAACCGTAAAGGGTTTATGAAACGGGATGATTTCACAATAAACATTAGCTTCCCGCACGGCCCTCGCAATCAGTTGGGTGTATTGAGAACCATAATCCAGGATGAGTATCTTTTCTGTCATAGTGCTGCGAAGGTAAAGAAAACCGGACAGGCTGGAAGCCGTTGACTGCCGGTAAAACCGGAAAAATGCCGCTTGTGGGTAACCTTAGTTTAAGTCCGGCGTCTAACAGGAAAAGCAGACAAACCTTGGTATCTTCGGTTAACTTAAATCGCACAGTTATGAAACGAATATTAGTGATGCTTACCGGCGCTTTGCTGGTGCTTTCTTCTTGTAGTAATTTTATGGGAAAGAGGGTCCGTGGAAATGGTAAAATGGCTACAGAAACCCGAACCACCGGATCTTTCACCGGTGTGAAAGTAAGCGGGGCTATCGATCTTTATGTCAGAACCGACAGTGTTACGGCAGTCAGGGTGGATGGCGATGCGAATCTCCTGAAGTATGTGGAAGTGGACCTGGACGGCTCCATGCTCAGAATCCGGACCAAAAACGGAATTAACCTGAAGCCTACCCGGTCAATTAAGGTGTATGTAAGTGCCCCCGAGTTTACCCGGTTAAATGCATCCGGTGCCTGTGATATTTTTACTGAAAATAAGATCAGCAGTACTGGTACGCTTAACGTGGACCTGAGTGGAGCTTCGGATGCTAAGCTTGAAGTGAATGCGCCTGCGGTTAACGTGGAGGTCAGTGGCGCGGGTTCAGTAACCCTGAAAGGTGAAACCCGTGATTTCAGTGTGGATGGTTCTGGAAGTACAGACATTAAATGTTATGAGCTGCTGGCAGAGAATACGAAAGTGGATATTTCAGGTGCAGGCAATGCGGAAGTTTTTGCCAGTGTAAAACTGGATGTGGATGTTTCAGGTGCTGCTGATGTGAAGTATAAGGGAAATGCCACAGTGAGTCAGCGGGTATCCGGTGCCGGTAGTGTTAAGAAAACAGATTAATAGCGCGGGTGTACAATCCGGTTCAATAAAAAAAGTCTGGTCCGACAATGTCGCACCAGACTTTCTGTTTATGGGAAGGACGAATAATTAATAGTCGTTGCCGTATCCACCGCGATCACGGTTGAATCCGCCGCCGCCGCCGCCTTTCTTAAAGCCGCCGCCGCCGCCACCTTTGTAGCCGCCACCGCCGCCACCATTGCCGAAGCTTCTTTTCTTGAAGCCGCCGCCGCCGCCACCTTCCGGTTTAGGACGACTTTCGTTAACAACGATGTTACGACCGTCAACTTCAGTACCGTTCAGGGCAGCAATAGCAGCCTGAGCCTGGTCGTCGTTGGGCATTTCAACAAATCCAAAACCTTTACTGCGGTTGGTGAATTTGTCAGTAACAATTTTAGCGGAGCTAACTTCGCCATGTGTTGCAAAAAGGTTAGATAAATCCTGATCCTTCAGGTTCCAACTGAGATTTCCTACGTAAATGTTCATTTTGAAAATTTTAAATATAAAAGTGTCAACAGTAACAGTACCCAATGAACATTCTATGGTTTTTCGAATCGTTCAGGACTTGTGAAACTGAAAGAGCACCAAAAGCAAGACAAAATAACGGAAATTTTATTGAGATAGTAATAATTTTTCTTTAAAGGGCGTGATTCCAGTATAAGATATTGACAATTAATAAGATATGTCTTAAACGACAAAAATCCTCCCAATGGGGAGGATTTTTGAAAAAAGCGGTATGGAAAAATTACTCAGCGACTACTTCAATTTCAACTTCGGTTGATTTACCGTTACCGAAATCAATAGTGGCTTTATAAGACCCCAGTTCTTTAACATCTTCAGGGATGGATATCTTTTTGCGGTCGATATCATACCCACGTTGATCGCGGATAGCACGGCTCAGTTGCAGAGAAGTGATACTTCCGAAGATTTTACCGCTGGTACCTGTTTTAGCACCCAGTTTGATCGGGGCTTCATTCAGTTTGGCAATTACACTGTTCACTTCAGCCAGCATTTTTTCTTCTTTCTTACGCACCTGCTTTAAGCGTTCTTCCAGTTGCTTCCTGTTGCTGGGACTGTTTTCAACAGCCAGCTGGCGGGGCAGTAAGAAGTTACGGGCATAGCCGTTCTTTACTTTCACCACCTCGTTGATTCCACCCAGGTTATCTACGTCTTGAATTAAAATTACTTCCATTGTTTTCTTTTTGTTCACCAACCCAGTTTCCGTTTTCCTGAAACTGTCTCCCGTTTTACGGGGTTAGGGTGAGGTTATTTTAAAAGATCTGTTACGTAAGGCAATAAGGCCATCTGACGGGCTTTTTTCACTGCATCAGAAACCTTACGCTGAAATTTCAGGCTGTTTCCGGAGAGGCGGCGGGGTAATAATTTACCTTGCTCGTTCAGGAATTTTTTCAGGAACTCCACATCTTTATAATCGATGTAGCGGATGCCATATTTTTTAAAGCGACAAAACTTTTTTACACGTTTATCACTTTTAATGGCGGTCAGGTATTTAATTTCATTCTTTGCCATTGTATTAAGCCTCCACTGCTTTTTCGGTTCCTGTCTTTACACCACTTTTCTTTTTGGCATTGTACTCGACGGCGTATTTATCGAGTTTAGTGCATAAATGACGAAGCACGCTTTCGTCACGGAGAAGCTGGATTTTCAGCTTCTCATTGAAGTCGGATTGCGCTGTGTACTCCAGTACCCAGTAAAGACCAGTTGTTTTTTTCTGGATCGGATACGCAAGTGATTTCAGTCCCCAGGGATTTTCATGAACGATTGTGCCACCGGCATCGGTTACCAGCTTCGCATATTTTTTCTGCTCAGCTTTAAACTCATCGTCACTTAAAACGGGGGTAAAAATCACCATCAATTCGTAATTGTTCATTTTACCTTTTTTTGATTTAATAATTCGGTTTACCCATTGGACAGTCTTCATTCGCCGGAGCTGCAAAAGACAGAATCTGCGAATACAGATTTGGGGCGGCAAAGATAGGAGTTTCCGGCCAGAAATCGCCTGGAAAAGCGGCCCGATTTTGAGACCCGCTTTTCGAGGAATAAAAATCTATTAAAAGTTTGAATATTAGCCAATTATGACTAAAAACCTTTTTTTGCCGGTTTGATTTCTTTTAAAAAAAACAGATAAGTAGGAAAGTGATCGCTATAGCCACCCCGGTAAGTGTTTCCGTCCCAGGTACGCATAGGGTAACCTTTATACCGGCCCTGGTTTTCCACCAGGTACTCTTTATTGAAGATATGCGGCTGGTAATAAAAGAAGCCGGATTGTTCTTTTTTCAGCCAGGCCTTTGATACAAGGATCTGGTCAAAAAGACCCCAGGCATCCTGGTAGGCAAGCGTGCCGATTCCTTTTTTATACATATCCATCCAGGGATTGTACATACCGCCCGGTGGTACATCTTTCTCTTTTCCTTTGGCATTTATGATTCCGGACACACTTTCATTATTAGGATCATCATTGAGGTCGCCCATAACCACTACTTTGGCATTGGGTTCCAGCCGGGCTATCGAATCCATATGATTCCGGCAAACCTGCGCGGCCGCATTTCGGGCCGGGGCACTCCTGGCTTCGCCTCCGCTCCGGCTGGGCCAGTGATTCACATAAATATGTATGGTTTCCCCGTCGAGTTTACCTTTAACCCAGAGAATATCACGGGTGAAATAGGCGTCTTTTGATCCACCGGGCAATTGCACAAACAATTTGTCACTTGCTTCCACGACAAAATATTTCGGATTATACAGCAACCCCACATCCACCCCCCGGATATCCCGTGAATCATAATGAACAATCCGGTAATTCCGTTTGGCAATAGCCGGTTGCCGGATCAGGTCATTCAGCACCGTATCATTTTCCACTTCGGCAACACCTAAAATAGCCGGTCCATCCGGATTTAGTTCCGCGCCGATCTGCGCAATCACCCGGGACAGTTTATTCAGTTTATCATTGTAAATCGCTGAGCCGTAATTGCGGACTCCCTGCGGCAGAAACTCCTCATCATTGGTGAGCGTATTATCCACCGTATCATAGAGATTTTCGAGGTTATAGAAGGCAATAACGGCACTTTTATACTCTTTTTTCTGTGCGGGTAAGGATAAGCAACTTATCAACAGGAAAAATACGATGGTCGATCTGCTCATATAGTTCGTATTAAGGGGCACAAACATACTGAATCATTAGACGACAAACCGCAGAAATCGGATGCAGCCACTTAATATATTATTGTTATGTGCTTAATTTTTTTAAGATGCTTGATTTAACCTTAGTAATTTTGCACTCTCGTTTAAATAAACTGACATGCTAAAAAACAAACTGCTGCTGCTACTCTGCTGCATTTCCCTCGCGGCCGGAGCACAGGTGGATTCCACAGCAAAAAAAGACACTGCAATCATCGATGAATTAAAAGACGGCGTGCTGGATAATATCCCCACCGTTTCCCTGGATGAAAATGACATGGGAGATGGCGGCAACCAGAACATCTCCTCCCTGCTTACAGCCGGTAGAGATCCTTTTTATTCCGCCGCCTCTTTCAATTTCAGCGCGGTACGGTTCCGTATCCGCGGGTACGACAATGATCTCTTCAGTACATACATGAATGGGATTCCGATGGATAACCTGGATAACGGGTTTACCCCATTTGGCCTCTGGGGCGGATTAAATGATGTGATGCGTAACAGGGATGTTTCCTGGGGACTTCGTTACAATACATTTGCTTTCGGGGATATCGGGAGTAATACCAATATTGATTCCCGTGCCAGCAAACAACGGGCGCAAACAAGCCTCAGCTATGCGGCGTCCAACCGTAATTACAATAACCGGATCATGCTGACCCACTCAACCGGTGTCAGCAAAAAGGGCTGGGCTTTTTCCCTCAGCGGCAGCCGCCGCTGGGCCGACGAAGGTTATGTTCCCGGTACCTATTATAACGGATGGGGCTACTTTGCCGCTGTTGATAAACGGATCGGTCAGCGTCACCTGCTTTCCTTTACCACATTCGGTGCCCCGACAGAAAACGGACGGCAGGGGGCCGCCGTTCAGGAAATGATGGACCTTGCCGGTACCAATTATTATAACCCGAACTGGGGTTATCAGAACGGAGAAAAAAGAAACGCCAGTATCGGCAGAACCCATCAACCGGTGTTTATTCTCACCCATGATTTCAGACTGAATAATAAAACCACACTGACTACGGCAGCCGGGTATTCCTTCGGCAACCGCAGTGTTACAGCCCTTGACTGGTACAATGCGGCGGATCCCCGTCCGGATTATTACCGGTATCTGCCGAGCTACACCAGCACCTGGGCCAGTTCCACCGATCCTTCACAGGGACAACAACTGTATGACCTGATGAAGAATGATATCAATTACCGCCAGATCAACTGGCAGAACCTGTACAATGTGAACAGGGCCAGTATGGCCACGATCAACGATGCGAATGGCATCACCGGCAACAGTGTAACAGGACAACGCTCCCGCTATATCATCGAAGAACGGATCATCAATACCAAACGATTTAATGCAAACTCGGTATTGAATACCAAATTTGGTGAGCATATTGATTTTACTGCCGGGGCATCCTTTCAGCAACAGAATAATCATTACTTCAAGAAAGTAGATGATTTACTCGGCGGCCAGTTTTATGTAAACGTCAACCAGTTTGCTGAAAGAGATTTTCCGGTGGATAATTCCGCCAACCAGTTTGACCTTGATCATCCCAACCGTATTCTCTATCAGGGAGATAAATTCGGGTATGATTATAATATCAATATTTCCAGAGCAGCCGGATGGGCCCAGGGTGTTTTCCGGTTCAATAAGGTAGACTTCTTCCTGGCCGGAAACCTCTCTTATACAAAATTCTACCGCGAAGGAAATGTACGGAACGGATTGTTCCCTTCAGATTCTAAAGGAAAAGGTGCTGTGAATGAGTTTACGGATTATGCGGTGAAGGGCGGACTGACGTACAAAATTGACGGACGCAATTATGTATTTGTAAATGGTTCATACCAGACACGCGCCCCATATTTTGAGAACGTGTTTATTTCTCCCCGAACCCGCAACGCCCAGCAGGACAATGTAACCAGCGAAACCATTCAGACCGTGGAAGGTGGTTATATTATGAATGCACCTAAATTTAAAATCCGCCTGAGTGGTTATTATACCCGCTTCCAGGACGGAGTCGATGTCATGTCTTTCTATCATGACACTTACCAGAACTTTGTGAACTATGCGATCAATGGCATCGATAAACTGCATTTTGGCGGCGAATTCGGCATTGAAGCCAGGCTGACACCGACCATTACCCTGAATGCCGCTGCAGCAGTGGGACGTTATTACTACGACAGTAAGCAGACAGCGGTGATTACCGTGGATAACAGTGCTTCCGTACTGGGGCGCCAGCTGATCTATGCGGAGAATTTCAGGCTGCCGTCCACACCGATGGAAGCTTACAGTTTTGCCTTCAACTACCGCTCTCCCAAGTTCTGGTTCATCAGCCTTACCGGTAACTACTTTGATAAATCCTATCTCAGTATGAACCCGCTGCGCCGCACCTGGGATGCCTTGCAATTTGTCACACAGAATAAAGAGGCCTACGATGAAATATTTAACCAGACACAGTTCGATGCTCAATACACTGTTGATTTCTTCGGCGGATATTCCTGGAAATTGCCAAAGAGCTTTGAAGTAAATAAAAAGTCCACATTCCTGGTATTTAATGTTGGGGTCAACAATATCCTGAACAATAAGGATATCGTTACCGGCGGATTTGAACAACTGCGGTATGATGCACAGCTGGCTTCCACAGATCCGGTACAGGTGGGTAAATTTCCTCCGAAGTTGTTCTATGCCTATGGACTGAACTTCTTTGCGAGTATGACCCTGCGTTTTTAATCCAGCGACATTAACTGCTAATAAATTATGATTATGAATTTTCAATCAATAAAATATACACTTACAGCACTTATCGTTTCGGTGCTGTTCCTTTCCTGCGACAAGGAACCAGTTGGTCCCACCGGTCCTGATCCATTGGGTCCCGGCGATTATATGAGTTTTGCAGCATTCAGGGCCTTGTATCCAGGGAGCGGTGACTATACTATTCCTACCGGTACCAAACGGATCCGGGGGGTGGTGATTTCCAACAATACCAACGAAGCATCCGGGGTTTACCGCCTGCAGGATGAAAGCGGGGCGGGTATTTATCTATACACGGTGATTGGGTCACCGGTTTATCCCATAGGTACCGTACTCGATATCAATGCAACCGGCGGGGGAAAACTGACCCTTTATAACGGAGACCTTGAATTAATGAGTATACCGCAGTCCAATATCTCGCAGGTGAGCGGGGCAATTACTGTAACACCGAGGGTGGCTACGGTGGCTGATATTATTGCCAACAAAAACACCTGGGCTTCTTCACTGGTAAAGATTAACAATGTGACATCTATTACCCAATCCTCTTCCAATTCAACCGGGATCACGTATAATATTACGGATGCTACGGGTACATTGTCCATGTTTGTGCGTACAGCTTCTGGTATTACTGTAAATACAAGTGGCACATCTGTGACCGGGTATGTATCCATTTATTTAACCACTACCCAGATCGGTATCCGGACGGCCGCTGATATTCAATAATCATTAACTGACTGTACAAATCATATAGTATGCAAAACAAATTAACTCATAAATGGATCATCCCGGCACTGGGAATGCTGCTGGCCGGACTCCTGATGGTTTCCTGTAAACGCACATTTACAGATCCTCCTGAACTGGGTGCACCCGACATCGTGGCCAATATCAGTATCAAAGATATTAAAGCCCGGTATACCTCCGGAGCACCGGTAGCCATTACAGATGACGCAGTGATCGAAGGTGTGGTCTCCTGCGATGACCGCAGCGGTAACTATTACCAGCAGATCGCAATTCAGGATTCAACCGGCGGTGTGCTGTTGCGACTGGCCGGAAACAATCACTTTAATAATTACCCGGTGGGACGCAAGTTGTTTGTAAAACTCAAAGGGCTGTACCTCGGGCAATACAATGGCACACTTCAGTTTGGCGGAGGAGTAGATACACCCTTCCTGAACCAGGGCGGTGTAACACTGCTGGCCACCAACCTGCAGAACCAGCATATTGTTAAAGGCGCATTGAATCAGCCACTGGTACCCAAACTGGTCACAGTATCTCAACTCACCACTTCCCTGCAAGACCGGTATGTAAGTACCCTGATCAAACTCTCCGGGTATGAGTTTTCGGCTTCCGATCGATCAAAGAATTATGCGGATGATGGCTTCTCCGGTAACCGGATTATCCAGGATTGTTCCAATCTGAATGCCAATAAAATCACTCTTCGCACCAGTGATTTCAGCAATTTTGCGACGCTTCCTGTGGCGCAGGGTAATGGTGATATTATTGCAGTATACTCTTTCTTTGGTTCCACAAAACAGCTCACCATCCGCGATACGACGGATGTACGTTTTAATAATCCACGTTGCCCGACTTTCAGCGGTGAAGGCCAGATCACATTAGGCAGCAGTTCTCCTTTTACGATCAATTTCGACAACCTCGGTACGGCCGGTTTGCCTGCTGGTGTTTATGTAAAGCAGGAAGCTTCTGGCGGATTTATCGGTAATGAAGCCACGGTATACAACAGTAATTTTCTGACCGCTACTGCCTGGAATCAGACCAGTCTCGGGTTTAAGAATTATGCATCTGCCACCGGGCTGACCTCCACTTCAAGCAGTACAGCACAAAGTTCATCTGCCAACCGGGCGTTGGGCGCCAGGCAGACAGGTACGGCTGCAACAGGTGGCGATCCGGGTTATGCGTTCGCTTTCCAATTGGCAAATACTACCGGTAAAACCAATCTGAAACTGGAGTTTCTCCTGCAGTCACTGGATGGTTCCACCGGCACGGGACGAACCACCACCTGGAGAGTGGATTATGGTGTTGGGGATAACCCGGTATTGTTTACCACCAATCCTACCGTTCCAGCCACACTGACGACCAGTTTTGGTACAGGCACTTTTGCCAGTACTCCTGTAACAGTTGATTTCGGTTCCGTACTCAATAATATTAATCAGAAAGTATGGATTCGTATTGTGGCGCTGAACAGCACATCCGGTAGCGGAAACAGACCTTCTACCGGTATTGATGATGTAAAATTCAGCTGGAACTGATAGGATGAATTTTAAAATCTTTCAAAAAAAAAACATGAGAAAGTTACTTTTTTATATATGTATGCTGGCTGTATCGTCTGCTGTTACTGCCCAGTCATTACTGGTTGATGATTTTACAGGGTTAAATACTGGTTCATCATTAGTCGGTCAGAGTTCATGGGTAAAGGGAGGCAGTGGCCCGGAACCAACTATTCAGAATTCTTCGCCATTAGTTTACCCAGGATATAATGGTGGAAGTGGCGAATACGTATTAATGCCAACCGGCATAGCGACTTCCAGTCGGGTATACAAGCCTTTTACTACGACGGCAGCTGGCACAAATACTTTTTATTACTCGTTTTTATTGAATTTGTCTGCAACCACAGCGACTGGAGATTACTTTATAACATTGGGTGATCCTGGTACTGGCACCAGTTATTTTGGAAGAATTTTTGCAAAAACAAATGGAGCGGGTTACAATTTAGGTGTTACTAAACTGGCAAATGTTGCTTCAGCCGTTTTTGGAACAACAGTCTTCAACTATAATCAAACGTACCTTGTTGTTGTTCGTTACACATTTGTAACTGGAGCATCAAATGATGAAATGTATGTTTGGGTAAATCCCTCGTTGAGTAGTGAGCCTTCAACCGGATCAGCTCTTGCTTTTATCACAACAACTGCAAGTGATCCATCTAATTCAAATGTCGGAAATTTTCATTGGCATAACCGGACTGCCAATAATCCAGTTGGTAGTTTTGATGGTGTGCGTGTGGCTTATGGGGCTACATCGGCAGATGCCTGGACAGCTTTAAATGCTTCCTCAGTAGCAACACCATCTCTATCAATTCTTTCACCGTTAACTTCCTTCGGCAATACCTGTATCAATAACGAAGTTGGTCCGAATTCATTCGACATTACCGGTTCCAATCTTACTACAGCTGATGTTACTGTCGGAGCATTATCCGGTTTTACGTACAGTACCACAGCAGGCGGAACCTATACACCATCCCTCAGCATTACACAGCCGGGCGGAACCTTTTCACAATCAGTGTATGTAAAGTTTACCCCAACGGCAGTTCAGTCCTATAACGGGAATATACCCGTAGCGGGCGGAGGTGTTTCCGCTGCGGTAAATGTGGCCGCCTCAGGATCGGGTGTGAATGACGCACCGGTTGTAACCAGTGGTGCTGTCAGTGCCATCACCCAAACAACCGCAACGGTTGCCGGTACAATTACCAGCACAGGCTGTTCTCCCATTACCAGTTATGGTATTGAGTACAGTACCACAACCGGCTTCGCCAATGGTACAGGAACACAGGTAACTGCAAGTAATCTTTCTTCCGGCACTTTCAGTGCGGATCTGACAGGACTGGTTACAGGTACTACATATTTTTTCCATGCCTGGGCCACCAACAGTGCAGGTACCAGCTATAGCACGGAAGGCAGTTTTACAACCGCTACCCCCGATCCGCAAATTCTTGTTACCGCTCTTACTTCTTTTGGGGATGTTTGTCTGACCTCTACAGCGGGGCCAAACAGTTTCACCATTACCGGTAGTAACCTGACGGCTGCCGATATTACAGTGGGTGCATTGAATGGATTCAGTTTCTCCACCACCAGCGGTGGTACCTATACCAGTTCGCTGACCCTGACACAAACAGGCGGTGCTTATTCTCAGGAGATATTCGTAAAGTTCGCACCCGTTGCAGAACAGTCTTATAATGGAAACATTGTGGTGAATGGCGGAGGAGTACCAGCACCAGTTGATGTGGCTGCCTCCGGAGCAGGGGTGAACTCACCGGCAGGTTTAACAACCGGCACCGCTTCTTCTGTGACCTATAACAGTGCCACACTGGCTGCTGTTGTTACGACAACCGGATGTACCGCTATTACTGCTTATGGTATCGAATACAGCAGCACGGATAATTTTACACCCGGTAGCGGAACGCAGGTAGCTTCTTCTAATCTCAGCAGTGGTGCTTTCAGTGCTGCATTAAGCGGTCTGATGCCCACCACCATGTATTACTACCGGGCTTATGCCACCAATGGCGGAGGAACCGCTTATGGTAGCCAGCAAAGCTTTACCACAGCAGCTGTCCCCATTTCATTAACAGCAACGGCGCTTACCGCATTTGGTCCTGCCTGTATCAATACGACTGCCGGTCCGAATTCATTTACGATCAATGGCGCTTTCCTGTCCAATGCCAGTATAAATGTGGGTCCGTTCACCGGATACAGTTTCTCCACCACGGCTGGCGGAACGTATACGCCTTCCTTAAGTCTTACACAGGCAGGTGGTACTTATAGCCAGGAAGTGTTTGTAAAATTCACGCCAACCGCCGTTCAGAATTATAATGGGAATATTCCTGTTTCCGGTGGCGGTTTTGCCAACACCGTGAATGTTTCAGTGAGTGGCAGCGGTGTGAATACAACTGCTACGGTAATCACCGGAGCGGCCACCAACCTGACTACCCAGTCTGCCATTGTAGCCGGACAGGTCATTACGGAAGGTTGTTCGGCCGTGACCGGTTATGGGGTGGAATGGAGCGGAATCAACGGATTTGTAAACGGCTCAGGCACCCGTGTGGGTGGAACAGGTATCGCATCCGGAAACTTTACGGTATCGCTGACCGGACTGGTTCAGGGGGCTACTTACTATTACAAAACCTACGCAGTTAATAATGGCGGAACCGCCTATGGTGCACAGCAGACCTTTACGGTGGCATCGATCGGAACCGGCTTCCGGCTTTATCCCAATCCGGTTGAAAGAGGAACGGATATGCGGATTACCGTGAAAGACATCCAGCCCGGTTATTACGGACTGATGCTCTTTAACAGTGCCGGTGAAAAAGTACATCACTGGAATATGAATATCCAATCCACTTTTATCAATCAGACCATCACCATACCGGCCACCTTACAACATGGGGTGTACAGGGCTTACCTGGTGAGTGATAAGAAGGAGATGGAAGTGATCACTGTATTGGTTCTCTAAGTCAATGTTACTATAAAGAAAAGAGGCTGTTCCGTTTTTAATGGACAGCCTCTTTTTAGTTGTCAGATGTCAGATGTCGGTTGTCAGGAAACAGCCCCTTCTGACAGGTGTTAGCTGTTCGGTGTTAGCTGTCAGGCAACAGCCCCTTCTATTGGAATTCTTCCGGAGTAAATGGAGATTACGACTATTTCGAGCGAAGCGAGAAATCTTGTATTTCCTTTTTTCCTCCCAATAACGATGTCATTCCGACGAAGGAGGAACCATGTATTTTATAGAGTTGTCATCCCGAAGCCCCGGACAACAGCCCCTTCTAAGGAGGTTGAATCTTAAATGACAGACAGTATCTCGTTTTACGCGATTCACTCGTAACTCGTAACTCGCAGCTCGAAACTATTAAACTACTTTTCCTCGTTTTACTGAATGCCCTTCGTGCTTTCCCTTACAGATGCGTCAGCTTAATCACTGTTCTCAGTTGTTTCGTTTCAACTTGCATGAAATATATTCCGCGCGGCAGATCAGTAAAGCCGGGTTCATAGCTGGAACCTGCATTCAGGAAACCAAGTGATTTTGTATGGATGATCTGGCCCTGCATATTCAATAATCGTACCTGTACATTGGCCAGTGATTTGGTGGCTGTTACACGAAGTGTGGACCCGAATGGATTCGGGCTGACCTGTATTCCAAATGCAGTGGGTGTTACCACGGGTATTCCGGTAATCAGTCCTTCCAGGCTGAACTGGGAGAAAACGGGGTAGTGGTCTGATGTATTATGCGTAGAGATATAATCCGGGACGACAGCCGTAATATCATTCCTGATTTTTGCCGAGTTTAATACGTAATAAGGGGTGAGTTCATTGGAGATAACATGGTTATCCACCACATTCGGGAAATTGATCATACTGCTTTGTCCGGCTACGCCTAAAGGCAGCGTGATGGATTTATAATGATCCGCATCGGTACTGTCTGCTATAATCGGTTGAAAAGAGGATTCCGGTCCGGATCCGGTGGAAATAGTGGTATTCAGTGCATCATTATAATCCCCGATAATAATATTGATCGTATTGGCAAAC
>DAORKK010000021.1:0-28153 GCA_035439525.1 Chitinophagaceae bacterium
GCCCAGATCCTGATTATGGTTGTCTTTATTCTGTTTACCATTTTTTATACGCACTCAAAATCGGATCATTTTTTCCTGCCGGATCCTGTGTTGGAGAAAATTTATTTAATGAATCTTTTGTTCTCCATTATCGCCACAATCATTGTGCTGGTTTTTCTGTACCGGCAGTTTACTTCATTACATAAAAGTGTACTTAAAGATAAAGAACTGGAGCATCGGAAAATGCTTCGTGACCTGGATCTGGAACGGGAGAAACAGGGGTATGCGCTCTTACTCTCCCTGCGGGATAATATTTCGCAAACCCTGGCGTCCAGCCGGATGTACCTGCAGATGCATCCTGAGCATATGGAGTATACCAAAAAAGCCGATTAACAGGTAAAAGAAGCATTGGACGGATTGAATGATATTTCGGTGGAACTGAGTCCTTCTATGTTGATTGACCTTGGACTGGAAGACGGACTGGAAACCTATGCCGCGTTGCTTACGGATAAGTACGGTATTCCCGTGAGTATTGATCTCGACAAAAAATCTTCATATATACCCGAAGAAGAGCGATTATCTCTTTACCGGATCCTGCAGCAATGTATCAATATTATCGCGACTACCCGGAGTATAGAATTTCTCCATGTTCACCTGATAAAAGCGAAAAAACTCAGCCTGCATTTTGAACATGATTCATCCCTTAAAGATTTCTCTTATCGTTTCCTCGATACCCGATACCGTGACCTGACTACCCGGCTGGATTATTATTCGGCAGTGATACGGGAGGAAAAGGGGAAGGTGGAAGTGGATCTGGATGTTTCTGCGTAGCAGGGATATTTTCCAACAGGCAGTGGACCGTAAGCAGTTCCTTCAACGGGTTTTACGTATGATTTATGAATCTGCTGCTTTCCCATTCAAATCCTTTACTTTTATAATGTAACCTAATCCGTCTGACACACGTCAGATGCAAAAATTCTGTATGAAGAAGCTAAACCTCATCCTGATTGCAGTATTAGCAATACAGGTTTCATTCGGTCAGGACCTCTCCAAAATGGAAGAGATCATGAATCTTTATACCAGTCAGTATAAATTTAATGGCACGGCGCTGGTGGCCCATAAGGGGAAAATTTTATTGGATAAGGGCTATGGATACCGCATTGTAAAAGATAGTGTAAAACACGATCCGAGCAGTGTGTTTCAGATCGGGTCTGTGACAAAGCAGTTTACGGCTGTCGTGATCCTGAAACTGCAGGAGGAGAAGAAACTTAAAGTGACGGATAAACTCAGTAAGTACTTCCCGGATTATCCGAAAGGGGATAGCATAACGATTCATCAGTTGCTTTCGCATACTTCCGGCATCTTTAATTATACCAATGATGCGGAGTTTATGAACAAAGAGGTGACCAACCCGGCCACCCGGGAAAAAATGATGGCCCGTTTCAAGGACAAGCCTCTGGATTTTACACCCGGAACTAAATGGAGTTATTCTAATTCCGGGTATTTGTTACTCGGGTATATTATCGAAGATGTGGCAAAAATGTCCTGGGAGAAAGCCGTGCGCAACTATATTTTTAATAAAGCAGGTATGCAGCAAAGTGGATTTGATTTTGCCCATTTGCAACATTCCGGGAAGTCTACCGGTTATTTCAGAATGAAAGCGGATGGAAACACGCCGGCACCTGTCGTGGACTCATCAGTCTCCTATGCCGCCGGTTCAATTTTCTCCACCACTAATGATTTGTATAAATGGTTCCTGGCCCTGCAGTCCAACAAATTGATCAGGGAAGCGTCCAGAGAAATGGCATTTACCCCGGTGATGGACAAATACGGATACGGCTGGGGTATGGATACCCTCGCCGGGAAAAGATCCATCGGGCATAGTGGCGGTATTCATGGTTTTGTCAGCAATATGGTCTTCATCCCGGAAGACAGCACCGTCATCATCCTGCTGAGCAATTTAAGTACCCCCCATCTCTCGGGTATGACCAGGAGCCTGTTTGCAGTCATCTATAATCTGCCGTATGAACTCCCGAAGGAAAAGTCGGCCATCGCCATGACGGAAGAGGAACTGAAACATTATACCGGCATATTTGACTTAAATGCTGACCTGGTCGTGAAAGTCTACGTGGAGAATGGCAAACTTATCGGCGCTCCTGAAGGACAAGAACCTTTACAGTTGCACCCTGAGAAAAAAGATCATTTCTTCCTTAAAGAGATAGAGGCTAAGATCCGGTTCAACCGGAATGAAAAGGGCGAAGTGGAATCAATGACTTTGTTTCAGAATGGCAGTGAAATTACAGGAAAGAAAAGGTGATTCGGGGGAAGGCAGCCGGCAGTCAGCAGCAGGCGGTCAGCAGTCGGTAATTAGCTGTGAGCAGACGCTTACTGGTTTAAGTCTCATAGCTCGTTACTCATACCTCATCCTTTGAAGCTTTTCCTACATTCCAGGTGGAGGCGGAAGCCCCCCTAAACTGATATTATCAAAACTGTTCTCCAGCACCTGTTTATTTTTAATGAGGCGGCTGAATTGTTTTTCCGTCAGTATTTTTTTCATGGCTTCGTTGCGTTCGAGGTCAGCCTGCCTTTTCCCGGGATCGGTCTCGGCGTTATAGCCTTCCTTTTTTTTGAAAAGAAGTACTTTCCTTGCATGTTCCCGGACGATTTTTTCAGCGGACTCTTGTTGTTCTTTATTCAGTTTCAGTTTTTTTTTCATCCAGTCCATTTGCAAGCGGCTGATTTCTGTTTCCTCATTCGTAGCCAAACTGTTGTTTAATTCCGGGGGAGGGCCCATGGGCAATTCTCCTGCAGGTGGCTGAGCCTGCGTGACTCGCGAAAAGAAAATTACCAATGTCAGCACAAACAAAGATTGTCGGATTAATTTTTTCATGACCTTTTTTTTATTGGAAGTAAATGTCGGCATGCATCCTGCGGCCAGCATGTGAAAAACCGATGAAACGGGCAGATTGGCCGGTGAAATTAGTTAGTAGTCGTCAGTCCACTGTAAACAGCCTTGCTTAAGCTGTTTGAACAGGGTTTTGTGCGTTTTTGATTTCTTGGCATGGATCTACATAATTAATAATTCAATAATAGGGAATTAACAGGCTATAAGGGGCTTCCTGATTTTTACTTTTTACTTTTGTTTTTTGACTTTGAAAAATTTACCTTTCATAAAACACCTGTTATGCGCCAACTCCTGCTGGTTATACTGATTGTCGTAAGTTCATCTGTTTTTTCCCAGGACCATAGTCATTCCATGGGCCGGAAGATTGTATTTCCCGATATTCCCGGGTACAAGACCCTGAAAACGGACCTTCATCAGCACACGGTCTTTTCGGATGGAAGTGTTTGGCCGGATATCCGCGTGATGGAAGCCCTGATGGACGGACTCGATGTGATTTCACTGACTGAGCACCTGGAGTATCAACCGCATAAAACGGACATTCCGCATCCGGACAGGAACCGCTCTTATGAACTGGCACTGGCGGAAGCAAAGAACCATAACCTGATCATTGTCCGCGGATCTGAAATTACCCGGAAAATGCCTCCTGGTCATAATAACGCCGTGTTCATAAAAGATGCCAACGGACTACTGATCAAGGACTCCGTGGAAGTTTTTAAAGCAGCCAAGTCACAGGGTGCTTTTGTATTCTGGAACCATCCCAACTGGACGGCTCAGCGTAAGGACGGCATTGCCCGGCTTACCGATATGCATACCATGCTTATTAAGGAAAAACTGCTGGATGGCATTGAAGTCGTGAATGATGTCACTTATTCAGAAGAAGCCTTGCAGATTGCCCTGGATAATAACCTCACCATCATGGGGACCAGTGATATCCATAAACTGATTGACTGGGATTTCAACGTAAATGAAGGTGGTCACCGGCCTGTGACCCTCGTCTTTGCTAAAGAAAGAACCGAAGAAAGTGTAAAGGAAGCCCTCTTTGAACGTCGTACTGTAGTCAATTATAAAGATCTCCTGATTGGCCGCGAACCTTTCCTGGTGCCGCTGCTGCAAGCCAGTATTACGGTGAAATCGGTCAGCTATACCGGTAAGACGGATGTGCTGAAGGTTGTGCTGGTCAATGGCACAAACAGTCCCATTCTGCTCAGTAATAAAACAGGGTTCACGTTGCACAGTAATTACGATGTGGTCACCTTGCAGCCCGGGGAGAATACCATTGAGGTAAAGACCCTGGAACGAATGAAAGAACTGACCCTGAATTTTGAAGTGCTGAGTGCCGTTTATGCACCGGGGAAACATCCGGTGGTGGGGTGGAAAGTGTTGTAGGGTTTAGAAGATTTATAACAGCTTTCTTAGAAGGGGCTGTTCACTGACACCTGACAGCTGACACCTGACAACTGAATTTAATGTTTGGTCAATCTGTTTAAATTACTCCGATACGTATCTCCAATTGGCAATTCTTCTATCCCGATTTTTACCCGGTTTTTGGCAATGAGTTCCAGTTTGTTTACCGCCACGATATACGATTTGTGAATACGGATGAATTGAGCGGCAGGAAGTTCTTTTTCAAAGGAACTCAGGCTTTGCAGCGTAAGGATCTTCTGACCGGTTACAGTATGGATAGCTACATAATCCCTTAACGATTCGAAATAGCGAACATCGTCATATTCAATTCTCAGCAATTTATATTCTGATTTAACAAAGAAGAATGAAACCTGTTTCAGTTCCGGGAGGTTCGTTGTTAATGGAAGTTTATGCACCGCTTTCAGAAAGCGATCGTACGCAATGGGTTTGAGCAGGTAGTCCACCACATTGTATTCGTATCCCGTCAACGCATAATCAGGGTATGCTGTTGTGAGAATAAACCGGCGCTGAGGTCCAGCCAGCTGCATAAATTCAATCCCGTTTAGTCCAGGCATTTCAATATCCAGAAAAATCAGGTCTGCTTCACCATTCAGTACCCGTTGCAGGGCCTGCTTCGGACTGGTACTGATATCCACCAGGTGAAGTGAATCCGTTTTACGGATATAGTCCGCCATGATATTCAGGGCGAGTGGTTCATCATCTATAGCAATACATCGGTACATAGTCAGGCTGGTAATTGCAGATTTACCGTAAATGTCTGTTGATTTTCTTCAATACGGAATACATATTCTTCCGGGCGAAAACTCAACCCCAGTCTTTGCCGCAGATTGGGTAATCCCAGCCCGCCCTTCGTGCTAAGGGGATTTGCCGTTTTTTTATTCCGGATCAGTATATTCAGTCTGGGACCTTCTTTCCGGAGTTTAATTTCCAGGGGACATGCCGGGTCAGACAGGTCGCCGTGTTTAAGCGCGTTTTCAACCAGCGGTATTAGCAACAGGGGAGACAGGCGGCAGGCCATGGCTTCAGGGGAAGAAATAAGCTGATACTGTAATTTATAATCATGCCGTAATTGCTCAATCGAAAGCATAGTATGGATATAGTTCAGTTCTTTTTCCAGGCTGGCCTGTGACCCTCTTTCATAGGTAACATAGCGCATCATGTCGCTGAGTTTGAGTATCGCGTTGGCGGTTTCCGGATGTTTATCGAGCGCGAGCGAATAAATATTGTTCAGGGAGTTAAACAGGAAATGGGGATTCATCTGTGCTTCCAGGAAACGCAACTCCGCTTTTTGCTGCTGTTGTTTCAAAGCGGCTTGTTGCAGCCGGCTGCGGATCAGTTCATCGAGCAGGAACAGAACAAAGCCAATAAAAATCCGGATGGAACCGTAGTAGACATTATCGAAGAAATAGAAACGAAAAGTGGTACCCGGGTTATAATTCCCTTCTCCCAAGAGGGCCGGAAAGAGCAGTTCCTCTACACTATATCGGAGTAGAATAAAAGCCAGCAGCAGTAGGACGATACCCAGGACCAGTTTCCAGCGGGGTTTTGCATAGTAATAGCGCCTGAATACGAGTAAGTGGGCCGCTGCAGCTGTACCGATTGTATAGATATAATAGGAGAAATCCAGCGGGCTTATCTGTTTGTGCCAGGGATAGGGCACGCCGGCATTGCTGGCTGCAATAATGCCGAATCCGAAAAAGTACATGAAAAAGAAAGCGGCATAGACCAGGAGGAGCGTGCTGTTTCTCATCCATCAAATCTACTGAAGCCTTAGCGGAAATCAGTGGGTTGTCTGCGAAACTCACCTTTTTATCTGCAAGCCGGGACCAGCTCTTTTTTGGCAGACAAAAAAAACGGGTATGCAGATCGGATTTTAAAAGGCGAAGAAAGCATTGGATTTTTGTCTTCTAAAGCATAAGCTATGATCAGAATTGTCAGTTTATCAGCGATGATTTTAATTTCATTTTCATTAGCCGGTCAGAAAGTGGACTGGAAAAAAATTCAGGAGGCTCATCCGGATAAAATTTTGCTGAACGGAGAGCGTCAACCTGTACCAGTATTGTTACTCGGCGCCTTTCATTTCGGCTATCCGAATCTTGACGGTCATAAAACTGATTCATCAAAATATATAGACGTGAAATCAATGGTCCGTCAAAAGGAAATGGAGGAACTGGCCACTGTTATAATGCGTTTTAAACCAACCCGTGTTTATGTTGAATCCAGTGATGAAGGCTGGATCGATTCCCTCTATGCTGCTTACCGAAATGGTCAATATAAATTGGGGCGGAATGAAATTTTCCAGCTGGGCTTCCGGGTGGCGGGACTGTCGGACCATAAGAAGGTCTATTCAGTGGATACCTGGCCCTTTTCCAGTGAATTTGAGTCCAGGTACCCCTGGATTGATTCCTTGTGGAGCCATAACACCCCGGTAGATTCGGTGCGGGATCAGTACTGGGCTGCAAAATACAAAAGCTGGTACGATGCAGGTGACGCACAGGAACTCAACATGACTATGCTGGAAAATTTCCTCAATATGGCTGAACCGGCTACGCTGCAGCGCATGCACGGACATTACCTGGCTTCCGGATTTAATACAGCGGAAGAAGTAAATGGGAACGGACAACAAGGACCGGATGCACTATCTATCTGGTGGTATAACCGGAATTTAAGGATCTTTAATAATATTCTGCGAACAAAACCCGGTCCGGAAGACCGTATCCTGGTTTTATTCGGGAATGGCCATATGCCTATTCTCAGGCATTGTTTTTATTCGTCTCCGGAATTCAGGGTGGTGGAATTAAAAACCCTTTTAAAAAAATGAATCAATTGGCATATTGGCGATTGATTATTTCACCTCTATCCAGCTTAACAGCTTCCAGTACTCATTTACTTTGGCCGCCCGCAGATTCAGTTCATGGGGCTTACCGTCTACCGTAAAGTGATTGACGATCCAGGCAACAGTAGTGCCATTGTCATTACGGATATCGGCGGTTGTATTATCCAGTTTGCCGCTGGCCAGCATTTTAGTGGCAGCCGGATCACCACCGGTGTAAAAATCAATAAAGCCTTCTCCGATCTCTTTGTTTCGTTCATACGTGGAAGTAATAAAGACTTTCCGCTCCTCCTCCGTGAGAGATTGGTTTTGCGGACTGCTTCCAAAAGCGGTTTCAATTTCGGATTTGCTGATGAGCAGGGATTTCAGCTGGCCGGTTTCCTTTTTTTGGAATAATTCAAATACCGTCTTTCCCAGTTCTTCCGGGGTGTTGTACCTTTTGGAAGGACTGCAGGATAGTATGAAAATTGACATCAACAGTATGGGGCATACAGTCCGGGTTACATTATTAATAAAATGCATGGGATTGATTGAATAATAAAGAATTTTAATGCAATTTACTCCGGCATCCGCCAGACTGCGTTATACCACACGGATTTATTTTCCTGGTTTCCCAGTTGCCGGAATTGCTGTAACTTCCCCAAAACAGTTCCCATGCATACCCGTTTTCTGATTGGACTTTTGTTTATTTCCTTGTTTTCTTTTGCCCAGAATCTCAAATCCGGTGGCCGGCTGAAACCCGAACAGGCCATTATGGATATCCGGCATATTACTATTGCCCTGGATGTGGATCCGGAGAAGAAAACCATTGATGGTTATACAGAAACCGACCTGGTGCTGGCGGAACCCAGTGGAGTTTTGTTATTTGATCTGTGGCATGAAATGAAAGTGACGAAGATATGGGTCAACGGAAAGGCAGCCAGTTTCACCCATACCCCGGATGACCTTGTACGGATTCAAGCGGCCGGTATTTTACCAGCTGGGAAAGTAAAAGTGAAGATTGCATATGGTGGCACACCGGGTATTGCGGTGCGTCCGCCCTGGACGGGTGGTTTTCAATGGGAAAAAGATACAAAGGGAAATCCCTGGATTGCCGTAAGCTGCCAGAGTGAAGGGGCCAAAGTCTATTTCCCCTGCAAGGATCACCCCAGTGATGAACCCAATGAGGGAGCCGAAATGATCATCACGGTGCCAAAAGGACTGGTGGTGGCGGCGCCTGGTTTGCTGCAGAAGCAAGCCACCAAAAAAAATAAAACCACCTGGCATTATAAAACAAATTATACCATCAGTAATTACTGCCTGGTATTTAATGTGGGAAATTATAAAGTCGCCAAAAGGGTGTATACTTCGGTTACCGGGAAGAAGATACCAATGGAGTATTATGTACTCGAAGAGAATTTGGAAAAGGCGGAAAAATTACTGGATCTTTTTGAGCAATCCAGTCGTATCCTCGAAAAGTATTTCGGGGAGTACCCCTGGGCCAATGAGCGGATTGCTGCTTCTGAAACACCACACCTGGGAATGGAGCATCAGACGAATATTGCCTATGGAAACAAATATAGGTATGAAAAACTGGGCAACTATGATTTTGACTGGCTGCTGCACCATGAATACGGACATGAATGGTGGGCGAATAAAGTCACCAACCGCGACTGGGGCCATATGTGGATCCAGGAAGGAATCTGTGTATTTGGGGATGCCATGGCCACCCGTGAACTGGCCGGAGAAGAAGCTTACCTGCTACGTATGCAGCAGACGGCACTCAATACCCAGAATAAATTCCCTGTCGTGCGTGGCGATGAAGTGGATTCAGACAGTGCTTATCATGGGGATATCTATGGCAAGGGAGCATTTTTTATGCATACCCTGCGTTTTGTAATCGGGGATGAGATCTTTTTCCCAACATTAAAACGTCTTTCCACCGAACCAAAGTATGTGTATGATAACACGGTGGTGACGACGGATGTAGAGCAGCTATTCAGTTCAGCTTCGGGCAAATCACTCCACCCATTGTTTAAATTATTTTTATATACCACGGATAAACTCGAGATCAGTATCCGTCAGACCGGCCTGGATAAATACACAATCCGGCTGCTGAATATGGAAATGCCGCTTCCGTTGGAAATCAAAACGGATGAAGGAATTAAGAAAATAATGGTTGATAAAAAAGGAATCTCGGTCAGCAGCAAGACCTTTGTCCAGGTAGATCCCCGGGTGTTTTACCTGAAGAAACTGATTTATGAGTAAGGTTCGTTGTATGGGTATATTGTCTGAAGTAAAGTGAAGTGAAGAGTGAGCTATGCGTAACCAGCCTGATACTGAGTTTTTTATTTTCTTTAACCGGGAACGAGACCCCCGCCGATACCGGGCAAGGGTAAAAGTGTTGTTCCGGACAGAGAACGTGATCCGGTACAGCATCCGGGCCGGGGAGAAAGAGATGGAGATGGAAAAATTTCTGTACCGCAAAACCAATCAATGGAAAGTGGAGCAAATGAATTTTATCCGCCAGGGTCATACCCGAACGTACGAGAAAATGATCAGTGATATCCAGCTTGCCATTGATGAGGAAATGAAAAAGTTTTCCTGACCTACAACGGGCAGAATGATGATCACTTAGGATATATCAGACTTCTTATAAACAAAAACCAACTATTATGACTCCAGCAGCACGTTCCGTTTGCTATTTTGGGTTTTACCTTTACGGGGTAGGGCTTACTTTAATGACCGTTCCCAATTTGTTTTTAACAACTTTACAGTTACCGGAAACGCAGGAAGTATGGATCAGGATATTGGGCGTTGTGGTCATTGGACTGGGATTTTATTACCATCGGTCCGGGGTTCAGAATAATACCGCTTTTTTTAAACTAACCATTCCTACCCGGGTTTTTGTCTTTATTTCTTTTGTTTCTTTTGTGTTGTTGGGTTATACCGTACCCATAATTGCAGGAATAGGCGCCGTGGATTTATTGGGTGCCGCCTGGACTTATTTTGCCTTGAAAAAATAATCATTTCGTTTTCTCAGGAAATTTTCCGGGCATGATCACTGAGCTCAGCCCGGTGATCCAGCCGTATATTCCGGATGAGTACCTGCACCATTTCTTCTTCCTTGAAAGGCTTAATGATAAAGTCATTCATTCCTGCATCCAGGCAGCGATGGCTTTCTTCATTCAGGGCACTGGCGGTCAGGGCAACTATCGGCACGGAGAGTCCGAGGTCTTTCCTGATTTTCAGGGAAGCTTCGAGCCCGTCCATCACCGGCATCTGCAGATCCATCAGGATGAGGTCATAGCTTTCCTTTTCCAGTTTACGGATGGCCTCCGCCCCATTGACGGCTTCACTTACAATGATTCCATGATTTTCCAAAACCGTGGAAGCTACCAGCCGGTTCATTTCATTATCATCGACAACCAGGATATGCAGGTTGTTCAGGATACTGGTATCGGTAGTTGCTTTTGCAGGTAACTGTATAACGGGTACCAGGTTTTTAGGCAGACTGAGATTGATCTTTACATGGGTGCCGATTTCTTTCTGGCTGCTGACCGAAATCGTGCCGCCCATCAGTTCCACCAGGCTCTTGGTAATAAACATGCCCAGTCCGGTGCCACCGTAATTTCGGGTGGTGGATTTATCTTCCTGGGAGAACTTGGTAAAGATGCGGTCAATATATTCCTGTTCAATACCTATACCGGTATCAATGATCGTAAGCGCAATGGATTGTTGTTTGGCTTCGTCTTCTTCTACTTTACAGGTAATACGAATAAGTCCCTTAGGCGTAAATTTTACGGCATTGGTCAGCAGGTTCAGTAATATCTGTTTCAAACGGTGCGGATCGCCGATATGACTGTCAAACAGGTTACTGTCAATCTCGGTAATGATCCGGATATTTTTTTCTTCGGCTTTCTGGCGAAGTAATTCCACCATCAGCTGGATCAGTTCACGCAGGGAGAAGGACGTCTGATCCAGGCCCAGTTTGCCTGCTTCAATTTTCGAGGTATCCAGAATATCATTGATCAGTACCAGCAGGTGTTCAGATGCTGCATGGATCGTCCGTACAAAACCATGTTCTTTCTGTCGCATATCGGATTTGAGTAACTGGTAGCTGAGTCCGATGATCGAATTTAATGGCGTACGGATCTCATGACTCATATTGGCCAGGAAGCTTTGCGTATGTTTCTCAGCCGATTCGGCTCTTTTAAGTGCGCTGATCAGGTTGCGCTGGTTTTGTACGGCATCCGTGATATCAGATGCAATACCGGATACACCCAGCACTTCATTATTATGATCAAAAAGCGGGAAAAGTTCAATAGAGAAAGTCCGGATTCCTTTTTTGCTGTTAAAGTTCTGACGAAGCCGGCTTGGTGTTTGTGTTTTAATGACCTGAGCTTCTTTATTACGGTAATGCAGGGTCAGACTCTTGCCGAATAATTCATCATCAGTTTTGCCAACAATTTCCAGTTCGGTCAGCATCAGCAGTTCGCAGAATTGTTTATTGACGTGAATATAACGGCCTTCTGTTGATTTGATAAAGATTGCCTGGGGGCTGTTGTCCATAATTGACTGGAAGAGTTGATACAGGTATTTCTTTTCCCGTTCCAGCTGGTAACTTTCGGTTATGTCTTTTGTGACACAATGGAATCCCATGGGTTGGCCTTGTTGAAATACAATTACAGCGGTCTGTTCCACCCATTTCATTTCCCCGCTTTTACAAGTGATAGGGAATTTGATCTGTGTTTCAAGATCGCCTTTGCGCAAGGCATCGCTGTAAAAGTTCAGGAGCTGTTCCTGCCATACCGGATGTACCAGGTCGATATAGGATTTTTTCAGGAGCTCCTCCTGGGCAAAGCCGGTCACCCGGCAGGCCATTTCGTTGACAAACGTGAAGCGCCCTTCCATATTGGTTGTAAATATGATGGCGCCGGATTCATCAATAATATTTTTGTATTTTTCTTCATTAATAATGGCTTCTTCTTCCGCGGATTTCCGGCGCTGAATATGCGAGTTTAATCCGGTTAACAGGAAATAGAATATCAGGAAAGAAAGGATTGCAAAGCCCAGCGCAAACAGGTATTGTTTGGTATAGGTGTCTTCCACTTTTCCGATCTGTACCGAGAAGAGTTTTTGTTGCAGGTTATTGACAGCTGCTATTCCTGACTGGATGGATCTGTTAACTGCTTCATTTTGCCTGTTGTAAACCAACCCAGCCAGACTATCTGCTGGATTGTTGTTTACAAACGCAGATTGCAGGACGAGTTTATCTTCTACTTTTTTCCGGAGTGTTACCAGGCTGTTATTGAGAGAGGGTTCTTCTATTTTTGTAAAAGCAGTTTCATTAAACAAACGGATCAGCGAAGTGGAATCAGATTTGAAGTCGTTATGCAGCCGGTATACAGGTTTACTGATACCGGATGAGATATTGTTATCCGTTTTCAGTAATTCAAAACGGACTTGGTTCAGGTTTTTGGAGAAGCGGGTGGTGGTTTCCACCGCATCAACGTTCTGACGGTTGTTTACATTGATACTCTTGAATTCCCACAGAAAGAATGCGAATATGAAAAAGAGAAAAAAGAGTAAAAATATTACATACTTATGGGTTCTCATTGCGGTAGGGATTCGGATTTATAAGCTACTAACGATTAAAGTTGATCATTTTGTTGCTTAATTGCCAGTAAGTAGGCAGGATTAAAATCATTTTATTGGTTTTCTCTTAGTGGATTCTACTGGTTATTTTCCGGGTAAGGGAATTTCATCTAAGTATCCACGTAACTTTTCTACGTAGGAACAGCCTGTTTTTCAGTAACCTATGTGCCGGTAACCTGGTTCGGGCGTTATTCGATTTCTGTATTTTTAATTCAATTTACTTAGTGGCACAAACCAGGTTTGGTTGAAAGATTGTCTCGAAATAGTTGGTTGTTGATTAAGCAGGTATACTTATTTAATCATTCGCCGCCTGGCAAGGATTTATCTCTATTAGTTGTTTATATTTTATTTTCCGCATGATTAATAGCATATGAAAACGCGTACATGTAATGCTATAACAGGGATGATAATACCGTATTAAAACTGAAGCCATGGAACTATTGCTCACAGGCCCTGATTGTACATAGGGATATATCCAGTGCATCAAGCAGGTTTGGAAATGATTCATCTTAAAGTTGCGGTAGGAAAGCTACTTCAAACTTTAAATAACGGCTATCTTCAGAAAGGAATGTCCGGGATGTCAGGTTTACGCGGAGGGTATGGTCAATAGAATGTACAGCTGCCGTTTACAAGTACTTGCGGGAGTTTTACAGTGTCAGCTGATCCTGAACAGGTAGGGTTTTTCAATTGTAAAAATAAAGGGCTATTGTGTTTTCAGCCCTTTACATACTCTGGAAGAATGCCAATCAATTAATCCTCGAGATATCTTTTTTCTCAAGTGGTCCCCGGTAGCTATTGATATTAACCGGGAAATGCCGGGTATAGATATTGTTTTGTTGAAACTGATTTTTCAACCAGGCCGCGGTTTCTTCGAATCCCTTTCCGTCCCGGCTGTCATAATCATTTAACACCAGTCCATTGGCTTCCCGCATCATGGATTGGGGATCATCGAGGTAATAATACAAAACGGCCAGGTTGAAGTAAGTGGCATACCGGATTTTCCGGTCATGTTTTTTGGTGGACGTATACCGTTTACGGATGCCTTCAAAATAACTGATCACCGGTTGTAATTTCTCACGGGCGCCGGTGATCGGGGTATTGGCATCCATATTGTAAAGTACCTCGCTCATTTGCGTAAAGGCATTGCGCCAGGCACTATATTCCGGATGTTTACGGCTGTCAATGATCCACATATAATCATTTGCCGCTACTTCATCAAAGCCGAAGTTCCGGGTGATCCGGTCACTCAGCGTATGCATAGATCTGGTTACCGCATTGCGGTACAACTCACGGGTAACAGACATGGAATTTACCAGGAAATATCCCTCTGCCAGGTGCTTGATGGTGAATTCCGGACTTTTATAAACCTGCTTGTTCTGGCGGGAGGCCAGTTCCTGATCCATAATATGCATGCCTTTGTAATCGGAGATAATGGCATTAGCGGAAAAGCTATAGACTACTTCCTGGTGATAATAAGTCCGGCTGCCGGTTACAATTCCGTTTCCGTTTTTTACGGTTTCCGTTCTTTCTTTCACGGAGAAAGATTCCGGTAAAAGATCTCCCAGTTTAACCTGAATACCAAGATGTCCGTCCTGCTCCAGTTTTCTCCAACCTTCGAGTCTGACTGATTTTTCCGGCGACAGGTCATCCATAAATGATTCCATCAGGCGGGTACTTTCAATTTCCACATGGTAGGTACGATAGGTGCTGTCCAGCTGCACCTGCGGCAACGCCCTGTACTGTACCGTAAAACGGTATTTATCAAGGTCCACATTTTTCTGGGCCATAACACAGAGCGGGGTGGTCAGCAGTAGAAACAGGTATAATTTTTTCACAGTCAGGATTTTGTCTGTAAAAAACGGAAGCAAAGCTTAAATAGTACATGATCAGTAGCAGAATATTGCAGCGGGCAGGTGTATTCCTCGTAAATACACGAGGGAAAGCACGAAAACAGTTGTCAGCTGTCAGATGTTATCCCGATGCTTCAGGAGTCAGGATGTCCCGAAAGTGAAACTTCCTTGTCAACCTTTTTACTTATTAACTTAACAACCTGTTCCTTTACTGTTCCACATCCACCCGGATCATCCAGTTCCCGTTTTCGTTGAGTTCAATTTTTGCAATAGCCACCTGTTGTACGGAACGGGCCCTTTCGAAAGTGATGATAGCGCTGAATGGATATATGACGTTTCTGAAAGTATAGCGATTCGTAACCTGCGAGGTGGTGTCATAGACCAACTCGGTATAATTTCCCTGGACTAACTGGATGTTTTTTATTTCCGATTTCGGGAGTACCGGCTGGCTGTTGGTAGAGCCTCCGGCCGTTGTGTTCTTGACAGTGAATGTGATCTCGGAAATGAGTGTATTCATTTTTTTGACACTGATGCTGGTGAAATTATTTGTCAGCATTTCGGTCGTATAGGGTTTTTCAAATTTCCCTTTGTACTCCCCGTTTTTAAAATAGCCGGTCAGGGTTTCTGTCTGCCCTTGCCCGTTTATCACCCGGTGATTGAATGTGCCTTTCCCGTTTTGTTTTCCTTTTTTCCATTCTCCTTCATACCAGTCGCCGTTTTTCCACGTGTATTTTCCGTTACCATCCGGATAGCCGTTTTTAAAATGGCCGGTATAGTGATCGGTGCCTTTGGCGGTTCCATTGCCATTGGCCAGCCCTTTTCTGCATTCACCTTCATAGGTTCCTTTCAGCGAATCTTCCAGGACACTGCATTCCTGTGCCACAGACATAGCGGAAAAATGTAAGAATAATGTAAACAATGTCACGTATTTCATAAATCAGGTTATTCCTGAAGTTAATCATTTCTACGATTTGCTATGGAATGACTTCAATCAGTCATTTTTTTGTTGCTGATTGCTGTTTTACGGTTTGGCTTCCGTTAACTTACATCAATATAATTTAGTTATGGTCAACGGGTTGAGCTCCGCCGATGCAAAGGCAGGTTTGCAGTCGCATGGATTTAATGAACTCCTCACTGCGGGCCCGAAGAATGTCTGGAAGATTGCTTTTGAAGTAGTTCGGGAACCTATGTTCCTGCTCCTGATCAGTTGCGGCTTACTTTATATGATTTTGGGCGATTACAGGGAAGGTATTATCATGCTGAATACGATCTTCCTGATCATCTTTATTACCTTTTATCAATATCGGAAGACCGAGAAAGCCCTGGAAGCCCTGCGTAATCTTTCATCACCCCGTGCATTAGTGATCAGGGATGGGCAGGAACTCCGTATTCCCGGACGTGAAGTCGTGCCCGGGGATATACTGGTGATTAATGAAGGGGATCGGATTCCGGCAGATGCTGTTTTATTGGAGTCTCTCAGTCTGACGATCGATGAATCGCTGCTAACCGGGGAATCTGCCCCGGTGACCAAATTAACCGGGACAGCACCGGATACAGAAAAAGTGGCTGTTTTTAGTGGCACGCTGGTGGTCCAGGGAAGCGGACTAGCTGAAGTGACGGCAACTGGTAATAAGACCGCCTTTGGAAAGATAGGGGTATCACTGGCTGCCATAGAGCAGGAGGAAACACAGCTGCAAACCGAAATGAAAAAACTGATCCGGAATTTATTCGTGATCGGGGCGGTACTCAGTATTGCCATTGTCCTGTTGTTTTATTTTACTCGGGGCAATTTTTTACAATCGTTGCTTAACGGGCTTACGGCCGCCATGGCCATCCTTCCGGAAGAGTTTCCTGTGGTGTTAACCGTATTTCTGGCCTTAGGGGCCTGGCGATTATCCAAAAGAAATGTACTGACCCGTAAATCATCGGCTATCGAAACCCTGGGTTCAGCCACTGTTTTATGCAGCGATAAAACCGGGACCATTACGCTCAATAAAATGGAAGTGACGGTGGTGTACAACGGGAAGGACATTTATCACAGCAATGTCTTCAGTGAACATCATGCGTTGTTTACCTCGGTCATTAAAACTGCCAGCCTGGCCTCAAGGGAAAAGCCGGTGGATCCTATGGAAATTGCAATCGAAGAAATAAACGAAAGTTTTTATGGTGCAGCAGCCACCGGGGATGCCTTTATCCGGGAATACCCATTGAGCCGGGAACTGATGGCCATGACCCGGGTCATGCAGGATCCGTTGGCGGAATCCTCACCTTATAATGTGTATGCAAAAGGAGCACCGGAAACTATTTTAAAAATGTGTAAGCTGGATGCGGCCACGCAACAACAACACGAAAAAGTACTGAAACAACTGGCTACAGAAGGTTACCGGGTGATAGCGGTTGCCAGTGCCGAACATGAACCGCAGCAACTGCCCGATGAACAAGGACAGTTTGCATTCAGTTTTAAAGGGTTTGTCGGGCTTACGGATCCCGTACGACCGGAAGTAGCACAGGCGATCAGTGATTGTTATACGGCCGGTATCCGGGTGATTATGATTACCGGGGACTATCCACTGACAGCGGCCAGTATAGCCCGTAAGATTGGGTTACCTGCTGACGGGATCATTATTTCGGGAACAGAACTGGAAGCGATGAGTGATCAGGCTCTTCGGGAAAAGATCGGCAAGGTTACCGTTTTTGCACGGGTGGTACCCGAACAAAAACTCCGGATCGTGGAAGCATTGAAAGCCAATCATGAAATTGTAGCCATGACTGGTGATGGGGTCAATGACGCACCAGCCTTAAAGGCGGCACATATCGGGGTGGCCATGGGTATGAAAGGAACCGATGTGGCCCGTGAGGCTTCTTCACTGGTATTGCTGGATGATAATTTTGCCTCCATTGTTGCGGCCATCCGTTCAGGACGCCGGATTTTTGATAATCTCCAGAAAGCCATGTCTTATATCCTGGCCATTCATATACCGATTATCGGACTGACCTTGTTACCTGCTTTTTTGTCCACCCTGCCATTGCTTTTAATGCCCCTCCATATTGTATTTATGGAATTGATTATTGATCCGGTTTGTTCGGTTGCATTTGAGTCTGAACAGGAAGAAAAGGGGATTATGCAGCGACCCCCTCGTAGCAGGGATAACCGGTTTTTCGGCCCGCGTAAAATTATGCAAAGCTTTTTCAGCGGCTTATTACTGCTCATAATGGTCCTGGCTGTTTATTTCTTTTCGATTTATGAAGGGCATTCAGAAGGAGAGGTAAGAGCGATTGCTTTCTCGGCCTTGATTACGGGTAATATTATGCTGATTCTGACGAACCTGTCCAAAACCCGTACAGCGGTTGCCGTGCTGGCTGAGAAAAATATAGCCCTGCTGATCATCCTGCTCTCAGCCTTTATAATGCTGCAGCTGATTTTGTTTATACCAGGTCTTCGCCGGATTTTCAGTTTTGACTATCCGGGTGTGGATCATTTTATTCCTTCTTTTATCGGGGCTACACTGGTGCTGGTTATACTGGAAACCGTCAAATATTTCAGGTACAGAAAAAACAGGAAGCTGCAGAAGTCTCCGAAAGACCTCAGAGTTGTTTCAGGTAACTCAGTTTCATAATTGAATGATCTTCGGTCTGTCTTTTTGCGAGTACATTGTCGAATCCCCGGTGATTGAATACTAAATAAATATAGGACAGGGGTTGATACTCCCAGGAGAAACGCAGGTTATAGTTTCCCAGATTGTTCTCTGAATTCAGCTGGTAAAATCCGATCAGTTGCATCCTTGGGTTTAATGCAAAGCGACCGGAAAGTGTGTACAGGTCCGTTTTTTTACTGACGGAAGGAGTGCCCACTTCGTCAAAGTGAAGCCGGTTGTATTGGGCGAGCAGACTGAAATGCGGGGAAGGGGAGAGTTGCAGCCTTGTATTAGTACTGGTTAGTTTACCATCAAAATAATCTCCGAAAGAAAAATCAAATCCACCACTGATTTTTCTGGATGGATCAGTGCTGTAATAGATCTGGTGATTATAATATTTATAATCACCAGGTACTATATCAATACCAACCGGGGAGAAAATGTCAGTCAGCCGCTGGAAACTGTGATTCAGTATGTATCCTATATAGCCACCTTGTTGAAAATTAAACCATATCGGATTCACCGAGATGGTTCGTTCCGTAAGCTCACCTGTCGACGCCTGGTGATACATTTCAAACCAGGCACCCGGTTCAAAGGCCCGGATCAGTTTTGGAAATGGTAAATTCTTTCCCCGGTAATACCAGAACACGCCGGGGGTGGTGGCGATCACATCATTCCTGGAAACAAAGCCCATTTCCGGGTTAAAATTTTTGGAGACAAAGGATTGTGTCCACCAGATTTTCCATTGATTATTGACATAATAGTACTGTGCAGATCCGGAGAGGCCCTGTTTTCCTGTTGCACTGGTACTGGAATGAGAGACCATCATATTAAGCTGATGGGATTCACTCAGCCGGAAGAATCCATCTACAGTACTGACAATGTTATGTCCCTGGCTGTTATTACGGGCTGTAACCAACCCTCCGATCCGGTTCAGTCTTCCCAGGTTATGGGAAAATCGCCCTACAAAAAAATCAGTGGCAGGCATGATGGAAGAGCCTTGCTGATGCATCAGCAAGGCACCAATATTGTTTTTGGCTGACCGGTATACAAAACGTCCGCCTGCATCAATAGGGATAGGATTACCACTGTCGTCCAGTCCGATCCGCCTGCTGAAAAAAGGTTGTATGCGCATACTGCCACCGGAAAGATCTTCTGAAGGGGCGACACCGGTTCCAAATAGTGAAGCATTCTCCAGGAAAAACTGACGACGTTCAGGAAAGAAAACCGAAAACCGGGTTACATTATTTACCTGGCGGTCGGCATCGGCCTGGGCAAAATCGGTATTGAAAGTCAGATCGAGAATACTATGCGGGGTGATGGCCCATTTGATATCGCCACCATACCGGAATGCGGTTTTTTCAGGATCCGTAATACTGGTATTGTTTTTATACCGGTCGTAGGAAGTAAGTACATAAGGTTGTATGCGCAGGTTTCGGCCGGGAGGAGGCGGTTCCAGGTTGGTGAGTTTACCGGAATAAGCCATCCGTAAAAAAGAAAAGGAACGGGGATAGGCCGAGAAAGCGCTGATTTCATTCGATAAACGACGGTTCCGGTAAATATTAAATCCCCATTGCTGGATACTGTCTTTTTTCCGGGGATATCGCAGGGTTTGCCAGGGCACCGCCATTTCAGCATACCAGCCCGAGTCAGTACGGGTGGTTCTGACTTTCCACAGTCCGTCCCAGTCCAGGTCCGTGTACATATCATCAAAATTCAGGAGATCCCGTTGTACGCCATACGCATTTGTATATAAAGCCATGGAATTCCGCTGGTCATTAAAACCGTCAAAGGAAAGGCCGATATGATCGTGTTGACGGGTATTGAAATCCCTTTTGAAATCGGTGGCGCGGATAGACTTTTTACCGACTGAGTCACGGCAGAAAACACCAAAATAAAGATATTGGCGGTTATACAACACTTTCACTGTAGTGGCGAAATTGGGTGTTTGTCCCTGAAGAGGTTCAATCTGGGTAAACCGGGGGGAGGGGCCTGCTGATTTCCAGTCATCCTCATCCAGTTTACCATCGAGTTTAATCGCATGCCGGATGGGATGCGCCTTTAATTCCCTTTGGGAAGAATCGGGACGAAATACAGATGCGTCCTGGGCGGATAGCCTGAACGCATATAAAATACCGATGAATAGTAAGCAGTACCTGGTACTCATAAAGGGTACAAGATATGCAAAATGACTTGCAGGGGAGCAACTGTATATCCCAAAATTTTCGTTTTTTTTCCGGCAAAAACAGGGGCTGATCACCGGTCAAAATCAAAAAGGGCATCCCGGCAGGGTTGCCCTTTTTGCATGTTCGTCTTGAAGCAATTTTGTTTCTGTGCCTCATGCGGCCATTGGTACATTGGGAAAGCTGAATGCGATAACGGTCTGGTTTTTCTGGTGGCGGGTGATGCCCACAAAGCCACCTATTTTTTTTGCCTCAACCCTGACCAGTTCAGATATCACATTTTTTACACCATAGTCCGCTTCATGGTTGTCGTATATATGGATCAGCAATACCTGGCTGTATTCTTTTGCCGAAATCCGGATACAACTGCTATTGGTTTCATTGAGTACGTTCTGCAGGAGCGAATCGAGTACATTCGTGACCACGCTCCGATCGGCCATCAGTGGTACGTTGCGCTGGATTTCATTGATGAAAAAGCTTTGCTTTCTCACCACGCTCTCCAGTTTTACATTGATCAATGCATGTACCAATCGTTCAAGCGTAATGGTTGGTCCCGGATTGTTGTTGCTCATAAGCGCTGTTGCCATGCTGTTTTTTTTAAAGTGCGGATTGGATTCCATCTGGGTACGGATTAGCTGATTTTCATGGATCGGATTCACAAGTGGTTTTTCAACAGGTCGGATATAAAACGGGTTTTTCACGGACAATAATTTTTCACAGGATACAGTCTGAATCTTGGTTTTCGTCGGATACGGTTTTTTCAAGGGATGCGGATTGGCCGGCTTTTCATTTTTCCGCTCTGTGAGGCAGCGGGGATATTGTCTTAATTGCTGATACAAAGTAACACCAGGAAGAAGTTTTACGAAGTAGATTATTCAATGAATCACTGGTAGTACTTCAACTACCGTTCCGTAAAATACCTTTACATAAATTAAGTGCTTCCATGTATTCATGACTTCGTTATGGTTGTGAGTCATTTCGTTTAATGAGCTGAATCATTGGCGGGTAAGAATTGTGGGCGGTAGCGAATAAAAAAGCCGCCCGGTGGCAGGCGGTTTTTTTATTCTTTCTAAAAAAATCAGGAGTCGTACTGCAAGCAGTTTGCTTTACGGATACAACAGGTATTTTTTCCGCATAGTTTTGTATGCACTCAGACCAGGTTCCCAACTGGCGCGGATTTCCTTTTCGGATTTTCCTTCCATGATCTGCTGGCGGAATAATGCGTGGCCTGTCAGTTTTTCAATAACCCCCATTTCCTTACTAAGTTTGTTGTCGAAAAACTGTTCCTTATTCGGCGAGGCGTTATATAACTCAATCATCCATTGGAGGTTGATTTGTTTTGTTTTTCTTAATTCAGCCACATCATAATTACGCAGGTCCAGACCATAACAAAGCTGGTTCATGAATAAGGGTGTCTCCGACATGCCTTTAATGCCGGTGGGGGTAAAACTGAATTCGTATTTTCCTTTCAATGCCGGACTACCGAGGACGGTGAAGGGGAAGTATGTGCCCCGGCCATGATTCAGGTATGTGCCTTCAAAAAGACAAGTGGATGGATAAAGTAAGATGGATTGCTGGGTATTCAGATTCGGGGAAGGTTTTACAGGCAAGGTATAGGGCATGTCATGTGTATAATTGGCCACCGGGATGATGGTGACCGGACATTTCACTTTATTGGTCAGCCAGCCTTCCCCATTGACCATTTGTGCAAATTCACCAACGGTCAGACCGTGGGCGATAGGGATCGGGAACATGCCAATGCCTGATTTGAATTTCATATCCAGTACGGGGCCATCCACGAAGTATCCGTTCGGATTAGGCCGGTCAAGGATCAGCATTTCTTTTCCGTTTTCATAGCAGGCATCCATCAACCGGGCGAGCGCATTGATATTGGTATAAAAGCGGCATCCCACATCCTGCAGATCGTATAAAAGAATGTCTACATCAGCAAGGTCCTGTTTGGACGGTTTATTCTTTGACCCATACAAAGAGATAACCGGTATACCGGTCACCGGATCTGTTTCATCGGCCACATGTACTCCGGCACTGGCATTTCCCCGAAAGCCATGTTCGGGCCCAAATACTTTAACAATATTCACTCCTCGCTTCTGCAGACTATCCACCAGGTGTGTGCTTCCGATTACGGTTGTTGGGTTGGCCATAATGGCTACCCGCTTGCCGTTTAGCAGTGGTAAATATTTTTCGGTTTGGTCAGCGCCAGTGAGTATCCTGGTTTCTTTTTCTGATTGCACTTGACGGGGACTTCCGCAAAAATGAAGAAAGAAGGCGAGGAATGCGATGGGGATCAGTTTCATGTTAGTGAATTGTACCTTAAAAATAAGGAATATTCAATCCTGACTGCCGGATCCGGGCGGTTATGATAAAAGGAATACGTATTAGACTCATCTGATATATATATATAAACAGGGCTTACTTCCAATCAGAAGTAAGCCCTGTTTTTATCAGAAGCTGTTATCATCGGCGCTGGGGCCATAACTTCCCGGTAACGGGATATTTAACAACCGAAGGTAAACGCCGAGTTGTGCCCGGTGATGTACGATCTGGCAAAAGCAATGCCGCACATTATCGAGCCTGGAGTCGTTGCTGTGAATGGTATCCCCGCTCCGCATGGTCCAGGTTTCGTTGATCAGTTTTTCATCTGTCACTGCAGCTAATGCACTCTTTCCTTCCTCCAGCGATTTTTCAAAATGGGTCATCAGCTCCTGCTGATTGTTTATCGCTGCAGGTTTGTACTCCATTTTCATAAAATCCATCTCATCCGAATTCAGGATCAGGGGGATCCAGCCGGTAATTTCGGCTACATGGGTGGCCAGTTGCCGGATGCTCATACTTTTTTCGTGTGGTTTCCAGTCATAATTTCCGTCCGGTACCCGTTCAAGGAGTTTACGGGTGGTACGGGCTTCGTTTTCCATTTCTTTCAATAAGGAGGCAGTAAATGTCATGTTGTTTGATTTTAGAACACAAAGCAAACATGCGCCACTGACAACCCTATGGCAGCCTGAAAAAATTAATATTTCACCGGTAATTGTTTTATGTAGTCATTGAGCTCCATATGCTCTTTTTTGCGGAATGGGAGACCGGTGTCGGTTATTTTTTTGATACGGGACACCCTGAAATCCCGGTAATCGCGCCGGCTGTGACACCAGCCGATCACATGCCAGTTAAATGCGTAAAAAATCAGCCCGATGGGTTCCACCTTCCGCCGGCTGGCTTCCTCTTTCAGATTCAGGTATTCTATTTCAATAACTGACCGGGCTGCAATGGCGTTCTGAAGGGTAGGGAGGTATTCAAAATGCAGGTTGTAACAGGCGGGTTTCTGAAAAAGGATCTTGTCATTGAGTAATTCCAGCTGTTCTTTCTGGTGACCCCTGAGTACCGACCGGATCTTGTCCAGCGCACTCGCATATTGTTTCCGGACTGATTGATCTGTGAAGCCATTGACCAGTACTTCAATCAGCAGGAGCGCATTAGCTTCTTCGGTACTGAATGAAACAGGGGGCAGAAAGTAACCCTGTACAATGAAATACCCTTTGGGTGCTTCAAAGCTGACGGGAATACCCAGTTCGCCCAGCGCTTTTACATCGCGGTAAACGGTACGGACACTTATGGAAAACTTGGCCGCAATTTTCTCGGCAGTTACATATTTGCGTGATTGAAGTAAAGTGAGTATACCCAACAGACGATCCATCCGGTTCATAACATAAATATAAATGGAATTGATCGCTTTTTTTAAAAAGTAAAAGGGAAGCGGTATCAGACAGGAAAACTGGCTTCAAGCAGACAGCCATTTCCAGGAGAGGAGTGTATGGCAAGACTGCCATTGTAAACCTGTAACCGGCTTTGGATATTCCGTAACCCGATTCCGGTTCTTACTTTTTCAGGATCAAAGCCCTTGCCATCATCCCGTACGCTCACCAGCACATGACTGGTACTCGTGTTGTCAAGCTTAATTTCCACGGAACTTGCTTCCGCATATTTCACAATATTATTCACCTGTTCCTGTACTACCCGGTAAATCATCAGTTTTTTATCATTTTCCAACTCACCTTCATTCAATGAACCGTTATCCAGTTGTATACTAACCGGTTTCAACCGGTTGATATTGGCTGATAATTTTTCTATCGATTCCACCAGCGTCTCCTGATCAAAGGCGGGCGTGCGGATGGTGGCCGATAATTGCCTGATTTCGTTTATACTTTCGGCTACCAGTTTTTTCAGTTGCGGTCCAAGAGCGGGGAGGTTTTCAGGATGATCTGTAATATCGATCGCATACATATTGGCAACGGATAAAATCTGGCAGACATTATCATGTAGTTCTTCTGCCCAGCGCGTTCTTTCCGTTTCCTGTGCCTGAATAATGGAAGCGGCAAGCGCTCTTCTGTGTTTTAATTTCTGTTCGTAATACTCGGTTTGCAGACTGCGCAGGTCACTGATGTCCTGTATGGCCCCGATCAGCCGGATGAGCTCATTGGTAGTGGTATGACGGATCAGGTAGGCGTTACTGATAACCCGGTAGTATTTATCATCTGCACCCAGTAAACGGAACTCAGACTTCCAGATCTGCCGGTGTGTTCTCACCACTTCTTCATATTCCCTGGAAAGCCGTTCCCTGTCATCGGGATGTATCCGTCGCTGGCAATTTTGCCAGAAGCCGAATAGCTCATTTCCTTCAGCAGGAAAAAAGAATTTCATTTTTGTATTCAGACTGGCTTTGTTTTCCTTGTAGTCATATTCAAACAAGCCTTCCCTCGCTGCTTCATTCAGTGCCTGGTATTTTTTTTGTACACTTTCTGTTTGCAGATGGGAGAGCTCAATTCCCAGGTAGAGTTTGCGGCTGAAGAGGTAAAGAAAAACGGCGGAAACCAAAATAAAGAAGATGCCTTTCAGGGATTGTATTTTTTCATACAGTACTTTATCATTGCCGGATACTTCAGCGGCCAATGAGTCGCCAAGCATGATCCAGACGATACTCAGGGCCAGGTAGCTGATGGTCAGCCAGGCGGAAGAGGAAAGTTTCGATTGCACACGGTGGGGCAATCGGGTGGTCTGAATTTTCATGCGGTGGTTTTGTTAAGCGAAAGCTAAGGTAAATCTACGTATAAACGAATTTCATGACCTATGTAATTATGCTTATGATTTACCTCAGTAAGAATAGTTGTTTTTCAGGAATTGCCTGAAAATCAGCCAGGTTTTTCTCAAACTTTTTTCCGGGGCTTCACTTAAGTAGTAGTATTGCCGGCGGATCGGGGAAAAAATAGGTATTACTATCTGTCAGTCAGCCTTCTCCCGGTATAAAAAAAAACAATATATTAGAGTTTAGTTTTTCCCTCACCAAAAACCAATCTATGCTTAAGCGACTCCTCTCTATGTCTATGGCATTTCTTGCCTTACACCTTTCCCTTTCCGCACAGGTGGAAAGAGTACAGGAACAAGGTCCAGGAATTTCAGCCCGTTTACAGTACGAAATCGATATCACCAAGGATCCTTCATTGGGTTATGTGCCCAAGGGACGGTTAGTGGAAGCATATCAGCAACGTCAGCAACGGTTACAGAACCGGGCCAACCGGGCTTTAGCCTTCACCTGGACCGAACGTGGCCCGAACAGTGATGTGACCGGTCCCAGTAACGGCAATACCCGTCCCGGAAATGGTATAACTTCCGGAAGAGTCAGGGCCATCTGGGAAGACCTCGGTGATGTTACCCGTAAAACAGTATGGGTGGGCGGTATAGATGGCGGATTATGGAAGACTACTGATATTACAGCAACCCCGGCTACCTGGACACCCATCAATGATTTCTTTGGCAATCTGGCTGTGGGTAGTATTACCCAGGATCCCACCGATGTAAATATTATGTACTTCGGAACCGGTGAAAAAGCCATCAATGCCGATGCGGTACGTGGGGCCGGACTCTGGATCAGTACTGATCATGGAATAAACTGGGCGCCGATGGCTGGTACACAGAACTTATGGAATGTGAGTAAAGTACTTTGTGATGCGAGTGGTAATTTATATGTCAGTTGTAATTCAATTTCCAATAACCAGGGCATTCAACGTTATACCAAGGCAACCGGTACCTGGACCAATATCACACCCGCCGGGCTGGATCCGCGGGTGCCGGATATGGAGATCAGCAATACCGGACGACTCCATATTGTCTGCGGTTATTACAACACCGCAGCTGCCAGTTCAGGCTACCGCTATACCGATAACCCGGCTACGGTAACCTCCGCCACCTGGACCAGCAGTACTACCCAACCATTTACAGCGCAGTACAATGTTGAGCTGGCCGTAAGTGGGAATACGGTTTTTGCCCTGCCTTCGAATTCAGCCTGGGGAGTAACCACAATTTATAAATCCACTAATGGGGGAGCCAGCTGGGCAGCGACCGGTACCACGCCCGCTTTTACCAGCGGTCAGGCCTGGTATTGTATGGCGGCGGCAATCGATCCCAACAATGCCAATAATGTCATTGTCGGAAGTCTTGATTGTTACCGGACTACCAATGGAGGAACCAGCTGGTCCAAAATTTCTGAATGGGTGGGTACCACCGGTCAGTATGTACATGCCGATCAGCAGATCATTACCTGGAACAGCAATAACCAGGTACTGGTTGGTTGCGATGGCGGGGTGCATCTTTCTTCCAATGGCGGAACAACTTTTGTTGATAAAAATACCGGTCTCCGGATCAAGCAGTTTTATTCTGTTGCGATCAACCCGACCTCCACCAACTACTTTCTCGCAGGTGCACAGGATAACGGGGTACACCAAATGAACAGTGCCGGATTGGGCAGTTCAGTGGAAGTAACCGGCGGGGATGGTGCTTTTGTGCATATCGATCAGAATCAGCCGCAATACCAATGGGGTTCTTATGTTTATAATCAGTATCGCCGGAGTACCACCAGTGGCTCTTCCTGGAGTTCAGTTAACTACTCCAGCAGTGCCGGCCGCTTTATCAATCCTACCGATTATGACGATGTAAATAATATCATGTATTGCAGTGGTGCAGCCAATACATTTGTACGCTGGAGCAATCCGCAATCAGGCGCCACGTTCAGTGCTGTCAGCATGACGGGATTGAGTTCAACCACTGTTTCTGCAGTAAAAGTATCGCCGTATACCAATCATACAGTCTTCTTTGGCGGCGGCGGCAGTGGCTTATTGCCGAGGTTGATCAAGGCCACCAGTGCCAATGCGACACCTGTATTCACTTCAGTAATTGGTGCGGCTATGCAAACCAGTGGTACTACTATTTCCTGCGTGGAACTGGGAACGGATGAGAACAATATCATTGTATCTTTTTCCAACTATGGGGTGAATAATGTGTGGGTGACCAATAACGGGGGCAGTACCTGGACCGCTATTGATGGCAACCTGCCGGATATGCCGGTACGTTGGGTCATGTTTTACCCGGGTGATAATACCCGGGCCATCATTGCCACTGAGACGGGTGTCTGGCAAACAGAGCTCATCAACGGAACTTCTACAGTATGGGATCCGGAGACCGGATTTCCGAATGTAAGAACGGATATGCTTCAATTCCGGGCCAGTGACAACCTGTTGGCGGCGGCCACACACGGACGTGGTTTATTCACCACCACTATTACGGCTACACCTACCTGTGGTACCGTGAGCGGACTGGCTTCATCAGCCGTTACCGTTTCCGGTGCTACGGTCAGCTGGACT